>JAEUVS010000075.1 GCA_016786745.1 Chitinophagaceae bacterium | reverse complement strand
TGCACTACGAGGTATATTCGGATCGTAAAGCGGTGGAAAGGTCCATTGAAAATAATACCGATATCCAGTGCGTTGTGGGTAAGAGCCATGTGCCTTTCGGAAAGGCCCAAAAACCAGGAGTCAGCGATTATGCAGATAAGGCAGATACACTGCAATTCTTACGTGAATTATGAGAAAGGTGATTTAATTTTGTCAGTGATCTACGAAGACTTTAGTAAATTAATTGTTAAACCGGATTAGTGGTACTGTCGATTTTACTCATTGATCGTTTATTTGTTGTGCAGGCATATAATTTGACACCATAAAAAACATAATATTACCTGAATATGAAAATGCGTAACATTTTAGCAGTAATTGTACTCAGCGCGGCTACTTCGCTTGGAACAATCTGGGGTTACAACAAGATCTCCAGAGGCGGCGATACTTACCATTATCAGCAGCCTGGATCAAATGATACAGGAAAGGCACCAGCCAATTACGCGGGTTTTGACGGAATAAACGGCGCGAACGCGCTGGTGGACTTCACACCGGCTGCATCGGCTGCGATTCCGGCAACCGTGCATATAAAAACAAAAGCAACAAGCACAGTAAGCAATAATCTTCCGAGAAGAAGTCCGTTCGGCGACCTTTTCGATCTCGACCTTGACGATTTCTTTGGCGACCGTTCGCGTTCGCTACCGCAGATGGCATCGGGCTCTGGAGCGATTATCAGTGAAGACGGGTATATCGTTACCAACAATCACGTGATTGATGGCGCCGATGAAATCACGGTGACTCTCAGCAACAAGCGTTCGTTCAAAGCGAAACTGGTTGCAGCCGACCCGAGCAGCGACCTTGCACTGTTAAAAATAGACGCGAAAGGCTTACCCTTCATGGTTTACGGAAACTCCGACGATGTAAAGATCGGCCAGTGGGTTTTGGCCCTTGGCTATCCTCTTAACCTCGAAGCAACCGTAACAGCGGGTATCGTAAGTGCAAAAGGAAGAACACTTGAAATTAACAGGAGGCAAAGCAATACACCGGTAGAATCGTTCCTGCAAACCGATGCGGCGGTAAATCCCGGGAACAGTGGCGGGCCGCTCGTGAACACCGAAGGCAAGCTGATCGGCATTAACTCAGCAATCGCTTCCCCAACGGGAGCTTACGCGGGGTATTCTTTCACCATCCCTGTCAACATAGTTAAAAAGATCGTTGCCGATATGATGAAATACGGCACCGTTCAGAGAGCATATCTCGGAATTCAATATCCCCGTGAGGGACTTACTGAAGAACAGAAAAAAGAAAGCGGTATTCCACCGAGTGAGGAAGGTGTGTATGTGATGGATGTTCCGAAAGACGGCGCGGCATATGCAGCCGGTATCAAAAAAGGCGACTTTATCACCGGCATCAACGACGTGCCTATAAGTTCAGGCGCTGAAATGGTTGGACAGATCGCTACATACCGCCCTGGTGATAAAATCAATCTTTCTTACCGCAGAAGTGGAAAGGAATACAAGACCAACGTAGTGCTCCGCAACAGTACGGGTACGATGGATGTTGTAAAAGCTTCGATAATTGATAAACTCGGCGCCGACCTCGGAACGGTTGATAAAAAGAAGGCCGATGAACTCGGTATTTCCGGTGGAGTTGAAATCAAATCAATCGGCCCACGCGGATTGTTGAGCAAGGTAAAAGTTTACGAAGGCTTCATTATCCTTAAAGCGAATAACACGAAAGTGAGCAATGTGGACGATTTAAGAAAAGTACTGGAAACCGCGAGCGGAAGTGTGAAGGTGGAAGGAATTTACCCGGGATATGAGGGGGTGTATAATTTTATACTGAATCTTGGGGCGTGAGACGGGAGGCGTGAAGCGTGAGGCGTGAGGCGTGAATTATAATTTTTCCAATACTAAATAACTCCACGGCTCCATCATTAAATTTTTTAGTGATGGAGCTTCGTGTTTTTTGGAAGTAAAGATATCGGAATATGTGCCGGAGATAAGTGATTCCTCGAGTACGATTTCGTGAGATGTATCGCTCAGGTTGATTATCACGAGCACTTGCTTCAACCGTGAAAATCTCAAAAAAGCGATAACGTGCCGGTCGCCTTTTGGATGCAGCATTAATATCTCCGTTTGCTCTTCGCCAAAAGATTTACGCGTATTGAACAATGCTTTATAGAAACTGTGCAGTTCATTTGTATAGTTCCATTGAATGGGATCCTTCTCAAAAAAATTTAATCTTTTGCGGTTCGGTATTTCCTGGCCACTGTAGGTGAGACTTAAGCCGTTCCACATATTGATGAGTACCGCAAATGGTAACGCTGCATTGCCATACTTCTCATATTCGGTTCCGTTCCAACTATTTTCATCGTGGTTACTGGTAAAAAACAGGTGAGTTGTTTGAGGAAGTTTCTTTTTATTGTACTCGAGGAGTGTGCTGCGGAGTTCTTCTATGTTTGTTCTTTTCTTCGCGAAATTTTCCGAAACATGCATCCAGTGCCATGCATAACTGCAGTCGAACACATGCTGGTAATTCTGGTGCTCGGTTTCGGCGAGCCAGAACAACGGTTTAACCTGGTCGAGATGCATGCGTGCATCCCTCCAGAAATCGAGCGGAACGAGATGTGCCATATCACACCGAAATCCGTCGATGTTACACTCCTTCACCCAAAATTCCATTGACAAAATCATTTCCCTGCGCATGGCCTGGTCGTAATAATTCAGGTCTATCACATCTTCCCATCCATTGCTGTCATAAAAATCTCCGGCGGCATTTCTTTTATAAAATCCGGGATGTTTTTTTACCCAGGCATGGTCCCATCCGGTATGGTTAGCCACCCAGTCGATGATCACTTTGAAGCCGATATGATGCGCCTTCTTTACGAGATGAATAAAATCCTGCACCGTTCCGAATTCAGGATTGGTGTCGGTATAATTGGAACATGAATAATAGCTTCCGAGCGTGCCCAGTCTTTTCTCTTTGCTGATTGGTGTGATGGGCATGAACCACAGAATATTCACGCCCATGTCGTAAAGCCGGGGTAGTTCGTTGCCAAAAGCCTGGAATGTGCCTTCGCTGGTATATTGCCTTAGGTTTACTTCGTAGAGATTGGTATTCAGCGACCAACGCACAGGCTCAAAGTGAAAATTCATAACACAAAATACGTGTAAATTTGCAGCCTGTCATGAAATCGTTCAACGTTCCAACTACTTACAGAAGTCCACTCATCAGTGAAGTAAAGAACAGGAGGAAGCAGCAGGACAAACTGAAGAAAGACCTCAGCCCTTCCCTCCTCGACTTTGGTGATTTGAAAATATATCTTGCAAGACATTTCGGCTTTTGCTATGGTGTGGAGAATGCTATTGAAATTTCTTTCAGAACAATTGAAGAGAATGAAGGCAAGAGGATTTTCCTGCTGAGTGAAATGATTCATAACCCGCTGGTGAATGCTGATTTGATCGCAAGAGGCGTACGGTTTCTGCAGGACACGGGTGGTAAGCAATTGATTCCTTTTTCAGAATTGCGGCCCGATGATATCGTGTTGATACCTGCGTTTGGCACAACGCTGGGTATTGAAAAAGAACTTCGCGAATCGGGCATCCAGATTGAGAAATATAATACCACCTGTCCTTTCGTTGAAAAGGTATGGAACCGCAGCGAGCAGATTGCCGCCAAAGGATACAGCATTGTTATTCACGGCAAGCCGAAACACGAAGAAACGCGTGCCACATTTTCGCATGCTTCGGCTGGTGCGCCATCTGTTGTGGTGAATGATATGCATGAAGCGGTTATACTTGCACGTTATATTACTGGCGCCTTGCCACCGGAAAGTTTTTATGAAAATTTTTCCGGGAGATATTCAGAAGGCTTTGACGTTACGAAGGACTTGCAACGCATAGGCGTGGTGAACCAGACGACGCAGTTGGCCACTGATACGCAGGCGATCGCTGATTTTCTTCGCCAGACCATGAAAGATTATTACCGGCTCGACGAGTCGCAGATAGGTGAGCGTTTCGCGGATACGCGTGATACGTTATGTTATGCTACCAATGATAATCAAAGTGCGGTGACTGCGTTGCTGAATACGCCCGCTGACCTGGCGATTGTTGCGGGAGGATATAATAGTTCGAATACTACACATCTTGTGGAGTTGTGCGAGGAGAAGTTGCCGGTTTATTTTATTAATTCTGCTGATAAGATTATTTCTCCGGAGGAGATTTTGCATTATGATTATCATGGCAGGAAGGAAGTGCGCACTTCAGGGTATCTTTCTTTTGAAAAGCCTGTGAGGGTGTTGATGACGAGTGGGGCTTCGTGCCCTGATGCGGTCGTGGAGGAGATAATTAGAAAGTTGAGTTCTTTTTTTGGCGCAGAAGATCTTATCGATAGCGCCGCAGGCATTTGAACCGAAGGTTTTCTCCAAAGCCGGCCGGAGGCCATAGTGCCGCAGGCTAAACCATTTTGAAACTTTCCAGGAACTTAGTATTAAAGTTACCGCTGCGGAACGCTTCATTGCGCATAAGCTGCTGATGAAACGGGATAGTCGTGCGAATGCCCTCTATCACATATTCACTCAACGCCCTGCTCATTGTATTAATCGCTTCCTCACGGGTACGCGCAACAGCAATAATCTTCGCGATCATCGAATCATAAAAAGGAGGAATTGAATAACCGGCGTAAACATGCGAGTCAACCCGTATTCCATGTCCGCCCGGTTGATGCAGCACGGTAATACGGCCTGGAGAGGGCCTGAAATCATTATACGGATCTTCCGCGTTTATCCTGCATTCTATCGCGTGACCCTGGGGAGTATAATCCAACCCGCTGATCGCATCGCCCGCAGCGATCTTAATCTGCTCTTTTATAAGATCGAAGTTGGTCACCTCCTCGGTAACACAATGTTCTACCTGGATGCGCGTATTCATTTCCATGAAATAGAAATTCCTGTGCTTATCTACAAGAAATTCTATTGTTCCCACACTTTCATAACCGATAGCACCCGCGGCTTTTTTAGCGGCATCGCCCATCCGTTGCCTGAGCTCGTCGGTCATAAATGGAGAAGGTGATTCTTCTACGAGTTTCTGGTGCCTTCTCTGTATGGAGCAATCTCTTTCGCTGAGGTGACAAATCTTTCCATAGCGATCGCCGGCGATCTGTATTTCGATATGACGGGGTTCTTCGACAAATTTCTCCATGTAGATGCCGTCATTCTTGAAAGAGGCTGCGGCTTCTATCCTGGCGGTTTCATAATTCTTCTCCATCTCACTTTCTTCCCAAACCACACGCATACCCTTGCCACCACCACCAGCTGTTGCTTTAAGGATTACGGGATAACCAACATCCCTGGCAAGACTTTTCGCTTCTTCAACACTTGTGAGGAGACCTTGGCCACCGGGAACAACGGGCACACCGGCGGCGATCATTGTTTCCTTAGCCGTCATTTTATCGCCCATGGCCTTGATCTGCGCTGGAGTGGGACCAATAAACTTTATATTATGTTCTCCGCAGATTTCAGCGAACCGGGCATTTTCAGCGAGAAAACCGTAACCCGGATGTATGGAGTCGGCGTTAGTGATTTCCGCAGCCGCCATTATATGAGGAATATTGAGATATGAATCGGTACTGGCTGGTTTGCCGATGCAGACCGCTTCGTCGGCAAAACGCACATGGAGGCTGTCTTTATCTGCCGTAGAGTAAACCGCTACAGTCTTAATGCCCATCTCCTTGCAGGTACGTATAACACGCAGTGCAATTTCACCCCTATTGGCAATCAGTACTTTTTTTAACATCTCTTCTAAAAGTTCGTTTAGTGGTCAGGATGACTTACAGCGGCTCAACGAGGAATAGAGGCTGATCATATTCAACAGGTGAAGCATCGTCGGCAAGTACCTTCACTATACGGCCTTTAACCTCGCTTTCAATCTCGTTAAATAATTTCATGGCTTCGATGATGCATACTACTTTGCCGGGAGCGATTTCGTCGCCGACTTCCACAAACGGTGGTTTGCCTGGCGTGGAGCTGCGGTAGAAAGTACCGATCATCGGGCTCTTAATGGTAATAAAGTTGTCTGAAGCAGAATCTTGTGCCGGCCGGCTTTTTTCGGGTTGTGACGGCGCAGCGGCCGGTGCCTGGGGAAATTGCGGAGCCGGGGCGTGATACGCAGCCGGAAGCTGTTGTGGTGCTGCGAAAACGGTTTGTGTAGCTTCCTCTTTTTGTTTGATGGTTAACTTAAATCCTTTTTCTTCAATCGAAACCTCGCCAATATTAGACTTATTGATCAGCTTGATCAACTCCTGAATTTGTTTGAAATCCATCTGAAAATGGGTTTTTATAAAAAGATTCTTGCTAAAACAGTGGCTAAGATAAGGATTTACAATATTCAGCCTTCATTCTCATTTATTTAACCCTCTCGACGTATTCTCCGGTTTTGGTGTTAATGCGGATTAATTCGCCTTCGTTTACAAAAAGGGGAACGTTTACCGTCGCGCCGGTTTCAACGGTCGCGGGTTTTAGTGTTCTTGTGGCGGTGTCGCCCTTCAAACCAGGTTCAGAGTAAGTGACAAGTACAACTATTTTATCGGGGAGTTCAACGCTCATTGGTTGTTCTGTTTCGGTATTGAAAAGTACGGATACTTCCTGCCCTTCCTTAAGGAACTGCGGAGCGTCGACAAAATTTTCACCAACAGTTACCTGTTCGAAAGTTTCGGTATCCATAAATGTGTATCCGGAGTCGTCTTTATAAAGATACTGGTAATCTTTTCTCTCTACTCTTACAGGATACACGTTATCGCCTGAGTTCCAGGTATGTTCAATTGAGCGGCCGTTATCCACGCCTTTTAATTTCGCCCAAACCTTTGCTGCAGCACGTGCGGTTTTGTTCTGCCCGAATTCAACGACGGAATAAAGACTTCCATCGAGTTTAAGAATCATTCCCCTGCTGATATCGGCTGTTGTTGCCATGTTTTACTTATTATTTTAAACCCATTTTTAACTAACGGACGGCAAAGTTAAGGGTAACTATCAATACATTTGTACCCAAAAAAATACGATCCATGAAGGCCTGGTTTTTAACATCTTTTGCCCTTGTAATTTTTAGTGTAGCGTTCTCGCAATCGCCGGTTCCGCCCTACAAGCAGAATAAGAAATTGCCCGTGTTTGAGATAGAAACAGTTGGCAAAGGCGCTTATTCCACGGCCAAGCTTAAAAAGAATACGCCGACGCTTATCATGTTTTTCAGCCCCGGCTGCGATCACTGTATTCACCAGTTTGAGGCGATGCAGAAGAGGATGAATGATTTTAAGAACTACCAGATCGTGATGGCTACTTATCAGCCGATAGAAGAGCTCGCCGAGTTCAACAAAAAGTACCAGATTCAGAAGTATCCTAATATTGTTACCGGCCGCGATGCGAATTATTTCCTCCCGCCTTTTTATGAGATTGCGAATTTTCCCTACATGGCGTTTTATGATAAGAATCAGCAGTTAGTCACTACGTTTGAGGGGAATTTGAGCGTGGATGATATGCTTAAGAAATTCAAATAAAATTTTAGTTCATCCGCAGATCCCTCACCCGTCTTCGGCGGGATTCGGGATGACAAATACAACAATGCTGTCATCCCGAACCGAGGCGAAGCCTCGTGTGAGGGATCAGCCGGACATGAAAATCCCGATAAAACCATTTAGTCGAAATAATTTTATATTTGGTACATAACCTAATACCAAACTATTATGCCGATGAAAATTTTACTCCTCTCCGGGGTATCACTTCTTTTCGCCTGCAACATCTCAGCGCAGGATTGCAACGGATACTACTTCCTCCAGAATAACAAAACAATAGAAATGGCCATCCTTAACAAAAAGGGTGAGCAGAACGCGAAGCAGGTATATACCGTTTCCAATGTAAGCAACTCAGGCTCGTCGACCACCGCCGACCTCGAAAGCGAAATGTTTGACAAAAAAGGAAAATCAATCGTAAAAAGTAAGGCGCAAATAAAATGCGACGGAGGCGTAATGATGCTTGATATGAAAATGTCCATGCCACAACAGCCGGGCATGAGCGCCGAAACCGATGTGCAGGGCGAAAATATTTACATAGAATACCCAAACAACATGAACGTGGGCGACAACCTGAAAAACGCCACCATGCATCTTGAGTGGGACAACAAAGGCATGAAGCAAAGCATGGACATGGAAGTGTTCGATCGCAAAGTGGAAGCAAAAGAAAATGTTACAACGCCCGCAGGCAGCTGGGATTGCTACAAAATATCTTACAAAAGCAAAACAAGGATTAAGACAATGGGAATCGGGGTGCCAATGAATATAGAGGGAACAGAATACTATGCACCAGGATTTGGCATTGTGAAAACAGAAAGCAAGCACGGCGGCACGCAGATCGTTGCCATTAAATAATCAGGTAATAATATCCCAGAACTGTTCAACACGTTTCTCCCAACTGTTTGTTGAAGCCGCCTCCATTCGTGCGACTTTCCTGTTGATAACGTTTTCTTCGATCGCTTTGTCGATGGTGTCGATGAATTCAGCGTGAGAACTTACGATGTAAGCGACTTCTTTAAACGACAGGATGTCTTCGGAAAAATTCGTTGCCACAACAGGCTTGCCCGCTGCGAGATATTCATTTATTTTCAGCGGATAAATGCTCGCAGTAAGCGTATTCACTTTATAGGGAATAATACAACAGTCGAAATATTGAAGATAAGCCGGTAGCTCTTCGAGCCTTTTCGCGCCGGCGAACACCACGTTTGGCAGCCAGTTCAACCCGGACGTTATATGCTCATTGCCCGACACCGGGCCAACCATAAACAAAATCTTATCGTGATGATGTTTAGCCAGCTTTACCAGCAGCTCAAAATCTGTCCTGTATTCGATGCTGCCCATGAAGCCGATAACTTTTTTGTCGCCAAAGTCCATATCTGCAGGACGATTCAATACTTCGGTAGCGGCTCTTTTGAACAGATCCACATCGGCAGCATTGGGATGGAAATGCACATTAGCTGAAAAAACAGATTTCAATCGCAACAATTCGCGTGAAGTACATAACACCACATCAGCATTCTTCACAATTTCATTCTCGAGTCTTATGCCATGTTTTGCCGTGTACGCCACCTGCGAAATATCATCCATGCACTGGTAAATAAAACGCGCAGGTTTAACATCCGGAGGAATGGCGCGCAGAAAAAACGGATCAAAGAAATTGATAAAAACGTATTGCCGAACATGACTTTGATGAAGAACCTTACGAAGGGTTTTCAGCAAGATTGAATTGTTCGCAGACGAAAGTGCATTGTACAATTTCCCCTCCGGCAAAAAATTTATCGGGTACACCAAAGGCGGCGTTACCACACGCACATTACTGTCAGTATATTGCCTGGCCGATTTTCCTTCTTTAATAAAATCTTTAAACGAATAGGGGTGTTCTATATAAAACACCCTGTTATTTTTCGATAGTTCTTTAGCAAGTGACACGGCGGGCGAAGATATAGGCGCATCCCACCTGGAAAGAGAAAAACATACAATATCAATATCTCTATTGATTGAAGGTAAAGTCACCTGCGTATGAATTGAATGTTGGCAGTAATCTGTCTTTATCCGACACCATCACGCTGCCGGTGGGAACTTCCCAGTCTATGTTCAATTCCGGATCATTATATAATATGCCCGATTCACTGTCCCTGTTGTAATACGCATCGCACTTATACAACACTTCGGCAGTTTTTGTAATAACCGAAAAGCCGTGCGCGAATCCTTTCGGAATGAACAACTGCTTTTTGTTTTCAGCTGAAAGATGAATAGAGAATGTTTCGCCGAATGTTGGCGAACCAACCCGGAGATCGAGCACGGTGTCGACAATTGTTCCGCTGAGTACCCGTATCAATTTGCTTTGTGCATGCGGAGGTTTTTGATAATGCAGCCCTCTCACTACACCATACGACGACTTCGATTGGTTGTCCTGCACGAACAACGCCTTGATATTATTCACATGAAACAACTCTTCGCTGTAGGCTTCAAAAAAATAGCCGCGGCTGTCTTCCAGTATTACGGGATCAATAACAATGAGTCCGGGAAACGTAGTTGGAGTGAACGGCATTTAAATCAATTATGTCTTTTTCTTATACTGTTGGTCGTAGTACTGCTGGTAGTCGCCCGATGTTACATGCTTTACCCATTCATCGTTTGCAAGATACCAGTCTACTGTTTTTTCCAATCCTTCCTGAAAAGTTACGGAAGGTTTCCAACCCAGCTCTGTTGTAAGTTTTTTTGGATCGATAGCATAGCGCAGATCGTGGCCGGGACGATCAGCTACGAACGTGATTAACTTTTCCGATGTGCCCTCCGGCCTGTTCAGCTTTTTGTCCATTATCCTCACCAGCAATTTCACGAGATCTATATTCCGCCATTCATTCAATCCGCCGATGTTATAGGTTTCACCCTGCCTGCCCCTGTGAAAAATTATATCAATGGCGCTCACGTGATCCTCCACCCACAGCCAATCCCTTACATTCTCGCCTTTACCGTATACGGGAAGAGGTTTGTTGTTTTTAATATTATTGATCATCAGCGGGATCAGCTTTTCAGGAAAATGGTGGGACCCGTAGTTATTCGAGCAATTCGAGATGATTACAGGCAGATGATAGGTATGATGGTATGCCATCACCAGGTGGTCGGATGCGGCTTTTGATGCAGAATAGGGCGACCGTGGATCGTAGCATGTTTCCTCTGTAAAGTAGCCGTCGCTTCCCAGCGTACCATATACTTCGTCGGTAGATACGTGGTAGAAAATTTTATTGATTAGATTATTTTTCCAGGAAGTGCGGCAGGCATTGAGTAAGGTAGCGGTTCCCAGCACATTGGTTTTAACGAACGACAGTGGATCGTTGATTGACCGGTCAACATGACTTTCTGCGGCGAGATGAATAACGGAGTCGAACTTATATTTCTCAAAAAGCGTATTTATAAAACTTTCGTGGGTGATGTCGCCCTTTTCAAATATATAATTCGACGCCTGCTGAATATCTGCCAGGTTTTCAAGATTCCCCGCGTAAGTGAGCGCGTCGAGGTTTACGATCTTGTAAGAAGGAAATTTATTAACGAACCGGCGAACAACATGCGAACCGATAAATCCAGCACCGCCGGTTACCAGTATTGTCCGTTCATAATTACCCATTATAAGCTCCAGTATTGCCTGCTTTTTATTTTGTTTTTGTAAATGCCTTTAAGATCGGCTATTACAGCTTTTTCTTTTGTAATGCCTTTAAAATAATTGTCATCCAGATCCATGTAGCTCTTATGCGGCACGGTGATGATCACTGCATCGTAATTTTTTTCTTCTTTCGCACAAAGTTTCAATCCGTATTCTTCATGAACTTCTTCTCCCTGCGCAAACGGATCTTCAACGTCCACATGAATATTGAATAACAACAATTCTTTTACCGTGTCCACAATTTTAGAATTGCGGATATCACTAACATTCTCCTTGAAGGTAACACCTTTTACGAGCACACGCGGTTCGTTGGAGTTTCTAAGCACGTGAGTGATGATTTTTCTCGCAACGTATTTCGCCATATCGTCGTTGATGTAGCGGCTCGAAGAAATAACTTTCGATTCGTAGCCAAGGGCCGCAGCTTTATAGGTGAGGTAGTACGGGTCAACACCAATACAGTGGCCGCCTACCAGGCCCGGCTGGAATTTCAAAAAGTTCCACTTTGTTCCTGCTGCTTCAATTACATCGAATGTGTTGATGCCCATCCTGTCGAAAATGAGCGAAAGTTCGTTCATCAGCGAGATGTTCAGGTCGCGCTGTGTGTTTTCGACAATTTTACTGGCCTCCGCTACTTTTATCGAACTGGCGCGGTGCACACCTGCATCCACTACCATTTGGTATGTTTTGGCGATTTCGTCGAGCGATTCAGCGTCGCAACCGGAAACTACTTTCACCACGGTTCTCAGTGTATTTTTTTTATCTCCCGGGTTGATGCGCTCCGGGGAATAGCCGAGTTTGAAATCTGTACCCATTTTCAGGCCCGACAGCTTCTCCAGTACTGGCAGGCAGTCTTCTTCGGTACAGCCCGGGTATGTGGTGGATTCGTAAACAACATAATCACCCTTTTTGAGGACCTTACCTACTGTTGTAGAGGCGCCGATAAGGGGTTTCAGGTCGGGAACGTTGTATTTGTCAACAGGAGTAGGAACGGCAACGATGAAAAACCTGGCTTGTTTGAGTACCTCGAGATCGCTGGTGAAAACGATATCCCTGTCCTTGAATTCTTTTGCGTCCACTTCTTTGCTGGGATCCTGCGCATTACGCATCATTTCAATACGTTTTGCGTTGATATCGAAGCCTATAACGGAAATTTTCTTTGCGAATTCCAGTGCGATCGGTAAGCCCACGTAGCCCAGGCCTATCACGGCCAGTTTTGCCTTTTTGTCCACTAGTTCCTGATACATTGAAGTTTTATTTTTAAGTTTTCTGGGTGTTTAAGCTATAATTCTTTAAAAATCTAACCATTAACGCTATTTCCCGCCCCGTAATTTTACTTCCTGCTTACAAATTCTTTGGGAAGCTTATACAAATCCGCCTGCGGCAGCGCCTTAAAATACGCGTACGTCTCTTTCAACCCGTCTTTCCTGCTCACCTTCGGTTGCCAGCCGAGCAGCTCTTTTGCCCGGGTAATATCCGGCTTGCGCTGTTTCGGATCGTCCATCGGGAGTGGTTTATAGACAATCTTCCTGTCGCTGCCGGTTAGTTTTAGAATTTCTTCGGCGAAGTCTTTCAAACTAATCTCCTCGGGATTGCCAATATTCACCGGCAGATGATAATCGCTGAACAGCAATCTTACTATGCCCTCAATCAAATCGTCGACATAACAAAAAGACCGCGTCTGGCTTCCATCACCAAAAACAGTAAGATCCTCGCCTCTCAACGCCTGCCCGATAAAAGCGGGAAGGGCGCGGCCATCATTGAGCCGCATTCTTGGTCCGTATGTATTAAAAATTCTCACGATTCGCGTTTCAAGCCCGTGAAAGTTGTGATACGCCATGGTGATGGCTTCCTGGAAGCGTTTCGCCTCGTCGTAAACACCCCGCGGACCCACCGGGTTTACGTTCCCCCAGTATTCTTCAGTTTGCGGATGCACCAGCGGGTCGCCATACACTTCAGAAGTAGAGGCCACGAGAATTCTCGCGCCTTTAGCTTTTGCCAAACCCATGCAGTTGTGCGTTCCGAGCGAACCCACTTTCAATGTTTGAATTGGAATTTTCAGATAATCTATAGGACTCGCCGGCGAAGCAAAATGAAGTATATAGTCGAGTTCCCCCGACACATGAATAAACTTCGACACATCATGATGATAAAATTCAAACTGTTCCAGTTTGAAAAGGTGTTCGATGTTTGCGAGGTCGCCGGTAATCAGGTTGTCCATACCAACAACCGAATACCCGTCTTTTATGAACCTGTCGCACAGATGTGATCCCAGGAAGCCGGCAGCGCCGGTGATCAGTACCCGTTTAGATGCCATACTACATTATTTTGTTGCAGCGTTCGTCGCAGGAACCGCGGGAGCGCGTCCTATGCTTTCATAGTGGAATCCCAACTCTCTCACCGCCGAGGTTTCGAACAGATTTCTGCCATCGAAAATTACCTTGTTCTTCATTGCAGTGACGATCTTCAGAAAGTTAGGCGTTCTGAATTCGTTCCACTCTGTTGAGATGATGAGCGCGTCGGCTCCTTCAAGACATTCATACTGATTTTCGGCGTATGAAATTTTATCTCCAAGCTGCGTTCTCGCATTGTTCATCGCTTCCGGATCAAACGCACAGATGCCTGCACCTTCAGCGAGCAACGCATCAATCATATAAAAAGCAGGAGCCTCACGTATATCGTCGGTGTTCGGTTTAAAGGCAAGTCCCCACAGCGCGAATTTCTTATTCTTTAAATCGTTCTTGAAGTAGTTTTTAATTTTCGGCAGCAGGTGAAGTTTCTGATTATCGTTCACATTCATAACGGCGTCGAGTATACGAAAATCATATCCTATCTCTTTCGACGCCTTCGAAAGCGCTTTCACGTCTTTAGGGAAACAACTTCCACCATACCCGATGCCCGGGAATAAAAATCTTCTTCCTATTCTTTCATCACCTCCTATTCCTCTCCTTACCATATCAACATCTGCCCCCATTCTTTCGCATAACTGAGCAATTTCGTTCATAAACGAAATTTTTGTAGCAAGGAACGAGTTAGCGGCGTATTTGGTAAGCTCAGCGGAACGCTCATCCATAAAGATGATGGGGTTACCCTGGCGCACAAAGGGCGAATACAGGTCATTAAGCAGCTTCCTCGCCCTTTCAGAATTGGTACCGATCACCACCCTGTCGGGTTTCATGAAATCGTCCACGGCCACACCTTCACGAAGAAATTCGGGATTCGAAACTACATCGAATTCACCTTTATAATTTTTCGCTATTTCATCACGTACCTTTTCCGCGGTGCCAACAGGTACGGTGCTTTTGTCAACAATAATTTTGTAGCCGTTCATAATCGGCCCGAGATCTTTTGCAACCGTCAATACATATTTCAGGTCTGCTGAGCCATCTTCTCCCTGCGGCGTGGGCAGGGCAAGGAAGATGACAGCCGCCTCGCGAACGCCATTTTCCAGGGATGTAGTAAAGCTCAGGCGTTCCTCACGAAGATTCCTGAGAAATAATTTTTCAAGCCCCGGTTCGTAGATTGTGATCTGCCCGTTAGCGAGCTTATCAATCTTCGATTTATCAATATCTACACAAATAACATCGTTACCTGTTTCAGCGAAACAGGTGCCGGTTACCAATCCTACATAGCCGGTTCCAACAACAGCAATTTTCATCAATCAAAGGTTTTATTTAGATCTGTTTACAAACTCCAGCACTTTACCGGTAATATACGCGAGCTGCTCATCGTCCATCTCTGTATGAATGGGCAGCGATATTACCCGTTCTGTCAGCCAGTCGGTTGTTTTAAGTTCATAGTTTTTTCCGCCGAATGCATCGAACATTTTCTGACGGTGAGCGGGAACGGGGTAATAAAGCATGGAGGGCACATTATGCTGCGCGAGCCATGCGTTGAGTCCATCGCGATCAACATCATTTAATATAAGAGTGTACTGATGGAACACATGATTTGAATACGGCGCGCGGTAAGGGGTCGTAATCTTTGGATGATTGGCGAATGCTTTATCGTAATAGTCGGCCACCGCGATTCTTGCCTTAATATAATTATCAAGATACTTCAGCTTAATATTTAAAACAGCAGCCTGCAACGAATCGAGACGGCTGTTACACCCAACCATATCGTGATAGTACCGTTTGCTCTGGCCATGATTGGCGATCATTTTCAGTTTCGACGCCAGGTTGTCGTTATTGGTAAATATCGCACCTCCGTCGCCGTAGCAGCCAAGGTTTTTAGAAGGGAAAAATGAAGTAGTGCCTACATGCCCGATTGTACCGGTCTTTTTTGTTTTGCCATTCGGAAATGAATAGTCGCCCCCGATCGCCTGCGCGTTATCTTCTATTACATGCAGGTTATGTTTCTCAGCGATCGACATAATAGCGCTCATGTCGGCCGATTGACCATAGAGGTGTACCGGAACAATTGCTTTTGTTTTTGGCGTAATCGCTTTTTCGATAGCGGCGGGATCGATGTTGAAAGTTTTGGCATCAACTTCCACGAACACCGGCTTGAGTTTTAACAACGCGATAACCTCGGTGGTAGCTATAAATGTAAAAGAAGGTGTGATTACTTCATCGCCCGGCTGCAGGTCGAGCGCCATAAGTGCGATCTGAAGAGCATCGGTGCCATTAGCGCAGGGAATAACATGGCTGATGTTGAGGTAACGTGCCAGGTTATCCGCGAAGTCGTGAACAGCTTTTCCCTGGATAAACGAGGCTGAGTTGAGAACGTCCTGTAATGCAGCGTCGATTTCTGGTTTAATTTTCGCATACTGCTGTTTCAGATCAACCATTTGTATGGGCCTCATAGATCGCACGTTCATTTTAAAAAGCGCACAAACGTACTGTAAAAAACTGGTTCAGTGAAACATCATACATACATTTGCCTGTGTTCCTGCTGATTGACAACATCATCATCCGCCTGCTGGCGGTGGCTATCCGAATCGCTTCCATATGGAACATCAAAGCGCGTCTTTGGCTAAGAGGCAGGAAAAACCTGTTCGAACGTGTCAGCGCAGCTTTACAAAATAACACGAAGCCTGTAATATGGATGCACACTGCATCGCTCGGCGAGTTTGAACAGGGCCGCTTCCTCATCGAAAATATCAGGTCGAATTATCCGGGTGCATGTATCGTAGTCACCTTCTTTTCTCCTTCAGGTTACGAGGTGATGAAAAATTACCAGGGCGCAGATTTCGTGTTCTATCTTCCTGAACCCACAAGTAAAAACGCAAAACGGTTTATCACACTACTGAATCCAAAACTGGTGTTATGGATCAAGTACGATTACTGGTATCATTACCTCCGCGAAATACAGAAACGCAACATACCGCTCCTGCTGGTATCAGCAATTTTCCGCAGGCGACACGCATTTTTCAAATGGTATGGACCGCTTTATGCAGAAATGCTTCGTTGTTTTACATGGTTGTTTGTGCAGGATGAATCTTCGTTGGAGCAACTGCAAACGATAGAAATAAAAAATGCTTCCGTCAGTGGCGACACGCGGTTCGACAGGGTTATAGATATTGCGGCCAATTTCACCGACGTGCCGCTGATCCGGGAATTTACCGGTAACGCGCCGGTGATAGTAGCGGGCAGCACGTGGTGCGAAGATGAGGAGGAGATCGATCATTACGCCAACACCCACCCCGAAATAAAATTTATTATTGTTCCCCACGAAATTGGTGACGACCATTTGGAAGAGATAGAAAAATTGTTCCGGCACACGGTGCGCTATTCGCAGTTATCGGCCAACAACAATTATTCAGAAATCAATACACTGATCGTAGATAACATCGGCATGCTGTCGCGCATATATAAATATGCTACGATTACTTATGTAGGAGGCGGATTTGGCGATGAAGGTGTTCACAATGTGTTGGAGGCAGCCGTGTATGGTAAGCCGGTGATATTCGGTCCGGTGTTTAACCAGTTCCAGGAAGCGATTGATTTGTTAGAAGAAGGCGCGGCGTTCACGATCGACAATGCACTCGACCTTGAGAAGACGCTGAATAATCTTTTAACGGACCGGGAACTATATCGCGAATGCTGCGAAGCAGCTGAACAATATGTGAAGTCGAAGCAGGGCGCTACGAAAAAAATTCTCGACTATATTCAGGAGAACCGTCTTTTGATGAGTTGATAGAAGTGGCGGGTGGTGTCCTTATGTCCTTCCCAGCCGAGCTTTACTTTCAGTTCACGTTCTATCCAGTACTCCGCCTCGGCGAAGATTCTGAAGCCGTTGATGGTTTTCAAACTTCTTTCATACATCACTTCGTCGCCTCTGAATAATTCGTTGATAAATATGTGGCGGTCGTTGATGCCGATTGCTTTTTTGAGATCTTTTATCGGGTGGTCAGCCACCACATGACCCACTTCAATTTTATCCTGTTTTAACTTATCGTTAAGTGAAGCGTCGCGGATGCCGAGCAGTTCATTGATCTCTTTTGTACTATGCTGCTGGGCGAGCGTTGGAATTTCTGTGAGAGGATCGAACTGGTATTCCTGCTGACGCGGGCGTTTCGGTGTTGCTTCAACACGTTGTTCGGCGCGTTGCTCCGCACGCCCTTCAATTCGCTCTTCAATGCTTTCCTCAGTATGGTAAGCCGGCGTTTGCTGGTAGCCTGGTTCCGGTTTGGGCTGGTAAGCCTGGTGCGATGACGGCATCACTACCGACACCTTGGAACTACGGCTGACGGGGGTTTGCGCCGATTCAAGCTTCATCAGCTCACGCTCGATAAGAAGAGTCGTAGCCAATAGTTTAGATTGATCGGCTTTTTGATCGAATTGTTCTTTTAATTTGTAGATGAGTTCTTGTAACCGCTCCATAGGTGGGTGGATAGATTTAGAATGATGGGTTTCTATAAAGTTAACAATTTTTGTACCTAATTAATTGACCGCAGGCATCAGTCATATCGCGGCACTGCTCCGTAAGGATATATTGCTTGAAATTCGTCAACAATATACATTCTATGGGATACTACTTTACGTAGCGTCGACCATTTTTGTGCTTTATTTAGCAATGGGACAACCGCTTCCGGAGGTATGGAACGGACTCTTCTGGATGATACAGTTGTTTATTTGCGTCAACGCGGTTGCAAAAAGCTTTCTCCAGGAAAACAGTGGCAGAACGCTGTATTACTACAGCATCGCCGGTGCGCGGGACTATATCGTTGCCAAAATTATTTTCAACGGATTGTTAATGATTGTAATGAGTGTGACAAGTTTGGCGCTTTTCAGAATATTAATGGGTGATGTGGTGCGGCATCCATGGAAATTTACCGGGATTGTTTGCCTGGGTGGAGTAAGCCTGAGCCTCGTTTTTACCTTTTTGTCGGCAATAGCGGCGCGAGCGAAGCAAAACGCGGCGATGATAGCGATTCTCGGGTTTCCGCTGATCATTCCGCAGATTCTTATCCTGATGCGTATTTCGAACGCCGCGTTTTCGGATGTGATACAGGGAGGAATGCTATTGATGAGCCTTGTGCTGGCGGGTCTCGATATTCTAGTGATTGTGCTTGCAGTGATTTTGTTTCCGTTTTTATGGAAGGATTAAAAAGCAGAAAAATGAACGCCTTACCCTAATTTTGCGAACCCGATGATAAAATCGTACGATTCATGCGCTGGTGGAAAATCTTAACTGTTGTCTTGCTGTTATACACTTATATTGGTGGTTTAATGATCACCGTGCCCGATGTAGGTAACCTTGAGCACACCATCCGCAACGCTTTCTTCCACATCCCGATGTGGACATCGCAATTTATAACCCTTGTCATCTCGCTCGTTTACTCAATAAAATATTTACGGAAGCCAAACGCTATCAATGACATTTATGCCGTGGAGTTCGCGAAAACCGGAACCGTGTTCGGTATACTTGGCCTCGCCACCGGTATGGAGTGGGCGAATTTTACGTGGGGCGCATCATGGAGCAACGATCCGAAGCAGCTCGGAGTGGCGGTGGCGCTGCTGATCTATTTCGCGTATTTCATTTTAAGAAATTCGATGACCGACCTCGACAAGCGCGCGCGTATTTCAGCCGTGTACAACATCTTCGCGTTTTTTATTTACATACCAATGATCCTTATTCTGCCGAGAATGGTTGAGTCGCTTCACCCTGGCGGAAAAGGAGTTGAAGGCAATCCCGGTTTCAACGGCGACGACCTGAATACAGCAATGAAATATGTGATACGTCCCGCTTATATCGGGTGGGCAATGCTCGCGATTTGGATCACTACGCTGAGGCTCCGGCTTCATGTTTTTACCGAAAAAACTCAATCAGCCGTTTAAATGAAAAAGTTACTATTCAGCATTTGTTTACTGGCAATTACATTATTCGCGGTGGCCCAGGATTCGACGGCGGTACAGGCTGAAAGGGAAGGTACCGGCCTGCGGGCAGAAGGAAAAATATATGTGGTGATGCTTGTATCGGTAACCATACTGGTCGGATTATTTATTTACCTGATCAGACTGGATAGAAAAATATCTAAAATAGAAAGGCAGTCGGCGGAACGCAGACAGCAGTAACATACTTACCTCAAAAAACCATACACATGTCATCACTACACGAATACAGTTTTTTCGGAGCGGTCGAAAAAAGTTTTGATAAAGCTGCCGCATTCACCAGTTGGGATCCCGGCGTTCTTGAACAAATAAAACAATGCAACGCCGTCTACCGGATGCACTTCCCCGTAAAAGTGGGCGACAAGATAGAGGTGATAAAAGCTTACCGCGTTCAGCACTCGCATCACAAAACACCATGCAAAGGTGGTATTCGTTTCGCTACTAATGTAAACCTCGATGAAGTGATGGCGCTGGCCGCGCTCATGACTTATAAGTGCGCGATAGTAAACGTGCCTTTTGGCGGTGCGAAGGGAGGAATTTCAATTGATCCCAAGAAATATTCAGCTTACGAACTCGAAAAAATCACCCGCCGTTATACTGCCGAGCTTATTAAAAAGAATTTTATTGGACCCGGCATCGACGTACCTGCGCCCGACTACGGAACGGGTGAACGGGAGATGTCGTGGATTCTCGATACCTACGGAAGCATGCGTCCCGGCGAAATAGACGCGCTCGGGTGTGTTACCGGAAAACCCGTAACGCAGGGTGGTGTTCGCGGAAGGAAAGAGGCCACCGGCCTGGGCGTATTTTATGGTGTGAGAGAAGTATGCGGGATGAAGGATATGATGAACAGGCTTGGGCTCTCAACCGGCATACAGGGTAAACGCGTAGTGGTGCAGGGTCTTGGTAATGTTGGATATCATAGCGCGAAATTTTTTGAAGAAGCCGGCGCGAAGATCATCGGCCTTGCCGAATTCGAAGGCGCGATATTCAGTGAGAAGGGATTAAATGTTGATGAAGTGTTTGCGCATCGCCAGAAAACAAAATCAATTCTGAACTTTCCCGGCGCCACGAACTTGAAAACAAACGCTGAAGCCCTCGAACTGGAGTGCGATATATTAATTCCTGCAGCCCTTGAAAATGTGATTAATGGTGAGAATGCAGGAAGAGTAAAGGCGAAAATAATTGGTGAGGCCGCGAATGGTCCGCTAACTCCCGAAGCCGATGAAATTCTTGTAAAAAAGAATGTGCTGGTGATTCCTGACATGTACCTGAATGCGGGTGGTGTTACTGTTTCTTACTTTGAGTGGCTTAAAAATTTGAGTCACGTACGTTATGGCAGGATGGAGAAAAGGTTTACTGAAAATCTGAATTCACAATTACTTAACCAGATGGAATCGTTATCGGGCAAGCGTATCGATCCACAGGATAAGGAAGAGATAATGCAGGGTCCCGAAGAAATTGATTTGGTAAGAAGCGGGTTGGAAGAAACAATGATTACCGCCACAAGGGAGATTATTGACTGCTGGCAAAAGAATAAGGCGATTCCTGATATGCGCACCGCGGCTTACGTGGTGGCAATAGATAAAGTAGCGACCAGCTACGCTGAATTAGGAATATTTCCGTAGCGCTGCAGACTGAATTGATATGTTTTTTTAGGTTTACTCCGCGAAAAACGTAGAATGTTTTGATTCGCGTTATTCGGTAAAGTGACCTGACTTTTTTATTTTTCGAAATCCGGAAATTCATCAATCGGCAAAAGCCGCATGTCAACCTTCTTAAACGCCATACAATAGTTTCCATTTGTAATTACCAAAAACTCTACCGGCACCGCAATATTATACCTCAACACCTGGTTAAGCACATTTTCTTTTAACTGCACGTCCGACGCCTTGCACTCCACCATCATCCACGGACGGTGAGCCCTGTCGTACACAAGTATGTCGAACCGCTTGATCATCTCTCCCACCATAATTTTCTTTTCCAGCGCAACAAGCGACGAAGGATAACTTTTACTGTAAACCAGGTAACGGATAAAATTCTGCCGCACCCATTCTTCCGGAGTAAGCCGCACCCATAATTTCCTAAGCTCATCAAAAATCAACTCCTTCTCTTTCTCTTTCTTCATCCTGAACTCATGAGCCGGGTAGTCTATTTTGATCATTACCTTAAATTTTGTACTTTCTCCGTTAATTAAAAATAGTCAGATACGCTGATCTAACCATCTAATGAAAACCAAAGAAGAAATAGTAAAGAACTGGCTACCCCGGTATACCGGTGAAAAACTCGAAAACTTCGGCAAATACCTCTTACTTACAAACTTTAGTCACTACCTGGAACTCTTCGCCGACTGGAACGGCGTAAAAATAGCCGACATCACAAAGCCGATGCAATGCGCAACCGCGGGCGACATCACGCTCATTAATTTCGGCATGGGCTCTCCTACCGCCGCGACGGTAATGGATCTGCTTACAGGCATCTCGCCAAAAGCTGTGTTGTTTCTTGGCAAATGTGGAGGATTAAAAAAGAGAAACAAATTGGGTGACCTCATCCTGCCGATCGCAGCGATAAGGGGCGAAGGAACATCGTCAGACTATTTTCCACCGGAAGTTCCTGCGCTTCCTGCATTTGCTTTGCAAAAAGCGGTGTCGACAACAATAAGGGATTACGGAGTCGATTACTGGACAGGCGTGGTATACACTACCAACAGGCGCGTATGGGAACACGACGACCAGTTCAAGGAGTACCTTCAGAAAATCCGTGCGTACGCGATCGACATGGAGACAGCGACGATATTTACGGTTGGTTTTTTCAACAAGATTCCTACAGGTGCATTATTGCTGGTGAGTGATCAGCCAATGGTTCCTGAAGGAGTAAAAACGGAAGAAAGCGACAGAATGATCACCGATCAGTTTGTTGAAAGACACATAAAAATCGGTATTGATTCGTTAAAACAACTCATTAATAACGGTATGACCGTAAGGCACCTTAAGTTTTAAAACGTTTTTTATCTATCCCCTTCTCGAAATAAAAAATCTTCAGATCGATTTTATCACGGAGAGCGAAGAGGTAACCGCGGTAAAAAATATAAATCTTGTTGTAAACAGGAACGAAATTGTCGGTATCGCAGGCGAATCAGGCTCAGGAAAATCGGTGACATCACTGGCTGTTCTCAGGTTATTAGCGGGCACCGCGCGATATATTCACGGTGAGATTTTGTTTTCACCCGATGGGAAGGAGCAGTTCGACATTCTGAAACTTTCAGAACCCGGACTTCGTTCGCTGAGAGGGCGCGAAGTGGCTATGATCTTCCAGGAGCCGATGACTTCTCTCAATCCTACGTTTACATGTGGTCACCAGGTGATGGAGGCAATACTGTTGCACCAAAAGATTACCACAGGGGACGCGAAGAGAAAAACAATTGACCTGTTTGAAAAAGTAAAGCTTCCCGATCCTGCCGGAATATTTAACAGGTATCCGCATCAACTGAGTGGCGGGCAAAAACAGAGGGTAATGATTGCGATGGCCATGAGTTGCAATCCGTCGCTGTTGATTTGCGATGAGCCGACTACTGCACTGGACGTAACTGTTCAGAAGACGATCCTTGAACTGATAAAAGAGCTACAGGCTTCTACCGGCATGGGCGTAATGTTTATCACCCACGATCTCGGTGTGATCAGTCAACTCGCTCAGCGGGTTGTTGTGATGTATAAAGGAGAGATTGTGGAAGAAGGGGACGTGAAGAAGGTATTCATTAACCCGCAGCATTCTTACACGAAAAAGTTGTTGGAGGTAAGCCAGAAAATAAAACAGAAGAACCCCGCCGCATCTGTCATCCCGAGCGAAGCGTCTGTCATCCCGAGCGAAGCATCTGTCATCCCGAGCGAAGCATCTGTCATCCCGAACCGAGTTCCGCAAAGCGGAACGAGCGTGAGGGAACTGCGGAGCAACATATTAATAAATGCAGATCGCCTGTCAGTTTGGTTCCCTTCAAAAAAAACCTTCCTGGGCAAAACCCTGTCTTACACAAAAGCGGTCGACAATGTTTCCTTCGAAGTATATCGTGGTGAAACGTTGGGACTCGTCGGTGAATCCGGTTGCGGAAAGACCACGCTCGGTCGCGCATTGCTGCGGTTAGTGGAACCGCATTCAGGAAAAATTGAATATGATGGAATGGACATGTTGTCGATGGAAGCAGGGAAATTGAAACGGTTTCGGAAAAACATCCAGATAGTGTTCCAGGATCCATATTCCTCCCTGAACCCTTCGCTCACGATTGGTTCAGCTATTGGCGAGCCGATGCAGGTCCATCTTCGTTTAACCCAGGGTGAGCGAAAAAAGAAGGTGGCAGAATTACTGGAGAAAGTAAGGTTGGAGCCCTCGCATGCTAACCGATATCCTCATGAGTTTTCCGGCGGGCAGCGCCAACGAATTGTAATTGCGCGGGCGCTTGCGCTGGAACCGTCTTTTATTGTTTGTGATGAATCCGTTTCCGCGCTTGATGTGAGTATCCAGGCACAGATACTTGAGCTGCTCGGCGAACTAAAAAAAGAATTCGGTTACACATGCATATTTATCTCGCATGATCTTTCGGTTATCCGCCATATCAGCGATCGGGTAATGGTGATGAACAAAGGCAGGATTGAAGAGACAGGCGCCGTTGAAGAGGTGTACAACTCGCCACAGTCGCCATTTACAAGAAAATTACTGGAATCCATCCCGAATTCCTTACCTTTGCACGCTTGAAAATAAGTTAAAGGTATTGGCCTGGTACCGTAATATCAGGTAAACAGCTACATGAAGTTATCCCAGTTCAAGTTCGACCTTCCACTAAACCTTATTGCCCAGCACCCTACAAAGAAAAGAGAAGACGCCAGAATGATGGTTGTGCACCGTCGTACCGGACAGATCGAGAACAAGCATTTTCGGGATGTAATGGACTACTTCGACGACAAAGATGTTTTTGTAGTGAACAACACGAAAGTGTTTCCCGCAAGAATGTATGGCAGAAAGGAAAAGACCGGCGCTAAAATTGAAGTGTTCCTGCTCAGGGAACTAAACAAGCCAAACAGGCTGTGGGACGTAATTGTGGACCCCGCCAGGAAAATCCGCGTAGGAAACAAGCTATACTTTGGTGAAAACGACGAACTGGTAGCTGAGGTTATCGACAATACCACCTCGCGTGGACGTACTATCCGTTTTTTATGGGAAGGAACAGACGAAGAATTTCGGCAGATGCTTGAAATACTTGGTGAAACTCCTCTTCCGAAATATATCAAGCGCAAACCCGACGAAGAAGATAAGGAGAGATACCAGACCGTTTACGCCAAACATGAAGGAGCCGTTGCCGCCCCCACCGCCGGACTTCATTTCAGTAAAGAACTTATTAAAAGACTCGAGATAAAAGGTATCCGTTTCGCAGAGGTTACGCTTCACACCGGTCTCGGCACATTCAGGCCCATCGAAGTGGAGGACCTCAGCAAACATAAAATGGATGCTGAATATTACCGCATAGAAGATACCGCCTGTCGCATTGTGAATAAGGCTATCCAGGGCAATCACCGCATCTGCTCAGTTGGTACAACTACCATGCGCGCCATTGAATCTTCATACACTGCTGAAAAGCTGCTGAAGCCTTCGGAAGGCTGGACGAACATATTTATTCATCCGCCTTATAATTTCAATGTGGCCGATGCGCTTATCACGAATCTTCACCTGCCAAAGACCAGCCTCCTGATTATGTTCTGTGCGTTTGCCGGTTACGATCTCGCTATGGAGGCCTATAAGAAAGCTATAAAGGACAAATACAGGTTCTTTAGCTATGGTGATGCGATGCTTGTGATCTAATTCTGGTTGTTACAGGATTTTATTATATAGCTCAATTAATTTTTCCGCAGAGCTTTGCCAACTAAACATCTTTACACGTTCCAGGCCCTTTTGAACGAAGCCTGACGCGTTACCCGCTGACAAAAGAAAATGAATTTTTTCCGCTATCTGCGCGGGCTGGTCAGGATCCACAAAAACAGCAGCCTCACCCGCTATTTCGCGGAGCGCAGGAATATCGGAGGTAATAACAGGCGTGCCACATGCCATCGCTTCCAACACAGGTAACCCGAAACTTTCACGCAGGGAAGGATAAATGAACACCGACGCACAATTATAAAGTAACGGCATCTGTAAAGAAGAAATGTAACCCGGCAAATGGAAATGCTTCATCAAATCAGCGCGATTCAACTTTCTGAGAATCTTTTCTACCAGCGACGGTGCATAATCGCCAATCACAACAGGTAATGGCTCATTCGCCATAGAGCAATAATCCACGTATGCCTTAATCGCGCCAATCGTGTTTTTCTTTGGCGCGGTGTTACCGAAAAAGAATATGAATTTCTCCGGCAGGTTATATTGTTTCCTGAAACGCCGCAGATCTTCTGCCGTAAAATGCGGATGAAACCTCTCACTGACACCATTATGAATCACCTCAATTTTTTCCGGATCCGTTTTGCAAACATCCACAATCACGCGTTTCTCATACTCCGACACGGTAATAATTTTTGTCGCGTTCCTGATGGCGCGCGGTACAACAAGTTTCCGGTAGAGATTACCCACATCCTGGTAGGCCGTGCCGCCAAAAGTTGTCTCCTCTATGTAAATCACATCATGTACCGTCACCACCATAGGCACCGGGCATGAATAAGGCGCCGTGTTCGCCGTGCAATGAAGCAGATCGGGCCTATGTTTTTTCACGGCCGCAGGCAACGACAACTGCTCCCAACCGGGATAAGTAAAGCCTTTCAGAAAAATCGTTTTCAGGTTCGACGATGGAGTAAGCCAGCCCTTGTCCTCACCCTCTCTCGCGAACAACAGGTATTCATTTTGCGTGTCAATAAGCTGAACCTGTTTAACCAGTTCCATGGCAACCACGTCCATCCCATGTTTGCCTTTTCTGAATATCCGTTGCGATTCAATACCTATCTTCATTATGCGAAAATCTAACAGAATATAATATTATGAATCTTTCTCTCACCACGAGTAAATTGGTTATCCTCCTGCTTTGTAGTTTTACTGTTATGTCGCAGGAGATATTACCGCTCTATGAAGCGGAAATTCCAAACTCAAAGCCGGCGCCCGACACTGAAAAATCTGAAGTTAATGATGGTATACTCGTCATTAGTAATGTGAGCAGACCCACGCTCACAGTTTATCTTCCCGAGCCATCCAAAGCTACCGGCCAGGCCATAATAGTGGTGCCCGGCGGGGGCTATCATATTGTTGCGGCGGGACATGAAGGCGAAGATGTAGCCAAACGATTCAATGCAATGGGGGTTGCGGCCTTTGTACTTAAATACAGGATTCCCAATCCCGAGTGGATGGTGAACCCTGAAATTGGTCCCCTGCAGGATGCGCAGCGAGCAATACAACTGGTGCGCATGAACGCAAAGAAGTGGAACATTAACGAAAAAGCCGTTGGAATACTCGGATTCTCGGCGGGCGGCCATCTCGCGTCGACAGCCGCAACGCATTTTAAAAAATCATACATACCCAAAAAGAAAAACATCAGCCTCAGGCCGGATTTCCTGATACTTGTTTACCCCGTGATTACTTTTACTGACGATTCTGCCACTCACACAGGTTCGAGAGACAACCTGCTCGGCAAAAACGCTTCACCTGAAAAGTTGAGGGAATACTCGAACGAATTGCAGGTAACCAGCAAAACTCCTCCGACATTTCTTGTACATGCAAAAGATGACCCTGTAAAAGTGAAAAACACCACTTTGTTTGCCGACGCACTTAGCGCAAAAGGAGTAGACTCCGAAGTACTGCTTTATGAAACCGGCGGTCACGGGTTTGGTCTTGTCAACAAAGACTTTGATGTCCAATGGCCCGACCGTGTATGGGAGTGGATGAAAAAACTTAATCTTAAATAAGGCGTTTTAGTCTAGTCCGAACAATCCTTTGTTAAGTAATTGCAGGGTTTTCGTTTTTTCGGTGGACGGCACCAACAGTGAAATGTTGTGCTTGCTGCCACCATAACTTACCATTCTTACCGGTACCGGTTCCAATGATTCAAAAAGATTTTTCAGTATGTGCGGTGTTTGAGAAATTTCATTTCCCACCACCGAAATAATTGTGAAATCGCTTTCCACGCCGATTGTACCAAACGGTTCCAGCTCCTTTACTATCTGCTTGAGATGAATTTTATTGTCAATGGTCACCGATACCGCCACCTCGGAGGTGGTGATCATATCAATAGAGGTTTTGTATTTCTCAAACACCTCGAATATTTTTCTCAGGAACCCGTATGCAAGCAGCATACGGCTGCTTTTTATGTTGATAGAAATAATGCCATCTTTCGCCGCCACTGCTTTGGCCCCTACTGAACCTGCCTGTTCCGCGATCAATGTACCTGCAGCTGAGGGTTGCATGGTGTTCAGCAGCTTCACGGGGACTTTATAGAACTGAGCGGGCCAGATAGACGCCGGATGAAGAATTTTCGCACCGAAATAAGCAAGTTCTGCAGCTTCTTCGAAACTCAATTGTTCTACCGGCCTCGTTTTTTTCACCACGCGCGGATCGTTGTTGTGCATGCCGTCTATGTCGGTCCATATTTCACAAACCGACGCGTTGATCGCCGCCGCGATCAGCGATGCGCTATAATCACTTCCTCCCCTTTTAAGGTTGTCAACTTCACCCCTTGCGTTGCGGCATATATAACCCTGCGTGATAAATAGTTTTTTGTTTTTGTGCTGGCTCAGCAACGCAGAAAGCCTTTGCCTGATCGTAGCTACCTGCGGTTCATCATCAGCATCAATGCTCATAAATTCAAGCGCGGGCAACAATACGTGATCGATATTATTTTCTTCGAGATAGGCCGAAAAAAGTTTTGTTGACAACAACTCGCCTTGCGCCAGGATATCTTTGCTCAACGCCTCGCTAAAAGATATTTTCAGGATGATATTCAAAAATTCAAAATGCTCGGAAACAATATTCTTTCCTCGTGAATATCCTTTCTCTGATTTCAAAAGATCCTTGATGAACGTTTGATAGTGCGCTTCCAGCTTATCAATATTTTCTTTCGCGAGCTCCCTGTTTCCTTCCGCCATCGCGTCGCCGATGGAAACAAGTGCATTGGTTGTACCGCTGAGCGCGCTGAGCACAGTAATTACAGGCTCATCGCCTTTGGTGATCAGTTCCTTTACCTGCTGCATTCTTTCAGGCCTGCCCACCGAGGTACCACCAAACTTCATGACTTTCATTGAGAAAAATTTTTGGAGCGCAAAGATAACGGCTTTGTTTAATTTATTTTTTTACAACTCGATACCGAATTTCTCAGACAGAAATCTTAAGTCCTCCACTACCGAATGAAGCAAAGGAATTCCTCTTTCTAACCGCTCCGATTCCATCTCTCTTTCAGGGTCACCTGGTATCAGCACCTGCTCATGCCCTTCTACAGGTTGCGCCGACCTGAATCGCTGTATCCATTGATCCATATGTAACTTAAAATCTTCCGCCGGCCTGAATGCATCAATTCGCATCGCACCGAAAAAATGGCCTATACCCTTTCCGGGCATATTTTCAGGCATCGACATAAACGCCGGGAAAGGCGGAACCCAGGGACCGTAGTTAGCGCCACTCAATACCGCCGAAAATATATCCACGATTGCTCCGAGCGCATAGCCCTTATGGCTACCATGTTCCCTGTCGCCGCCGAGTGGTAATAGGGCGCCACCACTTTTCAGTTCATGCGGGTTCGTTGATTCGGCGCCATATTTATCCTGTATCCATCCCAAAGGTGCCTGCTGGTTTTTCCGCTGAAGAATTTCCAATTTGCCATTGGCGGCAGTTGTGGTGGCCAGGTCCGCTACGAAAGCGGGCTCATCGCCGGCGGGTATTGCCACACAAATAGGATTTGTACCCAATAACCTTTCAACGGAAAATGTCGGAGCCACGAGTGGACTCGCATTGGTCATCGCGATGCCTATCATGTCGTGGTAATTGGCTTTCATCGCATGATAAGCCGCGATTCCAAAATGATTGGAGTTGCAAACACTCACCCATCCTGTACCTACGGCAGCCGCTTTTTTTATCGCGACGTCCATTGCATATGGCGCAACCACCAATCCCAAACCGCCATCGCCATCAACCACGGCAGTGGAGGGTGTTTCATGAACAATTTTTATCGCGGGTTTCGGATTTGCACGTTTTGCTTCCCACAGCCGTATGTAACCGTTGAGCCGTGCAATGCCGTGCGAATCTATTCCCCTCAGGTCGGCGCTTAACAATGCTTTGGAAGCGCTCATCGCATCTTCATCGCTGCAACCGATATACTCAAATACCGCCCTTGTGAATGACAATAACCGATGGTAAGAAAATATTTCCTCAGACATCAGATCGCATTAGAAAGGAAGATCATCAACCGGCTCCGAAATTTCACTTACTGGCTGTGCGCTCTGGTTAGATGAACTGTAGTTTCCCGGCGATCCATAGCTTTCGCCACTTGCGCCACCGTCACCCCTGCTGCCACGCAATTGCACTGACTGAACACGGAGGGTAAGTGAAACGCCTGTAGTGCCGTCATTCTTCGGGTATGTACGTACTTCCGGTGTGCCTTCAACATACACCTGGGTACCTTTTCTTAAATAGGGAGCCACACCTGTCCTGTCACTCCAGTACGCGCATTCCACCCAGATTGTTTTGTCTTTCTGTACGCCCTGGTTGTCCCTGAATTTTTCAGTGTGTGCTACATTGAAATTCATTACAGTCTTGCCGTTCACTGTGTTGGTAATGCAATCCTTACCAAGATTTCCGATTACCTGTAACTTTATCATATTATTACTTATTTAAAAGGTGAAGACGCAAATTAATTGATTTGAAATAGAGATCGCCCGCGTTTTCCCCACCGTTTCGGCGTTTTATCCCCATCGTTTTACCGTCATAATCCAAACGTTAAAAATACCGGCCTAACTTTTAACTTAAGTACCTTTGCGGCCTATGAGCCGGAATGGAAAAGTATTGGTCGCGATGAGTGGTGGTATCGACAGTACCATCACCGCCCTCATGCTCCACGACCAGGGGTATGAAGTGGTAGGCATCACTATGAAAACATGGGATTATGCCTCCAGCGGTACCAGTAAAAAAGAAACCGGCTGCTGCAATATTGATTCATTCAATGATGCGCGCATGGCTGCCGTTCAGCACGGATTTCCGCACTATATTCTTGACATACGCGAAGAATTCGGCGATTTCGTCATTGAAAATTTTGTGGACGAATATTTAGCAGGACGCACGCCAAACCCGTGCGTGATGTGCAACACGCACATTAAATGGAGAGCATTGCTCAAACGCGCCGACGCACTCGGCTGCGATTACATTGCCACGGGTCATTATGCCAAAATAAACAAGCACCACAACGACAGGTATTACCTTAGCCGCGGGGCGGATGAACTGAAAGACCAGAGCTATGTGCTTTGGGGCCTGCAGCAGGATTTGCTCAGCAGAACCATACTACCGCTGGGTACTTACCATAAGCCGGAAATCAGGCAGATGGCTATAGACTACGACTACCCGGAACTCGCTAAAAAAAGCGAGAGCTATGAAATCTGCTTTGTTCCCGATAATGATTACCGCGGCTTCCTGAAAAGGAAAGTCCCGGGACTACAGGAAAAAGTGCAGGACGGAAACTTTGTTGACAAGTCGGGTAACATCCTCGGAAAGCACAAAGGCTATCCTTTTTATACAATCGGGCAGAGAAAGGGCCTCGAAGTAACATTTGGCAGGCCGATATACGTAACAGGCATCAAACCCGAGTCTAATACAATTGTGCTGGGCGATGAAGAAGACCTGAACAGGTCCGAAATGCTTGTAGGCAAAGTAAACTGGGTAAAATACGACGGCATCACTGATGGAATGGAAGCAACCACAAAAATTCGCTACAAAGACGCAGGAACACTTTCCAACCTTTATAACGACGAACGCGGTATAAGAGTAAAATTTTACAACGATGCCAAAAGCATCGCACCCGGACAAAGCGCAGTTTTCTACGAAGGCGACGACGTAATCGGAGGTGGCATCATCCAGTTGTAATCATTTGTATTCAGGCATTTAAGGGCAATAAAACCGGTCCGTTCCCGTTTTAAATGCTTATCCATTTACGGCTAATTCCTATATGAAAAAATTGCGCGGAATAACCCTGATCGTCCTGGCTGCCCTGGCTTTTTTTGCCTGCAAAAAAGAGGACAACTCAATAAGTAAGGCACAACTGGTTGAATATATGCCCCTTCAGCCGGGAAAATATATTCATTACAGGCTCGATTCGATGCGGTTCATTGACTTCGGACAGCGCGATACCATCGTATCATATGATGCAAAAGACGTGATTGATGGCGAGCTTACCGATAATATTGGCCGTACAACCTACCGTGTAATACGGTACCTGCGCGACATTTCCAGCACATCCGAAGAGGATTATATCGCGCGCCTCACCTATTTTGTTACGCCTACTGGCGAAAGCATTGAGGTGCAGGAGGATAACCTGAAGTTTCAGAAACTACGACTACCCGTAAACGAAGGGTTCAACTGGCATGGGAACACATATTTGCCAGCTGCGCCCTATTACCAGCTTTACCAGTTCAGCAACGATGAAGACATCCAGCTCTGGAACTATACGTACGAATTTGTTGATGAACCCGTAACGATCAACGACGTTACATACGACAGTACGGTAACGGTTTTGCAGGTTGCTGACTCATCAAACGTGCCCATTGAATTTCCTGATGGACTCGCATACAGAAATTACTGGTCCGAAACATACGCCAGGAACATAGGCCTCGTATATAAGGAGGTGGTGATGTGGGAATACCAGCCACCTAATTCCGGTAACCCTGGTTTCAGATCCGGCTTCGGATTAACTATGAGCATCATCGACCATAACTAAGCGGATGGCTAAAATTTATATAGCGCTAATTTTTACCCTCATCATCGCAGCCTCGTCAAAGGCACAGCTTAGTTACACGGTAAAATTAAAATACAAGAAAAGCGATACTTATTCGCTCTCGCAACCAACAGCATTTCTTACTGCGAAAGCAGTTCAGCGCCGGGTGAAGCAACATATCGCAATTGACTCCACCGACCTCCCGATTAACCACGCATACCTCGACAGCATCGCAAACATTCCGGGTGTTACCATCGTGAGTAAATCAAAATGGCTCAATAAAATTGTCGTTGAGCTTACCGATCCGTTTGCAATCGACAGAATAAATGAATTTCCGTTTGTTGATCAGGTAAATATTACGAGTGTAGCTGTTGTTCGTTCGGATTTTAAAGAACTCAAGAAATTTGACCTTCAACCTAAAACAATTCAGTCGTCGAATTCTGTTTTAGACAGGCAGGGAATTCTTGACGACACCGTGAATTATGGCAACAGCCGCGACCAGGTACGCATTCACGAAGGTGAGTATTTACATAATAATGGCTTCAGGGGCCAGGGCATGACGATCGCCGTACTTGATGGAGGCTTTCTCAACTATCTTACAAATACATATTTCGACAGCATAAGAAACAACAACCAGATTCTCGGCACGTATGATTTTGTTGCGAACGACAGCAGTGTGAATGAAGACAATGCCCACGGTGCAATTTGTTTTTCGATACTCGCCGCCAACCGTCCGGGTTTGTTTGTAGGAACCGCGCCGAAAGCAAACTACTGGTTGTTTCGTACGGAAGACGTAAGCTCAGAAAAACCAGTAGAAGAATATAACTGGATCGAAGCGCTCGAGAAAGCAGACAGTCTTGGCGCCGATATGATTTCTTCGTCGCTTGGATATGTAACATTCGACGATCCGCAGTTTAACCATTCATATGCACAGCGCGACGGCAACACCGCCGAGATGACAATCGCCGCCGACCTGGCCGTAAAAAAAGGTATGATTGTAATGAACGCCGCTGGTAATTCAGGGGCGTCAACCGATGAAAATAAATATGTTTTTGTTCCCGCAGACGGCGATAGTGTAATGGCTGTCGGCGCCGTAAATACAAGTGGCGTGATTGGCGCTTTCAGCTCATGGGGACCAAACAGTGCGGGAAAAATCAAGCCCAATATCGTTTCGGTTGGATGGGCAGCATCATACGTTCACCCATCAGGTATTTTATTTGGAGGAAATGGCACCTCGCTGGCAAATCCGAATGTGGCCGGTTTGATCGCGTGCCTGTGGCAGGCGTTTCCTGAATTTTCGAATATGGAAATAATGGATGCGGTACAACGCAGTGCGCACAAGTTTGATAACCCCGACGACAGGTATGGATATGGCATACCAAATTTCAGGCTTGCATCAGAAATTCTCGAAGCAAAAAGAGTACAGAACGACAGCCTGCTGAATACAAAATGGATCAAGATATTTCCGAATCCGTTTAAACAATTGTTTACGGTGTTCTTCAAGGCGCCGTCTACCGGGCGGGCCAATATCCGGGTTATTGATCTTACCGGGCGCGTGTTGCAGGAACAGAATGTAGATGTGATGCAGGGAAATCATTACCGGTTGCAAATGAACCCTGCAGGAACAAAGCGATTTGGCATGTACCTGGTACAATACTTCGACGGAACTAACCGCACTACACTTAAGATTATTGGTTTGTAAATAACGCCGCAAAAAGAGTATCGGCTTTTTGAGAATAGCCTTCAATCAGCCCGGATTTTACTACCTGCAAACCGAATTTCTCTCGAAAATACTCCACATTATTTTCGTTTTCGTCCGAGAAAACTGAACAGGTAATGTATAGCAGGTATCCCCCGTTTTTTATTGATGGGATTACCCGCGAAACAATTTGCTTTTGCAACCGGCTGTAGTAGCCGATCTTATCTTCCTTAAAAAAATATAATTGCTCGGGAGTGCGGGCCCATGTACCGGAGCCACTGCACGGAACATCTGCAATTACAAGATCGTACGCCGAAGACGGCACCCGGGTGCGTGAATCATTCAAATCTGCGATAAATGAAGTGTAGTTTTTGATACCGGCTTTGTCAAATCTCGCTCTCAAATTATGAATGATAGATTCGCGTATATCCGATACAGTTAGTTCTATCTTTTCAAAAACATCGCGGGCCAGGATTGACTTGCCGCCACTCGCGGCGCAGCAGTCCCAAACAAAAGGTGTACCGGCTGCTTCTGCAACAAGTTTCATATACTCACCGGTTTGTTGTGAACTTTTATCCTGCACCACTGCTTCTTTATCCAATTCAATCAACGATTCAATTTTTGTTGAATTTGGAAGTGCGAAACAGGAGTCGCCGCATCGTTGAAAACGTATGTTATTGTTGTTGAGAATATCAACGATTCGCTGCTGGTGGCCCGGTCGTGCTCTTATAAAGAGATCGGGCTTTACCAGGAATGATTTTGAGAATTGTTGCGCGTGAATGCCGGGTGATAAACGAGTTGCAAAAGGGAAAATCTTTTCAACACTAAAATCAAACGAGGGAACCTGGCCCTTTGATATAAAATAGTCTTTTACCGGTGGAATATTTTCGGAATGAAAGATGAACCACAAAATTCTTTGTTCAATATCATCGCCTGGATTGTGACCCAAACGGTAAAATCCATAAGCCATTTCAGAAATGGTTTTCCGGTCGGTTGAGCCCATCTGTTTATGTAGTCGGAAATAATTTTTTAACCAGGCCGAGAGGGGAATTTTGCCGTCGTACTCCTTTACAATTTCAGAAGCATAACGGAGCTGGTTATCATATTTCATTTTACAGCTGTAATAGAGCCTTCACTGGATCTTTACCAAACAGTAGCAATTCAGGATTTTCGAGCAACTCTTTTACGCGAACGAGGAAACTTACAGATTCGCGTCCATCAATGATCCTGTGGTCGTAGCTGAGGGCAAGGTACATCATTGGCCTGATTACAATCTGTCCGTTTACCACTACGGGGCGTTCTTCGATTTTATGCATTCCCAAAATAGCGGATTGTGGAATATTGATGATCGGGGTACTCATCAGCGAACCGAACACACCGCCATTGGTAATCGTGAATGTTCCGCCCTGCATTTCTTCAAGCGTTAATTTACTGTCGCGCGCTTTGGTGGCGAGTTCGATTACTTTCATTTCGATTCCGGCCATGTCGAGACTTTCAGCATTGCGGATCACCGGCACAACAAGCCCCTTAGGTGCGGAAACGGCTATGGAAATATCACAGTAGCTGTGATAAATAATTTCATCGCCGTCGATATAAGCGTTTACTGATGGCCATTCCTGCAACGCAAAGCAGCACGCTTTTGTAAAGAAACTCATGAAGCCGAGGTTTACGCCATGCAACTCTTTAAATTTCTCTTTATACTTTGTTCTTATCTCCATGATTTTGATCATATCCACTTCATTGAAAGTGGTGAGCATTGCAGTGGAATTCTTCGATTCAACAAGGCGGCGCGAGATGGTTTTGCGCAGATTGCTCATCTTGTCGCGTTTCTCATCGCGGCTAAATAATTCTTTTCCCGGAACGCGACCCGGGTTGGCAAGCGCGTTCAGTACATCATCCTTCAATATTTTTCCCTGGAAACCTGATGGAGTTACGGTTTTCGGATCCACTTTTTTATCGGCGATGATAGCCGATGCTACAGGCGTAGCTTTCACATCTGCGGCCTTACCTGATGATGCTGCTTTCTGCTCTGCTTTGGCAGGCTCCTGGGCCTTGGCCTGCCCGTTTCCTGAGGAAGCTGCCTGCTTTGCGGGAGCAGCTTCTTTCGCTGCAGGCTTCGCAGCTTCTGCTGGCCTGGCTGCAGTTTCATCGATCGTAGCAAGAACATCTCCTATCTTGAGCGTATCGCCTTCTTTCGCGGTTTGCTTCAGCGTTCCGGCTTTTTCGGCGTTTACTTCAAAGGTTGCTTTTTCACTTTCGAGTTCGGCGATTACTTCGTCGCGGTCAACATATTGCCCGTCTTCTTTTATCCATTTCAATAATGTCACTTCACTGATGGACTCACCTACTGTCGGAACTTTTACATCAATCATTTTGTCAGAGTTGTTCTTACGGACGTCAAATATACAAACTGCGCGGGCAAAAGAAACTCAGCTTAAATACCGAACGCGGTTTCAATAATGTCTTTCTGTTCCTGGGCGTGAACCTTTGCGAAACCAGTTGCGGGTGACGCGCTCGGCTGCCGGCTGATCACCCCGTAATTTATTGTTTTCAGGTTCATCTGGAGGAACGATGCGGCTCCCATATTCAAAGGTTCTTCCTGTACCCAGAACCATGTGGCCTTGTTGTATTTGTTATACAGTTTTTCAAGTTGTTCGGCCGGTAGCGGATAGATTTGCTCGAGCCTGATTATCGCTGTGTCATGGTGTTCCTGCTTGCGTTGGTATTCGGCCAGGTCGAAGTATACTTTACCCGAGCAGAACAACACCTTTTTCACATTCGCCGGGTCCTGCACAAATTCATCATCAATCACTTCTTTAAAGCCTCCGGTGGTAAAATCCTTCATCTCCGAGTAACTTCCGGGATGGCGAAGATTCGCTTTCGGCGAAAATTCTATAAGGGGCTTCCTGAACGGCCATGTGAGCTGACGGCGCAATGCGTGGAAGAAATTAGCCGCAGTTGTGATATTCGTAACAACCATATTATGTTCGGCGCACATCTGCAACATCCTCTCCATACGCGCACTGGAGTGTTCCGGTCCCTGTCCTTCATATCCATGCGGTAACAGCATCACGAGGCCATTCATCCTGTTCCATTTTTGTTCACCGCTGCTCACAAACTGGTCGATGATGATCTGGGCGCCGTTCGAGAAATCCCCAAACTGTGCCTCCCACAACACCAGCGTATTGGGTGTTGCCATCGCATAACCATACTCGAAACCTACAACGCCATATTCACTAAGGAATGAATTATATATCCTGAACTTTCCTGTTGCGCCGGGAATATTTTTCAGGCGGCTGTGAGACTTGTCCGCCACTTCATCGCGTATGATAGCATGCCGGTGCGAAAAAGTTCCGCGTCGTACATCCTGTCCGCTCATGCGCACATTTTTTCCTTCGAGGAGGAGGCTGCCATATGCCATCAACTCGCCGGTGGCCCAATCCACCTTGCCTTCTTCATTAAAGAGTTTTACTTTATCCTGGATAATCTTCTCTACCTTTTTGAGGGGCTTAAAGTCATCCGGCCACTTCATCATCGTTTCGAAAATTTTCCTGAACGCATCTTCTGTAATGGCCGTATTTGGAGACTGCAGGAAATCTTCCGCTGTCGAACGCCTTAGGCTCTTCCACCACATCTCCGGTTGCTGGTAGTGATACGGAAGTGGGTTCTGTTTTACTTCATCAAGACGCTCCTGTAAATCGTCCCAGAATTTTTTCTCCATTTCCTTCGCCAGTTCCTTCGCGTCAGGCTCACCATGTTCCAGGAGATAGTTGGTGTACACTTCACGCGGATTTGCGTGCTTTTCTATCAACGCGTATAATTTAGGCTGCGTGAACTTGGGGTCGTCGCCTTCATTGTGTCCATGCCTGCGATAGCACACCATATCAATGAAAATATCTGAATTAAATTCCTGCCTGTAACGTGTGGCGATTTCGGCGCATTTCACAACCGCTTCGGGATCGTCGCCGTTTACGTGGAGAACCGGAGCCTGTATCATCGCTGCGATCGAGGTGCTGTAGTCGGCGCTGCGGGCGTCGTCGAAATCTGTTGTGAAACCAATCTGGTTATTAATCACAAAATGTATGGTTCCACCGGTGAAGTATCCACGAAGGTTACTCATCTGCACCACTTCATACACAATACCCTGGCCCGCAACAGATGCATCACCATGGATAAGTATCGGGAGAATTTTATCGTATTCGCTATTGTAAACAACATCCGCTTTCGCCCTTGCAAAACCGATCACCACCGGGTCCACCGCTTCAAGGTGCGAAGGGTTGGGGCATAATTTCAGGTGCACGGTTTTACCATTTGAAGACTGCACCTCACTTCCATACCCAAGGTGGTATTTCACATCGCCGCTACCCATTGTTTGATCCATTTTCCCTGTACCTTCAAATTCGCTGAATATCTGCTCGTATGTTTTGCCGATAATATTCGCGAGCACGTTCAGGCGCCCACGGTGTGCCATACCGATAACCACTTCCTGTACATCTTCGTCGGCCGCGGTGTTGATGATGGCGTCGAGAGCAGGAATCGTTGTTTCACCTCCTTCAAGCGAAAATCTTTTTTGGCCAATATATTTTGTGTGAAGGAACTTTTCGAACATTACGCCCTGGTTAAGCTTTTGCAGTATGCGTTTTTTCTTTTCGAGGGGGATAGGATTTAAAAAGTTCTTTTCCATCTCGTTGGTGAGCCAGTTCACTTTCTTCTGATCGCTGATGTATTTGAACTCTATGCCAACATGATCGGCATATGTTTTCTTGAGGTGCTCGAGAATTTTGCTCAGGGTTGTTGTACCGAGGCCTATGAGGTTACCCGCATAAAAATTTTTGCTGAGATCTTCTTCTGTAAATCCGTAAAAACCGATGTCGATACTTGCACCGCGGTTCTTTCGGGGACGAATAGGATTTGTTTTTGCTTCAAGGTGACCTTTATTGCGATAGCCAAGTATCATGCGGTAAGCGCCGAGCTCTTTTCTCCAGTCAACTCCGTCGCTTGTTATTTTCGCGGAAGGGTCGGCAGCGGTAAGGGTGGTATGCTGTCCGTTAGAACTGCCATTCGCTGATGCTTTACCGGAAGAGATGGCGAAATCGAATCCTTCGAAGAATTTTCTGAGTTCCGGGTCTATCGAAGTAGGATCTTTTGAATAATCCTGGTAGAGTCCTTCTATAAAAGAGGGATGGGAATTGGTTATATAACTGAAATCTTTCATAAAATCGAAACTTTGGAGACCATTAAACTGTTAAGGCTCAGCAGCTTTAAGAATGGCATACAAATATCGGTGAAAAAAACATGGTTAAAAAAACGGGTTACGGGTTACAAATGTTTTTCCGATTTTGATGGATATGCTGTACTTTTGCGGTCTTAAAATTTTTGACCTAAATGGCAAACCACCAGGCAACGAAAAAAGATGTACGTCAGGCTGCGAAACGCAGGGATAGAAACAGGTACTATGGTAAAACTACCCGTAACGCGATCCGCGACCTGAAGGATACCAAGGATCCGAAAGAGGCTGCAAAACAATTGCCTGACGTGATTTCTATGATTGATAAGCTTGCCAAGAAGGGGATAATTCATAAGAACAAGGCTTCTAACCTGAAAAGCAAGTTGACACGCCGCGCGAAAACGGCTGCCGCCGCTAAATAAATAATTATTCTTTTTAGAGATACAGCCCCCGCGGTGCGGGGGTTTTTTATGGGTTTCCAGGTTCGATTAGGCTTTCTCCGCCGATGCCTCGCGCTTCACGCTCGAAACATGTTTCTCCGCAGATCCCTCGCGCTTCGCGCTCGGGATGACAGCTTCGCTGTCACTTCAAATGCATCCTCTTAGCCAGGTTTCTCCCCAAAAACAACGTCCCAAACACGATCGTTACACTCAAATAGCCCACCCAGTTATAGTGAAGAATCCTTCCCTGCCCGTCCTGCACCACGATAAGACCCGCAATAACCGACGCAAACCCGGTATATAACTGCTGAAACGAGGAGTTAAAACTCATAAACTGGCCGCGCTGAGCCGGGTCCACAACCGTCGAAATCATCGCCTGCGCCGGAATATTACGACCGGTAGAAAACGTAAACCAGAAGCCGAATATGAACAACACCATGTAAAACGGAATTATCGGCATGTTCGTAATGAAAAATATCGGCAACACGGAAAACACAAGGCAGATCGAAAACACTTTAAACTTCCCGTATTTATCCGCCAGCCGCCCGATAATTGACGACGAAACCAGCGCGCAAAGACCACCCACCATATATATCATCGGCGTCGCTTCCTTGCTGAAGCCCATATTGAACTCCATGTAAGGATTGATGAATGGAATAATCAGGAAGTGGCCCATCATCAAAAAGCCCGACAGGAACAACGCCACCAGTTGGCTCCTGTTCCCAAAAACTTCCGACACTACCTTCCTTACATCGGGCCGGTACCTGCCGGCATTATCACCAGCAGGAGCCAGGTGCGAACGTATCGGCGGCAGAAATTTTAATATTGCTACTATGATCGGTACGCCAAGTATTGCGATGAAAATAAATGGAGCATGCCAGCTGAAACGGTTCGCGAGGTACAGGCTGAAAGGAACACCAAACACAGAAGCCACTGAAAACGCCATGAAGATCGTTCCCATCGCCCGACCGCGTTTTTCGTAAGGAAAAGAGTCTGCGATAATCGATAGCACCTGCGCACCGATCAGGCCCCCAAAAAATCCTGTTAAAATTCTTGCGGCCATCAAAAAAACGGGGTCAGGAGCAATTCCACAGCAAAAAGTGCCGATCAAAAAACCCGAATAAGCAAACATCAGCACTTTTTTCCGGTCGAACCTGTCAACATAAAAAGCTGCGATCAAACCCGACACACAAGCGGTGATCGGATATGATGCAACGATCCAGCTAAAAAATTGCGCGTTGATATGAAAATGAGGCATCAGGTAATTTCCCAATGGCATCATGATCATGAAATCGAGAATGTGAGTGAAGTTTAAGCTTGCCAGTACGATAAGGATAATCCATTCCTTGCGGGACATATTTCTTCTTTTAGTTTCCTCAAATTGGCAAGCGGCGACAAATCTACTCCAATATTTTCACTGTTCCGGCACCATTGTACGAATGGTATTCTCCGTTATACATCGCAGTCGCCGAAACAGGCCCCATCCGGTATGTTCCCGGCGATACGGCCCGCACGGCATAATAGTATACCTGCCGGCCAGACTTGAGGTCAACAAAAAGATGTATCCTGTCATCACGCACATCGAGTTCGGTAGGCGCAGATGCATCCTTTATCCACTCCATACCCGGAATTTCTTTTGTTCTCGGGTTTTCTATTTCAAACCCCGCAGGGATTATATCTGTTATAACCACATTTTCAACGTCGGTATCAAACGACCGCTCCAGTGACACCTTTACAATAACGAGATCGTTCTGATTAAATTCATTGGAGCTCACCTGCCTGCCGAACCTGTCAAAGAATTGTCGCCTTACCCTTATGAAATTATCTATCTCTTTATACTGCCCCGTTATACTTACACCTTCACTCTGCCAGTAATAATATACTTTCCCATCGCCTTTCGTTACGAGCTCCATGTTTTTTGCGGTTGCATCTGCTGATATGTACTTCACATCCCTGCCATCAAATTTCGCGACCGTTTTTCCGTCCACTTTCAACTCTGCAGTTGCGTTTGATGTGCCTTCCATTTTTGCAAACTTTCCCATGGCAAGAAGGCTGAACGACGATTCCTGCGTGCTGTACCACGTGCGATTCTTCAACTGATCCGCCACGTGCTTCGCCATCACCGGAATTTGTTTGTTGTTCGGATCAACATCAATCAAAGCGTTTAGCGCAATCGCTTCATCACGGATAGGCGAATAAAAACTACCTCCCGTTTCCGGCACAGATTCTTCGCCTGTAAAAGATCCGGGCAGTAGTTCGCCAAACCGCTTTCTATCGCCGGCAATAGCATAGGCAACACTTAAAAGATATTTGCTGTCGAGACTCAGCAATGCGGTGTTCGCTTTGTAATAGTTCATTACAGGAACATTCGCACGCGATGCAAGCGCCAAAACATATAAGCTATATGCTACTTCTTTCGGAGCGATTTTCTTGCGCTGGTCGCGGTTGTAGTAGTAAGTGATGGTTTGTTTATTGCGGAGCCTGCTGTTGATGTAATTGAGCATTGTGCTTAACAAACTGCCCTCCACTTCGAAACCGGCTTTTTTCGCTTCGAGTAAAAAGTGCGCCGCGTAAATGGTGGCCCACCAGTTTTCTGTGCCTTCGTTATCCCACATCAACACTGCGCCGTTGTACAACTGGCGTAACCTGATCTTCCTGATCGCTTCGATCACATTTTTATTTGCATTGGAAACTTCATTATTGTCCGCAAGTTCGCCTGCTATGTCACCATAATACAATTGAGGAAAGGCCGATGAAACCACCTGCTCGGTACAGCCATAAGGATATCGTACCAGGTAACGCAGCTGCGCGGCAGATTGCAGCAATGGATTTCTGCTTACCATCAATTGAAATTTCTGTGTGCCAGGAACAAAATCCATCGTAACCATGTTCACACGTTCTGTTTTTCCACCCTGTACCAATCCCGCGCCCGACAACACCTGTAACGGCGAAGCGGGCCTCACTCCTATGGCGGTTTCTTCCAGGAATTTCTCACCGAGTGCCTGTACTTCAATCATCACTTTTCCGGTATCAACTGCCGCCGGCGCCGATACTGAAAACATCACCCTCTGTTCACTATTAGCCTGGAGGTTCACCTGTTGCTGCGTTGAACCGTTCACTTTCACGGGCCCTGCAGTTTTGATGGAAGCCATGCCAGTCGCGGCTTTCGACGTGGTATTAGTGAGGGTTACAGGTACAGTAATAGAATCGCCGGGACTTAGAAATCTCGGCAACGCAGCGCTGATTACAATCGGGTCCGCAATTTTTATCGCCGCTTCGGCGGATCCAAACATTTCATTTTTATAACCAACAGCCATCAACCTGATTTCGCCGCTGAATTTTGGAACAGGAACGCTAAATTTCGCCTGCCCGTCTCCGTTAGTCTTAACAATACCGCTCCAGTAAGAAACTATTTTTATTCGCTTCGCCGGCATCGGGTTCATTCTCTTTGACATCTCTGCTTCATCACTTCCACCGGTGCTGCTTAAACGCCCCCGCACCTCCGGAAATAAAAATGGATACAAATCGTACGCACCCACCTGTAAGGCTCTCGAAGCATAGAAAAAATTATACGGATCGGGAGTTTTAAAATCACTCACCTGCAACACGCCATTGTCTACGGCGGCAAGTGTTACAAAACTGTTTGGAGCTGCCTTCACAGTAACCTGTTGCGTACTAACCGAACGTGCACTTTTTGCCGCAATAATTTCTACCTTGTTTTTTCTCTGCGTCTCCTCCACCTTCATGTTTTGAAATCCGTGCGCCACTGTAAGTGGAATTTCACTGATGCCGTGCGGTTTTATAAGCGTAGCCGTAATGAAAATGTTAGGTAGATGTTCCTGACCGATCTTTATGTCGACCGAGGCCGATCGCTTCTCCGCATTTGCATAGTGATACGAAAGAACTTTGTCCTGCTCAACTGTTATCAGCAGCCGACCGTTGAATGGCGTCTTAAATAAAATCTTTGCCATATCACCGGGCTTATACGTCGATTTATCAGTTTCTATATCGATGGTTCCTTCGGTGCTTACTTCAAATGAATTGTTATCCCCTCCCCACGAGCCATAGCTGTAAAAACTCCTGCTTACATAACCCGATGCTCCCGGAACCGATATTCTCAATTCGTAATTTCCGGGTGAACGCGGAACAAATGAATACGAAGTGTTCTCGCCGTTTACCGTAACCTGTTGCTCCGAAATTAATTTATCATCCTCCTGGGATTCATACCTGAAATAGCTTCCCGAGCGCGACAATACCGTACGATATTCGTGCTTTATCACTTTCACAGAAGCTTTTACATTCGACATCACCTTTTGCGACCTGTCGAGCGCGATCAACGGAAATTTCACTGCCTGGTTTAGAGGATAATACCAATACCCATCGTCGGCTACTCCAAAAAATACATCCTGCGTGTACACAGGATAACGCTGCACCCTGCTCACCGGCCTCCCTGTTTCATCGAACACAGTAGTATAAAACACCGATTCAAGCAAACCTGAATTTTTAAACATAGCCGGCACCTCGTACGTTTCACTGGCGTTACCTTCAGCGTTCGTGGTTCCCTCTCTCAAAACTTTGTCGAACGACAGCCCCTGGTTCTTTACACTGAAATCGTAACTGGAATATTTCTTCGAGTAGAAATTATCGGACCGCAGTTGTATCTCCATTTCATATTTCCTGTTAGCGGCAGGAGGTCCAAAAAAGTTTACGGCGCTCACGTTAAGCGTACCAGATTGGCCGGGTTGAAAGTATTCACGGTCGAGGGTTGTTGTTACGCGTATGCGGTCGGGCACAAATTCTTCGATGCTGAAATTCTGGGTCGCAAGCAAAACATCATTCGACGAATACATCTCAAGTACATATGTACCTGTAATCGCTGACATTGAAATATCGATCTGCCCTTCCGTCGATCCCTGTTCGTTCAGACTTTTCCTGAATGAACGCAATTCTTTTCCATTGGGCAGAAGAAATTTAAAATTAACAGGCAGTGTACCCGGTATCTTCCAGTACCTGTCGCGCACGATCGCTGAAAAATTTATTCTTTCACCGGGGCGGTAGATATCCCGCTCGGGGTAGATAAACGCATCGAGCATTGAGGCGTTTATTCTTTTCCCTCCTACCTCAAAACGCGAAGTATTTATTCTTGTGCTATTAAACGGCAGATAGTTAAAATCGGTTTCTGTTTTAGCAATGATCATGGCAGGACGAAATCCCGCAAATTCCTTTCGCGTGTAAGCAATCTCCGCAACGCCATCCTCGTTGGTGGCGCCCATGCCCAGCACCTGGTTATTATTTCCATAAGCCACTATATTCACACCGGCTATCGACGACGCATTTTTTATAGAGTTCGCAAACACAAATAATTTATCCTGCCCTTCTTTTGCTATCAATCCAATATCGGAAACTGAAATGAACCGGCTATCGCTTACCCAATAATTGTTTTTCGATCTTACTTTAATATGATAAATGCCTTTGAAATTCGGGAGCCTGTCTTCAAAATTGAAAGAGAACAACCTGCTGTTTCCCGATTTTGGCAGCGTACGTGTATCTATTTCCTGTTCGTAAATAATATCGCCGAATGAAATGCTGCTCTGGTAATATTCATCATAATACTCTTCATCATTGTCCCTTTCGCGCGGATAGTATCCATATTGCTGGGCGGTAAGCAGGTTACTCTCATAGATTTTCGAAATGGTTACTTTAACGGTCGGCACATTTACTATTCTCATTTCAATCATCCTGTTTCCCTGCGACGACAGGTAAACACTTTTATTTGTCGCAAAACGTATGTATGGTTCAATTTCTCCAAACGCGATATTGTTATCCGATTGCTCCATCAACACGCCTCCTACAATTCCACGCAAACCTTTCTGCAAAGTAAGAAGGTAAGTTTTTTCGACATTGAAGTTGTCGCTTCTGATTGCGATGCCTTCATCAGTTTTTTCTACCGTAAATTTTACCGCAGGTTCAATTTTTATCTGGGAAGAAATATTCTCCATTGATAACTGCTGACTTGCCGACACGTTTATGACACCGGATAAACCATCATGTTCCGCAGTTACATTGTTGATGACGAGATTGTATGGCGAAGGAATGGTGAAAGAAGTACTTATTTCTTCTTTTGTTGCATTTGCACCTTCTTCGGGAACTATACCACCGGCGATCAGGATTTTTCCTTCGAGGTCCCTGTCCTGCGCGGCAATACCTTGCAGGGTTAGTGATATGCGGCTGTTGTCCGACAGCGTGGTTACACTATACAAAACCGGCTTTCCATCAGCCTGGAGTGTTAATTTTTCCCTGAGCGATTGAGGAGAAACAGGATAGTTGAAATAAAGATCGGCACGAGGCACCGCAACATTCGACTGCCCTTCCATCACCCATGATATGTGCAAATCCTCCAGTTTAAGCGCCGGGGTGAAGAAATTAATTTTGTCATTTTTAATACTGGTGAACGTGGTGTATTGTAAAATTTCCTCGTTCAGCTCTCCTTTGAAGGTAGTGGCCGGCGCGAGCGGCTGCGAGGGCGAAAAAACGAGTTCATCAGGCTGCTCCCAGCGGAACCGTCCGGGAATGGTGGGGCTGAAAGAGACATACTGAGTGGAATCCCATTCGTTCAGGAGCGAATCGGGCACCATCGCGTTGCTGAAACGAAACGTAAGGTTCACCAGGCGTTGCACTTCGCCTTTCGCATTGGTATGGTCGAGGTTAACAGAGTTACGGTTGCAGGAAAATAATATTAGCACGGACAGGGCAAAGAGTAAAACGCGCATATAAAATAGTTAATTTACAATTTGTATTTCTGCTGAATGATCAAGTTGTTTTCAATACCTGCAGTTCTCGCGCTCCTGCTGCTAATTTCACTGAATTTTCTCTTCCCTGTTACCGATAAGGTAGAGAAAATTCAATATTCCACCATCATCACCGATAGCAAGGGCCAGCTTATTCATGCTTTTTTAACGAACGACGACAAATGGAGGATGAAAACAACCCTCGAAGAAATGTCGCCCCTCCTGAAGAAAACGATCATTGAAAAAGAAGACCGCTTCTTCTATTATCATTTTGGAATAAACCCTTTCTCGATCATCCGCGCGTTTGGAAAGAACATATTAAAATCGAAACGTACATCCGGCGCTTCAACCATAACCATGCAGGTGGCCAGGGCACTCGAACGCCGGCCGAGAACCTATGCCAGCAAGTTTGTCGAGATGTTCCGGGCGATACAGCTGGAACTTTACTACAGCAAAAGTGAAATATTACGACTTTATTGCAACCTGCTTCCGTATGGCGGCAACATCGAAGGCGTAAAATCGGCGTCGCTGCTGTATTTTAAAAAAGACCCCGACCATCTTTCGCTGGCTGAAATCACGGCGCTGTCGATCATTCCCAACCGGCCTTCGTCGCTGGTGCCGGGCAGGAACAACGATGTAATAATAACCGAACGAAACCGCTGGCTCAGGATATTCGCTGAAGAGAAGATTTTTAGTGAGAAGGAAATCGTTGACGCCCTTGCCGAGCCGTTGGATGTTACGAGAGGAAACGTACCCCGGATGGCGCCTCACCTTTCACGATTGCTCGAACGCCGCGGTGAACCCATCGTGCAATCCTCCCTTGACCTGAATATGCAGCTAAAAGCGGAAAAAATAGTTTCCGGCTACGCACGAACCCTCCGGTTGAAAAATATTCACAACGCTGCCGTGGTGGTTATCGATAACGCAACCCGGCAGGTAATTACCTATATCGGGTCGGCAGATTTTAGTGATACCACGGATGGCGGGCAGGTTGATGGCGCCCGGGCAATAAGGCAACCGGGCAGCACACTGAAACCATTGTTGTATGGAATGTGTATTGATGAGGGCCTCATCACTCCCAAATCAATTATCCACGACGTGAATATCAACTACGGTGGATATTCTCCCGAGAATTATGATAAAAAATTCAACGGCAACGTAACGATTGAATACGCGCTCGAACATTCGCTAAATATACCCGCAGTAAGATGTTTGCGCCAGTTGGGAACAGAAAAATTTGTGCAGTCGCTGGCGTCGTGCGATTTTTTACAGGTACGAAAAGACCAGAAGAAACTCGGACTTTCAATGGTACTCGGCGGATGCGGTACGTCGCTCCTCGAACTCACGTCGCTGTTTTCGTCGTTTGCAAACAACGGAGAGTATGCACGGCCGTCGTTTGTGCTGAATGAAAAATCATCGCATAAATTTCCAGTGCTGAGCGCTTCCGCGGCTTTTATGATTAACGATGTACTGTCGAAAATTAATCGACCGGATTTCCCTCTGTCGTGGCAAAGCACCGAACATATGCCGAAAATCGCGTGGAAAACAGGAACCTCTTATGGCCGGAGGGATGCATGGAGCATCGGTTACAATAAAAAATACACTGTTGGTGTATGGACAGGCAATTTTTCGGGGGAAGGCGTTCGCGAGCTGAGCGGCTCGGAAACAGCAACTCCTTTGCTGTTCAGGATATTCAACACAATCGACTACGACAGCGACGAAAGCTGGTTTAATCAACCGGAAGATTGCGACATCAGGATAGTTTGCGCGGAAACAGGCATGCTACCCGATAATCATTGCACGAACAGGATAACTGATTATTTTATTCCGATGATATCCCCGGCAACAGTGTGCAACGATTCGAAAGAAGTAAGGATTTCGCCGGATGAAAAAATTTCTTACTGCAGAAGTTGCGCTCCTGCGTCAGGATATAAAAAGAAATGGTACAAGATTGTTTCACCCGAAATGCAGGTATATTATGAAGGTCAGCATATAGCTTACCAGGAAATTCCGCCTCACAACCCTGCCTGCGAACAACTTTTCAGAAATGACAAACCACAAATTCTTTCACCAAAAAATCAGTTTGAATATCTCATCAGCAGGAACGACCCAGAGCCGCTGCAGTTGCAGTGTCGCGCCGGTAACGATGTGGGTCGTGTATACTGGTATATCGACAATCACTTTTATAAAACAAGCGATGCGCATACACCGGTTTACTTTCTCCCGTCGGAAGGACCGGTAAAAATTTCATGTACCGATGATAAGGGCCGTAACAGGGATGTGTGGATAAGCGTGAAATATGTGGAAATGTAAATAGCTTAACTTCGCAGGCCATGACGGAAAAGATATTAATTCTTGATTTCGGAAGTCAATATACTCAGCTGATAGCCAGGGCAGTAAGAGAAGCGGACGTGTACTGCGAAATAATTCCTTTCCACCAGCAGGTTGAATACGACGAGGGTTTAAAAGGTATCATCCTTTCCGGATCTCCGTTTTCCGTTAACGAGGCCAATGCTCCCGATGTAGACATACGAGGCATGCAGGAGCGCCTTCCGGTGCTCGGTATTTGTTACGGTGCACAGCTCACTGCTAAAAAATTCGGTGGCGAAGTAGCCAAGAGCAACAAAAGAGAATTTGGTCGTGCGCTGATGAGAAAACAGCATGAAGATGTTCTGCTGAAAGATGTGATGGAACTGTCGCAGGTATGGATGAGCCACAGCGATACTATTCTTACCATGCCCTCCGGATTTGACGTGCTCGCTACAACTGAAGATATTCCGTTCGCTGCTTTCAAAAAAAATGGCGCCGGTCATCCGATTTACGGCGTGCAGTTTCATCCGGAAGTTTATCATTCTATAGAGGGTAAAAAAATTCTTAAGAACTTCCTCGTAAACATATGCGGCTGCAAACAGGATTGGACACCCGCGCATTTTATTACCGACACCGTAAACAATCTCAAAACAATGATCGGCGACCGCAAAGTGATCATGGCATTGAGTGGCGGCGTCGACTCTACGGTTGCAGCAACACTGATTCACCGTGCGATAGGCAACAGGCTTTCCGGGATTTTTGTTGACAACGGCGTTCTTAGAAAAAATGAATTCGAAGAAGTACTTGATACATACAAACAAATCGGGTTAAACGTAAAGGGCGTTGACGCGAAGAACATTTTCTACCGCGAGCTGCAGGGTAAAACCGACCCGGAAGCAAAGAGAAAAACAATCGGGCGCCTGTTCATAGAAATATTCCAGGAAGAAGCAAAAAAAATAGAGGGGATTGAATTACTCGGACAGGGAACTATTTATCCTGATGTAATTGAAAGTATTTCGGTACATGGTCCATCGGTGACGATCAAATCGCATCACAACGTTGGTGGACTTCCTGAAATCATGCACCTCGGGCTTGTTGAACCGCTGCGTTTTTTATTTAAAGATGAGGTGAGAAAAGTGGGCCACGAACTTGGTATTCCGGATGAGTTGCTGAAGAGGCATCCCTTCCCGGGGCCCGGCCTCGCTATCAGGATACTGGGTGAAATTACCCCCGAAAAAGTGTCGCTTCTCCAGGAAGCTGATTACCGCTATGTCAAAGGCCTTAAGGAGCATAACCTGTATTCGCAGGTTTGGCAGGCGGGCGCTATTCTTCTCCCGGTAAAAAGTGTGGGTGTGATGGGTGACGAACGCACCTACGAATTCACAGTGGCGCTGAGAGCCGTAACATCAGTGGATGGTATGACCGCCGACTGGGCACATCTTCCATATGAATTCCTGGCATATATTTCGAGTGACATTATCAATAATGTTAAAGGAATTAACAGGGTTGTTTACGATATTAGCAGTAAGCCTCCTGCAACGATAGAATGGGAGTAAACGTCTTTGCTGGAACAAATTTTCGTTACTGATGAATAAAAAGCCCGGGATCTTAGTTGCTTTCCTTCTTTGTGCATTTATATCGAAAAGCTCAGCACAGGATAGCCAGGCAGTGCGTTACCAGGTTGCGGTTTTCACACCCATGTACCTCGATTCCGCGTTTGACATTACATCAACATATAAATACGGCAAGTCGTTTCCAAAATTTATTAATCCAGGTCTTGAATTTTACGAAGGCGCAGAACTCGCTATC
>JAEUVS010000074.1 GCA_016786745.1 Chitinophagaceae bacterium | reverse complement strand
CGCGCCGAAGGCGCGTGTGAGGGATCTGCGGAGAAGGAAATTTCGAATTAATAACACAACTAACAATTCGGTAATTTTGCAAATGGAAAATAGAAGCTTATGAATTTCATAGCGACCGGAATGGTATTGCTTATTGCGAGCTTTACTTCGTGTGAACAAGCAGAAAATCAGCCTAAGATGACAAGCAACGAGATGAACATATCTGTGCCTGAGGGCACAAAAACGGACACCGCCACTTTCGGAACGGGATGTTTCTGGTGTACAGAAGCTATCTTCCAGGAACTCGATGGAGTGCTGTCGGCAACATCTGGATATAGCGGGGGTTCTGTTGTGAATCCAACATATAAGCAGGTTTGTGACGGAACCACCGGCCATGCGGAAGTGATCCAGATTGTGTACGACCCTTCGAAGATAACTTTTGATGAATTGCTCGCCGCGTTCTGGCAGAGCCATGATCCTACTACTTTAAACCGCCAGGGTAATGATGTGGGACCGCAATACAGGAGTGTAATTTTTTATCACAACCAGGAGCAGAAAGAAAAGGCCGAAAAGTATAAAGCCGAGCTCGATAAGAGCAAGGCTTTTGACGATCCTATAGTAACGGAGATAAGTCCTTTTTTGAATTTTTATGTTGCCGAAGATTATCACCAGGAATACTATGCGAACAACGGGTCGCAGGCGTATTGTTATTATGTGATAAGACCCAAGTTAGATAAGTTTAGAAAGGTGTTTAAGGATAAGCTTAAGAAGTAAATTTTTTTATTTATTTTTTAAGCCCGTCTTTACAGTTGCTTAATCACTTTCTGGTTATACACCATTCCATTCATCTTCAGCACCGCAACATAGCTTCCACTACTAACACCTGAAAGCTTATTAAACGGAACGTTATTAATTCCTTTACTTACGCTAATCATCTGCTTATGCATCACACGGCCCGAATAATCCACCAGCTCAAACATCGCCATACCATTCTCTTCAGCCTGCACCGCGATAGTTGCTGAGTTCTGCATATTTGTCGGGTACACCTTGAAAGAAGACTCAATTTCTACCTGTTTCTCGCGAACAATCTTCGGAACAGTATTGAAGGCGAGCAACGCGTTATTATAAACAAACTTCTTAAAGTAAACCGCTCTAAGTCTCGAAGCAGATCGGCTCGTCTGGTTATTGATACCTACCCTGATGATGGCAGTTGTAACGTTTACATTGATAACCGAGAACATCACCTGCTGCGCGGAAGTATCACGACCAGGATAGTCAACGCCTGAAACGTTAGTACCGGTCCACCAGTTTGATGCAGGACCTGAAATCATCAACTCACTGGCAACTGTATTATAGTTAGCATAACCACCGCCGAGGTTAAACTGGTCGAACTCGTGAAGATCGTGACCATTACCATCATGGTTAATCACTCCATCCACGTCGAAAGCTGTTACCGCGAGCTCAGGCTGGTTCATGTTAGTATTTGTGCCGCCGGTTTTGAATGTGACCGTCATTTCCACATATCCATTCGTCCACGCGTTAGCGGTTATCGTAGGCTGGATTGTTGCCGGATACCCTGAACTACCATCGAGCTCTGTGAGCCCGATACCGGGGGTAATCGCAGTAATCTGCAATACGGCATCAATACCAGGTCTAACGTTGTTATATCTATATGTAGCGCCTACCGTAAGGGCTGTACCCGAAGTAAGCGTACCTCCTGTGAAGGAATATTCCGGTTGAGAAAACCCTTCCTTTGAAGCGAAGAGCAGAACGATGACCAGCATCCTGCTTACGTATTTTTTAAAGGTTAAGATCGTTTTCATAAAATCGAATTATTGTGTGCCAAAGTATATACAAGGTTGTGTCCAATATATACCACACTCCAATTCAGCGATTTGCAGAATCTATATTTCAGACCTTGTCCCAGCGATGGAAATTATTTTCGTTCCTGGGATATCCTGGCCCGTCGCAGTTCGAGGAGATTAAGGCCGTTCGGCCTGAAGTTTTTTACGTAGGGCTGCACAAGGTGGATCGCCTGGTCATACCATAAAGGAACCACAGGGGCGTCTTCGACAATCATGCGGTCCATCTGCCGGTAAACAGCATATTTGGCCGAATCGTCTGTAATTGATAACGCCTTCTCGTACAGTTGATCGTAACGGGGATTATTATAACGTGTGTAATTGGGCGGCGCAGGGTTCTTACTGTAAAATACACTCAGGTAGTTCTCAGCGTCAGGATAATCGGCTATCCAGCTCGCCCTGAAAAATGGTGCCTGCGACTTAGCCGTCTGCTCAAGCAACAGTCCTTTCTGGACAACTTCTACCCGCACGGTCAGGCCAATGGCCTCCAGCTCTTTAGCGATAAAACTGGCCAGCTCAGAGTAAACGGGGATCGTTAAAAGCCTGATTGGGAGAAGATTTTTGCCACCAGGGTAACCCGCTTCCTTTAATAATTGACGGGCCTTTGCGGGCTGAAAAGTGTACCCCCTGACGTTTTCAGGGTCAAAAGAGGGTAATCCCGCGGGCACGAAACCACTTTCGGCAGGTGTACCGATAGAATTACGCAGGTACATCATCATCTTCCGCCTGTCGAACCCATAATTAATGGCCTGCCGCACCTTTTTATGTTTCAAAGGCGAGTTACCCGCCGTATTTCCGGTGCTATCTACCAGTATGCCAAGGTATTCGGTGTTGAGATAGGCATGTTTGGCAAGCACAATCTTTCCTTCCCAGTCTTTTTTAAGGGTTCCGGCTTTGGTAAGGATTTCGTCCTTGAACGACGCCTCTATGTCGTTGACAAATTCCAACTTACCCTGCCGGAACATCAGAAATTCGGTCGCTTTATTATTATAAAAGGTGGTCTGGATGGCATCGAGGTAAGGCAGCCTGTTACCTTCACTATCTTTTTCGAAATAATTCTCATTTTTTAAAAGTATCAGCGACTGGCCTTCTTCCCATGATTTGAACTTAAAGGGACCGGTGCCGCAAGGGTGACTCCTGAAATCCCTGCCATATTTCTCCACCACTTCACGCGGCACGATAGAGCAATACTGCATGGATAATAATCCAGGTAACGGGGTAAACGGCCGGATCAGTCGCAATTCAAAAACAGAATCGTTAATGGCTATGAAAGGCCGTATCGTATCAACACGGGTGTTGAAAATCCAGGCGCCACTGCTAGCGGTATTGCGGTCAACAATGCGTTTGAAGCTGTATTCCACATCGTGCGCCGTCATCTTTCTTCCTTTACCACCTGCAAATGCATCGTTATCGTGAAAGAAAACATCTCTACGTAAGAAGAAGCGATATAACAACCTGTCGTCGGAAACTTCCCAGCGATACGCAAGCGAAGGAACGATGTTGAGATTGCTGTCTGTTTCCACCAGCGTGTTGTATAGTTGGTGAACCGTCCATATGATAGATTGATTTTTTGCAAAAGCAGGATCGAGTGAAGCGATATTTGACGATTCGTTATAATGGAAAACCTGCTTTGATGAGGAGCGGTTGTTTTTGCACGACAAATGGAGCACCATTAAAGGCAAAAACCATAATAAAGCAGTTAATTGCATTACGTTCGAAATAGTCTTCATCTTCATTCATGTGTAAGTTATTACAGTTATTGTTTATTATAGTAATAGCCTGTTCGTGCACCGCGCAGGATTCTTTACGTGGTTCCATAACCGCCGAACGAAAATGGTGGGATGTGGTTAGATACGACATAACCATAGAACCGAATTTTATAGGCAAATCACTCGCAGGACAAAACATCATCACATTCAGGGCCCTCGACGAAGGGATAAAGATGCAGGTAGATCTGCAGCAGCCGATGGAAATAGAAACCGCCACGTTGAATGACGAAAAAAACCCATTGCCACTTACGCGAAATAACAATGTCTACTACATCACATTCGCAAAAAAAATTACCAAAGGCTCTGAAAATTCCATCACGATAAAATTTAAGGGAACGCCTCGCGAAGCACGAACACCACCATGGGATGGCGGGTGGATTTGGAAACAGGACAAGCGCGGGAACCCATGGGCAACCGTCGCGTGCCAGGGCCTCGGTGCGAGTGTATGGTATCCGTGTAAAGATCACCAGGGCGACGAGCCGGCCGGCGCAAGTTTATCTATCATTGTCCCGGAAAACCTGGTAGGCGTGGGCAATGGAAGGCTGGTGAACAAAACATCACTGCCGGGAAAACGGGTGCAATACACATGGGAGGTAAAAAATTCTATTAACAATTATAATATCGTACCATATATAGGCAGGTACGTTAAATGGTGTGACGAGTATAACGGTGAGAAAGGCAATCTTGACATCACCTACTGGGCACTGGAGGAAGATGAGGAGAAAGCACGAAATCAATTTCCCCAGACCATAAAAATGCTGCAGTGCTTTGAGCATTGGTTCGGTCCCTACCCGTTTTATGAAGATGGCTTTCAACTCGTGGAATCACCGCATTTAGGCATGGAGCATCAAAGCGCCATCGCTTATGGAAATAAATTCGTGAACGGCTATCTCGGTACGGATCTGTCGGGTACTGGCTGGGGTAAAAAATGGGACTTTATCATTGTGCATGAAAGCGGGCATGAGTGGTTTGGGAATAATATCACAACAAACGACATCGCCGACATGTGGGTGCACGAAGGTTTCACCAACTATAGCGAGGTGTTGTTTACGCAGTGTGAATATGGAAAAGAAGCAGGCAATGAATATTGCGTCGGGTTGAGGAAGAATATAAAAAATGATAAGCCAGTAATCGGTGATTATGGATTGAACAGGGAGGGCTCGGAAGACATGTATTATAAAGGTGCGTCTGTGGTGCACATGGTAAGGCAGATTATGAATGACGATGAGAAATTCAGGCAGATGCTTCGCGGCATGAACGCAACCTTCTATCATAAAACAGTAAACACAGCGGATATTGAGCAATTCATGAGTAAGGCAGCGGGAAAAGACCTGGGTAAAATTTTCGATCAGTATTTACGTACTTCAAAAATTCCCGTACTCGAATATCATCATGACAACGGCACACTTAAATTCAGGTGGAGCAACTGTGTAGAGGGGTTCGACATGCCCTTAAAAATTCTTGCAGGCGACGACGTATGGTTGTCGCCCACAACACAATGGCAGACCATTTCATTAAAGAGCCGGTCGTTTGTTATAGACCCTAACTTTTATGTGGCCAGCAGGAAGATGTAATATATTTGCGCATGAGCAATATCAGGCGGCAAAGTATTATCTCATCGGTTATCGTGTACTTTGGCTTCGCGCTCGGCTTTGTTAATACGTACCTGTACACCAAGGAAGGAACTTTTACCGAGGCACAGTATGGTCTTGTAAACATCTTTATTGCTATCGCCAATATCATGTTTGCTTTCGCCAATCTCGGCATGCATTCTTACATCTACAAATTTTACCCTTATTATAAAGACAACCTGCCTACGCGCAAAAATGACCTGCTCACCTGGGCGCTTACATGCGCATCGTTTGGATTTATAATAATAATTTTTATCGGCTACCTGATCCGCGACCTCGTTGTACAGAAATATATAACCAACGCACCCGACCTGGTAACCTATTATATGTGGCTCTTTCCTTTCGGATTTGGCCTGACTATTTTTTCGATACTTGAAGCATATGCCTGGCAGGAAAGAATGTCGGTGGTCACGAATTTTTTACGCGAGGTTTTGTTCAGACTATTCAGCACACTGCTGATTGTGTTGTTTTTCGCAGGCATTATTCCACTGTTCAGTGTATTCATCAAAATATATGCAGGTACCTATATGCTGCTGGCGCTTGTATTGGCGGCATATCTTATTGTCAAAGGAAAAATCTCGTTCACATTCAGCATAAGCCGGGTAACAAAAAAATTCTACAAAAAAATCCTGGCGCTGGTTTCTTTCGTTTGGGGCGGAGGTTTGGTGTTCACGGTCGCACAGGTTTTCGACACACTTGTAATTGCAGCGGTGGTACCTAACGGGCTTTTTTATGTGGGCGTTTATTCGCTCGCCCAAAATATCGCGAGTCTCATCCAGGCACCTCAGCGCGGAATCATTTCAGCAGCTATGGGCCCGCTGTCGCGCGCGTGGAAAGACAAAGACATGGGAAAACTGGCGCGCATTTATCAGCGTTCGAGTATCAACCAGTTAATTTTTTCGGTGGGCATGTTCTGTATTCTCTTCATGAATTTTACCGATGGCATAGAAACGTTTTCGATGAAGGAAGGATATACACTTGCGCTGCCGGCCTTTTTTTTCATTGGCATTATGCGGATACTCGATATGGGCACCGGGCTAAACGCCCAGATTATATCAACTTCAACGTACTGGCGCTTCGAATTTTTTACGGGCCTGGTTCTTCTCGCGCTTACGATGCCGTTGACTTATCTTCTTACAAAAAAGTATGGTGTAACCGGTCCCGCAATTTCAAACCTTATCACATTTACGATCTACAATACTGTACGCTGCGCGTTTCTCTGGAAGAAAACAAAGATGCAACCATTCAGTACAAAAACGTTCCTCGCCATTATTGCAGGAGTTGGCGCTTATGCTGTTTGTTATTTGTTATTCGCCGAAAAGAGAGGGATTGAGTGGATCATTTCGAGGTCGCTTGCATTCATAGCGCTCTATGGTGCAGCGGTGTACTTCCTGAAATTAACCCCGGATTTGCTTCATGTAATAGATTCTGTGAAAAGGAGAAAGAGAAACAGAGCGCAGAAAGAGTGAATAAACGCTCCCCGCTCTCTTTCTTCGCACTTACTTGACCCGGCTGGCGCCAATAAATCTTCTCTTATAATAAGGATCCTCGAGATCACTGATGGTTACACCATTGGAAGAACCTGCGTGAACAAATTTGTCGTTCGCGAGATAGATACCTACGTGCGAAATGCCGCCGGTAGTATTAAAGAAAACAAGATCGCCCTGTTCGAGCTGTTCTTTCCTGATTCTCATTCCCATCTCGAACTGGCTGGCGGCGGTCCTGGGTAATGCAACGCCGTACACGGTATCCATCAGCATTGCCGAGAACGCTGAGCAATCTATACCCAATCTTCCTTCACCGCCATATTTGTACGGAGTACCGAACCAACTTTCAAGAAATGAAACGAGCCTTTCGTTTGTCAGTTTTTCCACCGGCTCATCAATCATGATGGCGTATTTAAACTGAAGAGGATTACACTTTTCTATATTCGTAGAGAACACCATTCCAGGAACATAACGCACCGACTCGCTAAGTGGCGCGCTGTTGCCTACAGCCACACGATTATCTTCCTCAGGTTTAATGGAAATATTGTCCAGGAATTTTGGATCCCTCGGCAACTGCTTCGGCGGGGGCGCAGAATTACTGCCCGGGTATGATTTACGGGTCGCAGTGCAGGAAGTCAATAATCCAAGCAGAACAATGAGGTAAAAAAAGTTCTTCACAACGTGAGCAAAAATAACAAATATTCTCCTCCATAATTATCTAATATTGTAATGATGTGCCGGTTTTCTCATCTCCACGTTCATACCCAGTTTTCCCTTCTCGACGGCCAGGCTTCGATTAAAAGCCTGTACCAGAAGGCAATAAAAGACCAGATGCCCGCGATTGCCATTACGGACCATGGTAATATGTTCGGGGCCTTTGAGTTTGTGACAGAAGCGTATAAGCATAGAAACGACGATGGCTCGCTGAAAGTGAAGCCCATCATAGGCTGCGAGTTCTATGTTGTTGAAGATCGTACGCGTAAAACTTTTACAAAAGATCAGAAAGACAACCGCTACCACCAGGTACTCCTGGCGAAAAATAAAACAGGATATGAGAATCTTGTCAAACTCACTTCGCTCGGATATATCGAAGGGTTGTACAGCAAATATCCGCGTATCGACAAACAACTGATCGAAAGACACCATGAAGGATTGATCGCCACTACATGCTGCATAGGCGCATACGTGCCGCAAACTATTTTGAATAGCAGTGAAGAAGCGGCGGAAAAAGAATTCAAATGGTGGCTCGATATGTTCGGTGAAGATTACTTTATCGAGTTGCAACGACACAACCTGAAAGAACAGGAAACTATCAACAACACGCTGCTGAAGTTTTCAAAGAAGTATAACGTGCCTGTTATAGCTACGAACGACAGCCACTACACCGACCGCGAAGATTTTAATGCGCACGACATCCTGTTGTGCATCAACACAGGTGAAAAAAAGAGTACACCGGGATATGATGATTTTGTGAACGATGACGCGCATGTAAAAGACAGGAGATTTAAATTTCCAAACGACCAGTTTTATTTCAAATCGGCCGACGAAATGAAACAGTTGTTCAGCGACGTTCCGGAAGCTATCGACAATACAAATATGATTGTCGATAAAGTAGATGTGCTGAACCTGAAGAAAGATATTTTACTTCCAGCGTTTAATGTTCCCGATGAATTTCGCATTCATGGCGATTCCAACCTCAACCAGTGGGAATACCTCAAACATATTACTTACGAAGGTGCACAGAAAAGGTACGGCGATATTCCGCCTGAACTGACAGAGCGCATAGACTTTGAGTTGTTCACAATAAAAACAATGGGATTTGCCGGCTACTTTTTGATCGTAGCTGATTTTATTAAAGCGGGTCGCGACCTCGGAGTGTATGTCGGTCCCGGAAGAGGTTCGGCAGCAGGCAGCGTGGTTGCGTACTGCATCGGTATAACGAATATTGACCCGATAAAATACAACCTGCTTTTCGAAAGGTTTCTCAACCCCGACAGAAAGTCGATGCCCGATATCGATACCGATTTCGATGACGAAGGCAGGCAAAAAGTAATCGATTATGTAGTTGCCAAATATGGCAAGGCCCAGGTAGCACAGATCATCACCTATGGCACGATGGCCGCGAAGATGAGTATCAAAGATGTTGCGCGCACGCTTGATCTTCCGCTGCCTGAATCGAACGGGCTTGCGAAACTGATACCGGAACGCCTTGGCATAACCCTGAAGCGCGTATTAAAAGCGCCCATTACTTCAAAAGAAGGAGAGCAATCACTTGAAGAAAAGGAAGGACTCGGCGCTGAAGAGATCGAGATGGTGAAGAAGATGCGCGATCTGTATAAAGGCGCTACACTTGAAGGTGAAGTGCTTCGGCAGGCGGAACGTCTCGAGGGCTCCGTGCGCAATACCGGTATTCATGCTGCAGGTATAATCATCGCGCCGACAGATTTGACCACCCTGCTCCCGGTGTGCACATCAAAAGATTCTGACCTGTGGATCACACAGATTGAAGGAAGCATTATCGAGGACGCGGGCGTAATAAAAATGGACTTCCTCGGTCTGAAAACGCTTACCATCATCAAGAACGCCCTCGAGATGATCAAAGACAATCACGGCGTAACGATTGACATAGACACGATTCCGCTTGACGATAAAAAAACATTCGAACTCTATCAACACGGTGACACTGTCGGAACGTTTCAGTTTGAAAGTCCCGGCATGCAGAAATACCTGCGCGACCTGAGGCCCGATAAATTCGATGACCTTATTGCGATGAACGCGTTGTACCGTCCGGGTCCGATGGCGTACATACCTGATTATGTAGACAGGAAGCACGGCAAACAGGTCATCGCCTACGATCTTCCTGAAATGGAAGAGCACCTGCAGGAAACATATGGTATCACAGTGTACCAGGAACAGGTGATGCTGCTCGCACAAAAGATTGCGGGCTTTAGCAAAGGTGATGCGGATGTACTGCGTAAGGCGATGGGTAAAAAGCAAAAGTCGGTGCTGGATAAAATGAAGGCGCAGTTCATTGAAGGAGCAACGAAGAAAAATCATCCGGCCGACAAGCTCGAAAAAATCTGGACCGACTGGGAAGCGTTCGCGCAATATGCGTTTAATAAATCACACTCTACCTGCTACGCCTATGTAGCTTATCAAACCGCTTATTTAAAAGCACATTACCCTGCAGAATACATGGCCGCCGTGTTGAATAACGCGGGCAGTATTGAAAAGATCACCTTCTTTATGGAAGAGTGCAAACGTATGGGACAAACCGTTCTCGGTCCTGACGTGAACGAATCGAAAAAAGGTTTTGCGGTTAACACGAAAGGAGAAATAAGGTTCGGTCTTGGTGGTCTGAAAGGTGTTGGTGAAGCAGCTGTTGAAAGTATTATTGACGAGCGGGAAAAAAATGGCGCATATACATCCATTTTCGATCTCATCAAGAGAATCAACCAGCGCGCAGTAAATAAAAAGACACTCGAAAACCTGGTGTACGCCGGGGCCTTCGATTGCTTTAAGGACATGCACCGCGCGCAGTACTTTCATATTCACACCGGCGAAACGCTTACCGGTCTTGAAAAGATCATCAAATTCGGAAACGTATATCAAACAAACGCTACCGGGTCCACAAATACGCTTTTCGGAGATTTCGCGATGCCGGATGTGGTGCCGCCAAAAATACCTAACTGCGAACCATGGACGTTGACAGAACTCCTGGATCACGAAAAAGATGTGACCGGCATGTTCATGAGCGGCCATCCCCTCGATCATTTCAAATTCGAAATTGCCTATTACGGTATCACGAAACTGAGTGAATTCAACGAGGTAAGGGAAGCCCTGTCGCTGCAGGCTAACCCGGGAAAAACGTTCCGCCTTGCCGGCCTGGTTGTGGATGCGCAGCATCGGGTGTCGAGAACAGGCAAGCAATTCGGATCGTTTTTTATCGAGGATTACTCAGGAAAATCAGAATTCATGCTTTGGGGCGATGATTACGCCCGTTACTCGCAGTTTTTAGAAAAGGGTCGCAATCTTTATATAACGGGGGCGTTCAGACCGCGTTTTAATAAACAGGAATTCGAGTTTAAGGTAGAAAAAATTACGATGCTTGAAAACATTAAACAGCAGCTTACAAAACAACTGGTGCTGGAAATGGAAGCGCGGCGCGTGAACGAAGAACTGTTAACGTTTTTGCATCAAAATGTTAAAAAATATCCAGGAAGATCGGGATTAAAATTTAATATATCGGAACCGCGTCTTAATGCCAGGGTGAGCTTGTTTACAAGGGAAAACGGCTTTGAAATGAATGACGAAATGGCCGCCTTTTTGACCGAAAATGGGGACATAAGTGTACAGGTTCTGACAGCATAAGCACGTTAATGGTTTATGTTGTGATTGGTTGTAAATTTGCAATCACCTACGTGTATTTAATCATATCTAAACAATAAATTTTAAAAATAACCAGCTATGGCAGCAGAATTTACGGACGCAAACTTCCAGGAGAAAGTGTTGTCTTCGGACAAGTTAACAGTAATTGATTTCTGGGCTGAATGGTGCGGTCCCTGCCGTGCTATAGGTCCTGTTATTGAAGAACTTTCGAAGGAATACAATGGTAAAGTGAATATAGGGAAGGTAAACGTTGACCATAATCCGCAACTTTCGGTGAACTACGGCATTACATCAATCCCGGCTATCCTTTTTATTAAGAATGGCAAGGTGGTTGACAAGCTGGTAGGCGCTCAACCGAAATCAAACTTCGTGAAAAAGATCGAGGCCCATATCGGCGCCCCTGCAGCTTAAGCTGTACTAATATATTAGTGAAAAGCAGGCCTTACAGCCTGCTTTTTTAGTGCCCTTATGCATTTATGAGTTATTTTGCCTTATCAACTATTTCTAAAGCATGACATCCGTTCAATGGATAAGCTTAGGCCGTGGCGCCCTTGGAATGTTGTTTCTCCTTTTTGTTTGTTTTGTTTTCAGTAACAACCGCAGAGCTATCAACTGGCGGCTCGTAGCGATCGGGATAGTGGCCCAGGTTTGCTTCGCGCTCGGGGTGCTTCGTGTTAATTTTATTAAGATTTTTTTCGAGAAGGTTTCTAAAATCTTTGTTGACGTTATTAATGTTGGACACAAGGGCACCGAATTTATGTTCAATAAACTCGCCGACCAGCTCGGCAGTTGGGGTTATATTTTTGCTATACAGGTGCTGCCCAATATTATTTTTTTTGCGGCGCTGTCCGCTATGCTTTATTACCTCGGCATACTTCAGAAAGTTGTTTATGTTTTCGCGTGGATGCTGAAGAAGCTTGGCATATCGGGTCCTGAAAGTGTTTCAACTGCCGCTAACATTTTTCTCGGGCAAACCGAGGCTCCGTTAATGATCCGGCCGTTCCTCGATAAAATGAACCGCTCTGAAATTTTGTGCATCATGGTCGGGGGAATGGCCAACACTGCCGGCAGTGTTCTTGGGGCATATGTGGGTTTTCTCGGCGGAGATGATCCGGCGCAACAGCAATACTTTGCGTTGCATATGATGAGCCAGTCTATCATGAGCGCACCTGCGGCGATTGTTGTTTCGAAAATATTATTTCCGCAGACGGAAGAGGTAATGCGGCAGTTAACTGTTTCTAAAGAAAAAATCGGCGATAACTTTCTTGATGCGATATCACTCGGCACAACTGATGGGTTAAAACTCGCAGCGAATGTGGCCGCGATGCTGATCGTATTCACTGCGCTGATGTATTTGGCAAACTGGATCCTGGGCTCTGCCGGGCATTGGTTTAGTATTAATGATGATGTGGCGCGGGTAACGAATGGGAGGTACACATCGCTTTCGTTGCAGTTGATACTCGGTTATATTTTTTCTCCTGTTGCGTGGCTGATTGGCGTGAATTCAAATGAGATTGTACAGGTGGGACAGTTGTTGGGAGAGAAAACAATTCTGAATGAGTTTGTGGCTTATTTTTCTTTTGGCGAAATGAAAAATACGGGGATTATCAGCGATCCAAAATCTATCCTGATTACTACTTACGCGTTGTGCGGTTTCGCCAACTTTGCTTCGATTGGTATACAGATTGGGGGTATCAGTCAGCTCGCGCCGAACCAGCGGCGCAATCTTACTGAGTTGGGGTTAAAAGCGCTGCTTGGGGGTACGGTTGCGTGTTTGATGTGTGGGTGTATTGCGGGCGCGGTGGGGTAACAGCTCCGCTGTCATGTGGGGTGATAGCTCCGCTGTCATTCCGAGCGAAGCGAGGAATCTGCACAGTTTATGATTAGTGCCCTCGGGGCATCCTTCTGGCCCGCTGTACCCGCTTCGCCTCGCGGCTGCGCCGCGAGCCTGCTTCGCAGGTGCGCTCACGGGGCGAAGGCGGGCTCGAAGACGCCCCGAAGCTGCAACCCCTTCACGTCATCCCGAACCGAGGCACTCACACTGTCATCCGGAATCGAGCCACGCACACTGTCATCCCGAATCGAGCCACTCACACTGTCATCCCGAACCGAGCCACTCACACTGTCATCCCGAACCGAGCGAAGCGAGTGTGAGGGATCTGCGGAGAAACCATCTAAACCAACTGCTTCCCCTGATACATTTATCTTTGCAAAATGATACCCGTTGAGCAGATCATAAAAAACGAACCGGATAAGAACTTACAAACCATTGCCTCAAAAATTCTTTCAAATAAAAGAATCACTCCTGAAGACGGCCTCTATCTATTTGAACACGCAGGCCTCCCCTATCTCGGCGCCTTAGCCAACCACGTAAGAGAAAAAATCCACGGGGACAAAACATACTTCAACAGAAACTTCCACATAGAACCCACGAATATTTGTGTATTTGCGTGCAAATTTTGTTCGTACTCGAGATTGTATGCGCATCGTGATGAAGGTTGGGAGTTGAGTATCGAACAGATGCTGGATAAGGTAAAAGAATATGATGGCCAGCCCGTAACCGAAGTGCATATTGTTGGTGGGGTGCACCCGAAAATGAACCTCGAATTCTTTGCAGAGCTGCTGCGTAAAATAAAAACGCATCGCCCGGACCTGCATATAAAAGGTTTTACCGCTGTAGAATTGGATTATATGTTCAGGAAAGCGAAGAAGAGTGTTGAAGAAGGATTGCTGTATTTAAAAGAAGCAGGCCTGGATTCATTACCGGGTGGTGGGGCAGAAATATTTCATCCTGATATACGAAAGCAAATCGCCGATGATAAGGTTGATGCAGAAGGGTGGTTGCTGATTCATGAAACGGCGCATCGTTTAGGAATGCATACGAATGCTACGATGTTGTATGGGCATATCGAAGACTTCGTTCACCGTATTGATCATATGGAAAGGCTGCGTCAACTGCAGGACAGGACTCACGGCTTCAATACATTCATTCCGCTAAAGTTTCGCAATGGAGATAACGAGATGAGTGATGTTCCGGAAAGCACCATGGTAGAAGATATGAAGATGTATGCTGTTGCGAGATTGTATTTAGACAACTTCCCTCACATGAAAGCGTACTGGCCGATGCTTGGCCGTCACAAGGCGCAGCTCACACTCGCGTTCGGCGTAAACGACATCGACGGCACCATCGACGACTCAACGAAGATTTATTCAATGGCCGGGGCCGAAGAGCAATCTCCTTCCATGAGCACCGGGCAGTTAGTTACACTAATCAAACAGGTAAAAAGAAAACCAGTAGAAAGAGATACGTTGTATAAGACGCTGGTGGAGTATTAGAAAAGTAAATGGGAGATAAATAAAACTACCTCAGAAAAACTACAGCTACTCAAGCTGAAGCCTTATCATTTTTAGGACAGCACTAATTTAGACATTTCATCATTTAAAACAGGTGATTGTGTGTTCTGTAGCTGATCAACGTTCTGCTGATCGTGTTCAATCAACTGTTTTAAATGAGTAGCCGCCGGCAGGCTTTTTCTTTTCATTACGGGCGTTCTACCTTTTAATGATTCATGTGGTACCAGATATTTTTATTTATATTGCCACTCGTCGCTCAGCATACGCACTTCTTCAAGTGTCTCGAACAGGTAAGCGTCCAAAACATCTTCTCTGTATGTTCTGTTCAGCCGTTCGATGTAGGCGTTTTGCATCGGTTTTCCGGGCTGGATATATTTAATGGTGATCGATTGTTTGCTGCACCAGTTGGTGAAGGCCTTTCCGGTAAACTCAGGGCCGTTGTCCACCCGGATCTGGTGGGGTTTGCCTCGTTCGCGGATGATTTG
>JAEUVS010000054.1 GCA_016786745.1 Chitinophagaceae bacterium | reverse complement strand
CTTTATACTTTTCAAAAAGAGAAATAAGCTCTTCAAGATTTTCGGCCTTAACCTGTTTCTGCCTGATGTAAGAAGTTTCTATTTTTTTGAGCCTGAACTTTGTTCGGGTGATCATTCCTGTTAGTCCCATACCACCACAGGTTGCTTCAAAAAGATCCCTGTTAACAGTTGGTGAGCAGGTAATAATTGAACCATCCGCCACCATCACATCCATCTCCACAATATGATTCGAAAACGATCCGTCTACATGGTGATTTTTACCGTGCACATCGCTGCCGATCGCGCCGCCGACCGTAATAAACTTTGTGCCGGGAGTAACAGGGAGAAACCATCCCTTCGGAACGATCACGTCGAGTATTTTATCCAGCGTTAAACCGCTCTGGCACTCGAAAACGCCGTTGACAATATCAAAAGAGAGTATCCTGTTGTACCTGAGTGTAGAAATGGTTGTTTCCGCCAGCGAGGCATCACCATAACAGCGGCCATTTCCCCTCGGAATAAAATGCCCGGTGGTATCCATGAGTTGGGTAAGCTGGCTGGTAAAGCTGAAGCTTCTTACATCACTCTCTATGCGGGGATAGTTTCCCCAGTTCGCAATCTTCTGCTTCATTTTTCAAAAAAGGTTAGGTCGCGCAAATATAGGATCACAAAAAAGCTTGCCGCCCACAACACAAGTGTGACCTGGATAAACCGGTCGCGGTATAATACATCGGTTGGAGAGCCTGCTTTATTGTGAATAAACGTGATCTGCAGGTAGCGCATAAGCGCCGCAATAACAAACAACGCGGTATAAAACAACCTGAAGCCGTATTTCTGGTGAGCCGCAGGTGTTACGGTAAAGTTGATATACGACACAATAAGTATCGCTGAAAACAGGGCAATCAATGTATTCAGAAATTCGAGGCTGTAGCCTTTCATCGATTTTCGCATCTCGTTGCCCGTGCTCAGCTTGAGCATGACATCATCCCTTCTTTTTGCAAGCGCCATAAACAACGCGAGCAGGAAAGTCATGATGATGAACCATTCTGTGGTGTTTACGCCGGCCAGTTCAGCGCCGCCTTTTACTCTCAGCACAAATCCGGATGCGAGGATCAGGATATCGATGATGGAAATATTTTTCAGGCCGAATGAGTAAAGCATGTTCAACACGTAGTAAATACCTGTGATGAACAAAAACTTTCCGCTTGTATCTACGAGGAAGGCCAGGGCCAGCCCGGTAAGTGTAAGCACAACACTGATGATGAGCGAGGTGGTTTTATTCACCAGGCCCGCGGCGAGAGGTCTGTTGCGCTTCTCAGGGTGCTTTTTATCGTCTTCAATGTCCCTGTAATCGTTGATGATGTAAATGCTGCTTGCCAGGAAGCTGAAAGCAAAAAAACCACCGATTAAAAGGGCTATCTTGTCGAGCTCGAAAAACTTACCCGCAAAGAACAACGGAACAAACAGGAAAAGATTCTTGGCCCAGTGTTTAGGCCTCAAAAGTTTAATATAATGCTTCATGGTCGCAGGCGCCACAAGATAGTTCACAAAAGGCTTTGATGCAATATTATTGGCTGTTAGATTTGCATTAATGAACAATCTGAAACGCCTCCTTTCTATCGCTGAAGTGCTTGTGATTATTGTGATTGCGTTGATTCCTTTATTCCCCAACCTCCCCTACCGTTTAAACAGCTACCTGTCGTGGGAGGGAGCGTACCGCATGGTGAACGGCCAGGTGCCTTTCAGGGATTTCGGCATGCCTGTGGGCTACATGTACTGGGTAATTCCGGCGGCTTTTTTCAAAATATTCGGCGCACAGATGATTACTCTCGTCAAGGCACAGGTGCTCATCAATATTTTAGGCGCACTTTGCTTCCGCTGGATAATGATCAGGCTCAATATTCCCGCGGCAGTGCGTTTTACAGGCATCATCGTTTATTGCCTTACTTACTCGCTTCCCAACTACTGGCCATGGTACAACAACACCGTTATTTTTTATGAATTCGTGGCGCTTGCGTTTCTTGTTCATTTTCTTACGGGTAAACAGTCTAAATGGGGCATCATTTGGCCGGCGCTCGCGGGCGCTTTCGTTTTCTTTTCTTTCTTCACCAAACAGGATGGCGGCGGGCTCGCGTTACTGGTATGCCTCGCCCTGCTTGTGTACGACGCACTGATAGAAAAGAGATGGAAACCACTCGCATTTTTCACAGGGGGCCTGTTACTTACCGGGTTGCTGATCATTCTTCCTCTCACAAAATATTCATTCGGTTACTGGTTCAACCATGGCCAGCCACCGCACAGCTCGCGCATTTCTGTTTCCGACATCGTAACAGAATTTTTACTTCAATCGCAATGGTTGAAGTTTTATCTCGCGCTTATCATCATCCTGCTTTTCGCATACATCAAAAATTTCAAAGCATTTCTTCAGAATAAACAGCTGATGTTGTTCACGCTGCTTACACTGGGTATCATTGCAGAAGCGGCAATATTCCAGGTAACAAGCTACCTGCCGGTCGACAATAACATCTTTTATCATTCATTTGCCATCGTTTATATTCTTTACCTGCTCGCCAACCTTCTTCCAATCAATATCAATTCTTGGAAAACAACCGCTGTGATCACCGGGTGCATTTTACTTATCTGGAGCCAGGCATACTGGAAATACATTGAGCGCTTTGTTATTCCTTCCACTCCTGAAACTTATTCTACGCATACACATGCGGGTTATACATACGCTGATGTAGTCAACCGCAACACCTACATGATAGAAATAGATACTACCGCGGTACCGTTGCATGAATGGCGACTAAGCTCTTTACCCTCACTCCGCAAAGTGCTTCTACCGGGACCGACGGTAGACGGAATCGACAGGTTAATGAATTCGCCATTGGTAAAAAGCGGGAAGAAACTGAAAGTGCTTAACATGTCGGAGCTTACCACACTCGCCGCGGAAATTCCGTTCGAGCTGGAAGCAGGAAAAGATTACCCGCTGTGGTTTCATAAAGGCGTGGGCATGTTCGAAAAAGAAACCAACATGTTTATCGACCGGGTGAAAAACAATTATTACGACCTTGTGCTCTTCGAATACGTTCCTTATTCAAATAATATCTATCCCTTCTCCGTAAGGGAGGCATTGCTCGAAAATTATAACCGTGTAGATACGTTCCCCGTGCCCAGAAACCCGTCGTCGCATGCGTGGATAGAAGTATATGTCCAAAAGAAATGACAACATATTATCCAGTCCGGTAGAGTACCTGAAAGGTGTTGGCCCGCAACGGGCTGAATTGCTGAAAAAAGAACTGGGAATTTTTACGTTTAAAGACCTCCTCGAACATTTTCCATACCGGCACATCGACAAAACAGTAATTACCCCGATCCGGGATATCGGCCCCGACACAGACTGGGTGCAGGTTTCAGGCAGGTTGAAAAGCTGTGAGGTCATCGGCGACAAACGGGCGAAGCGCCTGGTGGCCGAAATAGCCGACGCCACCGGGAACCTTGAGCTCGTCTGGTTCCAGGGTGTTAACTGGATACATAAAAGCCTGTCGGTAGGACAGGTTTACCTGGTATATGGGAAAGTGAGTTACTTTAACGGCGAGGCCCAGATTTCACATCCTGAAATGGAGCCGGTGAGCCCTGAATTAAAGGACGCCCGCAGCTTCCTTGAACCGGTATATCCCAGTACCGAGAAACTCAAAGCCAGGGGTCTTGGGGGGCGCCAGCAGGCAAAGCTCACACATACGCTGTTAACCATCATTCGCGAAACCGATGTACCCGAAAACCTTCCTGCTTCCATGGTGAAAATGCTGAAGCTGATTCCGAGATATAATGCGTTTTCCTCTATACATTTTCCGGCTTCGCCGGCGGCATACGATGAGGCAGTGAAGCGATTGAAATTTGAAGAACTGTTTATCGCGCAGTTAAGAATGGGTTTGGTCAAAATTCAGCGCCACCGGTTCTCAAAAGGAATGGTGTTCGGCCAGGTGGGCGATTTATTCAATACATTTTACAGCAACTACCTGCCCTTTGAACTTACGGGCGCCCAAAAAAAAGTAATTAAAGAAATAAGAAAGGATTTTGGATCGGGCAGGCAGATGAACCGTTTGCTCCAGGGCGATGTGGGCAGTGGAAAAACCATAGTAGCGTTACTATGTATGCTGCTAGCTGCGGACAATGGCTTCCAAAGCTGCCTGATGGCGCCCACTGAAATCCTTGCGCGACAGCATTTTCAAAGCCTCAGCAACCTACTGCGCGATATGCACGTAAATATTGGATTGCTTACCGGATCGGTGAAGAACGCGGAAAGAAAAAAAATTCTCAGCGATCTCCGCGACGGTGAAATTGATATCCTGGTGGGAACGCATGCGGTGATTGAAGACAATGTGGAATTTAAAAATCTCGGCCTCGCCGTGGCAGATGAACAACACCGGTTTGGAGTGGCCCAACGCGCGAAACTGTGGACAAAAGCTGTGATTCCACCTCACGTGCTGGTGATGACCGCCACGCCGATTCCCAGGACGCTGGCAATGACTGCTTACGGCGACCTGGACTACAGCATCATTGATGAGCTGCCGCCAAACCGCAAACCAATTCAAACTGTTCACCGTTACGATCATTCACGACCGCAGGTAATGGATTTTATCAGGTCGGAAATAAGTAGCGGCAGGCAGGCCTATGTTATCTTTCCTTTAATTGAAGAATCGGAAAAACTTGATTACGAAAATCTCTTCAAAGGTTACGAAAACATGAAGGCGTGGTTTCCTGAACCGAAGTATTATATCAGCATGGTGCATGGAAAACAGGCGAATGATGTGAGAGAAACGAACATGCAACGGTTTAGGGATAAAGATACTCAGATTATGGTGGCCACGACGGTTATTGAAGTTGGTGTGGATATTCCAAACGCAACGGTGATGGTGATTGAGAGCGCGGAAAAATTCGGGTTGTCGCAACTTCATCAATTGCGTGGACGTGTGGGAAGAGGAGCAGAAAAGAGCTTTTGCATACTATTAACCGGACCTAAATTAGGAAAAGAAGCCAGGGAACGTCTGAAAACGATGGTTTCGACGAATGATGGTTTCAAAATTGCTGAAAAAGATCTTGAATTGAGAGGGCCCGGTGAAATTGAGGGGACCCGGCAAAGCGGCGCGTTAAATTTGAAACTGGCTGATCTGCTGCAGGACAAACAATTACTCGAAAATGCCAGGAACCTGGCATTCGACCTTCTCGATAAAGATCCCGACCTGTCATCTCCTGAAAATTATTCTACTAAAGAATATTTAAGGTTGCTGACCGGAAAAACGCCATGGAGCAAGATTTCGTAAGTTTTTCTATGGTGTATTTACCTGGAACTTTGGCATCACTTTAACGTAGTAATTTATTACATTGGTAAAAAAGAATCTTTTGATCAGAAACGCCGTTTTTATCGCGTGTTTTTATATCTTCCTCCTACCCACATTATCGGCCCAAACGGGTTCATCTACTTTTGAATTTATCGAGAACAAAGGCCAGTGGGATAGCAGGGTTAAATACACCGGTGAACTGGCTTCAGGTTCATTCTTCCTCCAGAATAAAGGCTTTACTGTTTTCCTGTATCATCCCGACGATATAAAAATATTCAGCAACCACGTTCACGATGAAACACCTGCCAACAAGAAGAATAAAAAAATTGATTACAGTAAGGACCTTTCAGGAAAAGTAATAGACAAAAATCTTTCTAACCCTTCGGGCCGCACAATTCGTTCACATGCATATACGGTTGAATTTGTGGGTGCGAACGACAACCCCCAGATCGTTCCGCAAAAACAGGTAGCATCGTACAACAATTATTTCATCGGGAACGATCCTTCGAAGTGGGTTAGCAAAGCGAGGCTTTTCAATGCCATTGAATACAAGAATATATATCCGAATGTAGACCTGCGATATTATTCAGAAGATAGTAAACTGAAATACGATCTCATCATTCATCCCGGCGCCGATCCGTCTAAAATTGTTCTTAAGTATACCGGCGCGGATAAACTCTCCATAAAAGATAATAACCTCATTATAAAAACGTCGGTCGGCGATGTGAAAGAATTGTATCCTTATAGTTATCAGTCCGACGACGTGAAGGGGAGAAAAGAGGTGCCGTGTAAATTTGTTGTGTCGTCTGATAACACGGTAAGGTTCCAGGTGGGTGCCTACTCAAAAAACGCGACACTGATTATCGACCCATCGCTGATATTTTCATCATTCACCGGCAGCCGGTCTAACCAGTATGGGTTTACCGCCACGCCCGGACCTAACGGAACCCTGTTTTCCGGCGGTATCGTATTCGGGCCGAATTTCCCGGTTACTCCCGGCGCGTTCCAGGAGGTATATGGTAATGGCGGAAACGATTCGCACTCTGCGACCGACATCGGCATCATGCAATTCAGCGCCAATGGCTCGCAAAGATTATACGCCACCTACATAGGTGGAAGTGATAACGAATACCCTCATAGCTTATTCAGCGATCCGGCCGGAAACCTCGTAGTAATGGGACGATCGTATTCCGGAAATTACCCGACGACCCGGAAAATAGGCGTTAACGGCGATTGCGATCTCGTTGTAACAAGGCTAACCCCCGACGGAACAGGCATCACCGGCTCGCTGAAAATCGGCGGCTCCGCCCTTGATGGCGTTAATATAAAAGATATACAGCGGAGCAACGACTATCTCAACAACACCACACTCATACGCAACTACGGCGATGATTCGCGCAGCGAGGTTATTCTCGACGGCGCCGGAAACATATATGTGGCCGCTCAGACGCAGTCGACCAATTTCCCGACAAAAGGCGCGGGCGTAATTTCTACCCTTGCAGGTGGACAGGACGGTGCAGTACTTAAGATAAACCGCACCTGTACCGACGTTATCTGGTCAACTTACCTCGGTGGCTCCGGGCAGGATGGGGCTTTTGTGCTTGATATTAGTCCCACAACGGGAAACCTGTACGTGGCGGGCGGCACCACCACATCCTCAAGTTTTCCCCGTATCAGCGCGGGACCAACAGGGTCAACTTATGGCGGAGGGCAGACAGACGCCTTTGTGAGCATGCTAAACAGTGGCAATGGGAACCTTTTAAAGTCGATATACCTCGGTACCGGTAATGTTGACATTATTTACGGTATCAAATTCGATGAATCGGGTTTTCCTTATGTGATGGGCGTTTCACGGGGTGGGAACTGGCCGGTAACAAACGCTATTTATTCTAACCCGGGATCGTCGCAATTCGTTTCAAAACTATCGCCCGATCTCACTACGTTCTTATATTCAACGGTGTTTGGCAGCGGAAGCGCGAAGCCAAACATGTCGCCTGTGGCCTTCCTGGTCGACCAGTGCGAAAACGTGTATATATCGGGTTGGGGAGGATGGATCCGGCAGGGTAATATGGCCCAGGACCCCTACGACCAGGCAGGTGTACGGGGAATGCCGGTAACGGCCGATGCGATCAAGGCAACGACAGACAACGAAGACTTTTATTTTATATGTATCCAGAAAAACGCTTCTAACCTGCTTTACGGAAGCTTTTTCGGGCAGTCGGTCGGCATGTATGGCGAGCATGTTGACGGCGGAACAAGCCGGTACGACCAGCGTGGCGTTATTTACCAGGCTATCTGCGGGAACTGTGCCGGTGGCGCCATTTTCCCCACCACACCGGGTGTTGTTGGACCTGTAAACGGGGCCCTCCCCGACGGATGTAACCTGGCAGCCGTGAAAATCGCCTTCAACTTCGCGGGCGTTGCCGCGGGTCCGAGACCTACGGTCAATGGTGTTCGCGACACACTCGGTTGCGCTCCTTTTACCGTGGTGCTGGAAGATACTATCCGGAATGCGGTCAGCTACATCTGGTCGTTTGATGATGGTTCACCCGACGAGGCCACAACCGAGGACCAGGTGACGCACACATTCAACGACGTAGGAACCTACAGGATACGATTGATAGCTATAGACACGAATTCGTGTAACGAGAGAGACACAGCGTATACCACCGTACGTGTGGGCGACAAACGCGCTAACCTTTCTTTCGTGTCCCAGAAACTTGAGCCATGCGAAGGACTTAATTACCTGTTCACAAATACGTCTACCGTAGAAAATGGCGGACGACCATTCTCAGATTCCAGTTTTGTGTGGGATTTTGGTGATGGTTCCTTACCTATTTACGCGGGCCCGGCACCTATCAGAAGACCTTACCGCAGTCCGGGCATTTACAATGTAAAACTGTATCTGGTCGACACTGGGTATTGTAACTCTCCCGACTCCGCCGTTGCGCAGTTGTTCGTGAGTCCGCTGGTAGAGGCACGATTTGAAACACCATTGGCAGGGTGTGCGCCGCACGAGGCAATATTCACCAACGTTTCTTTGGCGGGTCAGCGTTTTGTTTGGAACTTCGGTGACGAATCTCCTGAATCGAACGATGTAAATCCCGTACACCTTTACGAAAATCCGGGAACTTATACCATTTCTCTCACCGCATATGATTCCGGAACATGTAATAAAGTGGACGACACGACAGTGACCATCACAGTGTCAACAAGGCCAACCGCCGAATTCTCTTACACGCCGGTCACTCCGATTCGAAACACACCAACAATATTCAGTAATCTTTCAACAGGTGGTGTGCGGTATAAATGGTTGTTTGGAGATGGAGATTCAGTGGTGAAAACAACGCGCGATACTGTGCTTCATCAATACAATGCGACGGGCACATACAATGCATGTTTAATCACCTATAATGAATTTGAATGTACCGATACCGTGTGCCATGATGTTCAGGCTGAAATATTGCCGCTTCTCGACGTACCAAACGCATTCACGCCGGGAAGATTCGGCAAAAATTCGATAATAAGAGTTGAAGGATTCGGAATAGAAAGAATGAACTGGAGGATCTATAACCGGTGGGGGCAAATAGTCTTTCAGTCGAACGACCGGAAAGTCGGGTGGGATGGAACGTTCCGCGGGCAACCGCAGCCGGTAGATGTGTACCAGTATACGCTCGACGTACAATTTACCGATGGAAACAAGACACGAAAAACGGGCGATATTACATTAATAAGGTAAAGTGAAAAGGAGGAAGATATGATCAGAAGTTTACCAGTTCTTGTACTGATGCTGCTTGCAACATTTTACGCAAGCGCCCAGGATCTTCATTTTTCGCAATGGTTCAATTCTCCGCTTACGACAAATCCTGCAAATACCGGTTTCATTCCGCAATCGGATTACCGGCTCGGCGCGAATTACCGGAATCAGTGGTCCACAATAATGAGTGTGCCGTACAAAACGATGAGTGTTTGGGGTGACGCACAATTTTTAAGGGACCGCATCGAAACGGGATGGCTCGGCATTGGCGGTGTAGTATTGCGCGATGTGGCAGGATCAGGTTCACTTACTTCTACAAAAATTTATGGTTCTATCGCCTATCACCAGATGGTCGGTCAGGCGCATTTGCTTTCGGCCGGATTCAACGCGGGATGGGTAAACAAAAGAGTTAATGCGACCGACCTGAAATTTCCTGACCAGTTTGATGGCAGATTTTTCAGCAAAGACATACCTACAAGTGTAGTGCTCGATAATCCTAACATCAACTACTTCGATGTGCAGGTTGGATTGAACTATGCGTTTTTCCCGAATGAAAATTTATATGTGAATGGTGGATTTTCCGCGCATCACCTGAATCGCGCCCGTGAATCGTTTTTTTCTCCCGGCAATGGTGAAGACAACAGAATTCCTGTAAGGTATATTGGTTTCGCGAATGCGAGTTACAAGCTGAACAACGATGTGATCATTAACCCGATGGCGTATTATACAAGGCAGGCGAACACTTCGGAAATTGTCGCCGGCGGAAATGTTCAGTACAACCTTTCCGGCGATGGAGAAATGGAACTGATCGGCGGCCTTTACATGCGGTTGAATGACGCCATCATACCAACCGTAGGATTTCAATGGAAAAATATCAGGCTGATGTTCAGTTACGATCAAACTACCTCAACCCTGAAACAATACAACAACGGTCGTGGAGCTTATGAATTCGCTTTAATACATAACGGATTCTATAATGAATACAACGGCGACAGAAGGCAATCGTTCTGCCCTACTTTTTAACGACAACATTAATCATCTGGCGGGGCCTGTAAATAATTCTTTCAAAGGAACCGCCTTCGAGCCATTTTTGTACTGTTGAATCTTCAAGCACAATCTTTTCAAGATCCTCTTTCGAAATGTCCAGGTCGATTTTGATTTCCGTGCGTTTTTTTCCGTTGATCGCAACGGGATAGTTGAACGACGATTCAATAAGCATACTTTCATCCAGTTCAGGAAACGAAGCTAATGTTATTGATGATCCATTTCCCAACTGGTGCCACAACTCTTCTGTGATGTGTGGCGCATAAGGGTGAAGCAATACAAGAAGATCCTGCAGGATTTTTTTCTTGTGGCAACCGGCATCTGTTAAATCATTCACGGCGATCATGAAAGTGCTCACGCCGGTGTTAAACGAAATGCGTTCGTTGTCATCCTGGATCTTCTTTATTGTTCTGTGTAATATTTTGAGTTCTGCTGGTGTCGGCGTTTCATTTGTCCATATTTTTCCTTTCACCTCATCGAAAAACAGGCGCCAC
>JAEUVS010000047.1 GCA_016786745.1 Chitinophagaceae bacterium | reverse complement strand
GTGGACAGGATAAGAGAGATCATTCCCGATTGTGGTATCAGCTCGGATATTATCGCGGGCTTCTGTACAGAAACGGAAGAAGATCACCAGCAGACCCTTGAACTGATGGAATATTGCCAGTATGATTTCAGTTACATGTATTTCTACAGCGAACGCCCGGGAACACTCGCGGCGCGCAGGTACACCGATGATGTGCCTGAAGAAGTGAAGAAGAGAAGGCTCGCTGAAATTGTGCATCTTCAGAATAAACTTTCCAAAAAAAGTAATTATGGAGATGTGGGCAACACGTACAGGATTTTGATTGAGGGCAACTCAAAGAAAAGTGATAACGACTGGATGGGTCGAAGCAGCGGAAATAAGGTTGTTGTTTTTCCAAAAGATGGCATCGCCGGCAAAGGAGATTATGTCAATGTAACGGTTACCGGGTCAACAGGTGGTACCTTGCTGGGCGAGTTAGCCATGTAAAAAAAATTTGAAGAATGGACATTCAAAGTATAAAGAACAGGTTTGGTATTATTGGTAACTCCCCGGCATTGAATTTTGCGTTGCAGGTGGCCTCGCAGGTGGCAAACACCGATCTCACGGTGCTGATATTCGGCGAGAGTGGCGTTGGAAAAGAAGTTTTCTCAAACATTATTCATTCTCTCTCCGCACGCAAGCACAACCCGTTTATTGCGGTTAACTGCGGAGCGATACCTGAAGGCACAATTGACTCTGAATTATTCGGTCACGAAAAAGGATCGTTTACAGGAGCGGTGGATAGTCGCAAGGGCTACTTCGAAACAGTGAACGGGGGAACGATATTTCTTGATGAAATCGGTGAGATGCCATTGGGCACACAGGCGCGGCTTTTACGCGTTCTCGAGACAGGTGAATTTATTCGTGTGGGTTCGTCGAAGGTGCAGAAAACCGATGTGCGCGTGATAGCGGCTTCGAATAAGGATCTTCTTGAATTACATGAACACAATAAATTCAGGGAAGACCTTTATTACAGGTTGAGCACGGTGCCCATCAGGGTGCCTGCGTTGCGCGACAGGAAGGAAGACATTATCATTCTCTTCAGAAAATTTTCAGCCGACTTTGCGGAGAAATATAAAACATCGCCTGTACAGCTCGATGATGAAGCGAAAAATATGTTAATAAACTATAGCTGGCCCGGCAATGTTCGTGAATTGAAGAATATTGCTGAACAGGTATCGGTGCTCGCGTCGGACAGGCATGTAACCGCATCGGAGATGGCGAAGTTTATTCCGGAACGATCGATGAACAGGCTGCCAGTGCTGGCGCATGGTGCAGGTTTGTCTTCATCGTCGCACGATTTTGCGAATGAAAGAGAATTGTTGTATAAACTTTTCTTCGACATGAAGAAAGACGTGAACGAGTTGAAGAAAATGTTTTTCGAAATTATACAGAACCCTGCCCTGGCGTCGCAGAAACCTTCTTTCATTAATGATCTGAAGGAATTGCATCAGTCGGACAATATTCCACAGGGCATGATGCAGCCATCGTCGTCGGCCCCCGTGATTCTTCATCATAATGATGATATTCACCATCACGAAGAGGTGGAAGAATCGCTCAACATTATGGACAAAGAAAAAGAGTTGATAGAGAAAGCGCTGAAAAAGCACAGGGGGAAAAGAAAAGATGCTTCTTCGGATCTTGGTATAAGTGAAAGGACATTGTACCGTAAGCTGAAAGAGTACGATATAAAAGAATAACAGGAGTATGCGGAGAATTTTTGTTTTACTGTTACCCGTTGCGTTTTTTTTCGGATCATGCTATTCGTTCAAGGATGTCAGCATTCCGCCCGAAGTAAAAACAGCGAGGGTCAACTACATTGAGAACAGGGCTTCGTATGTTAATCCGCAGTTGAGTCCGCAACTTACAGAAAGGCTTCGCCAGAAAATAAATAACCAGACGCGATTAACGCTTATTACATCAGAAGAGGCAGACTACGATATTCATGGAGAAATAAGAGGATACAACCTTTCTACATCCGGCGTTTCCGATCAGCGTGCTGCCAGTAACAGGCTACAGATAACGGTGCATATCGTTTTTAAAAACCGTCTCGATGATAAAGCAAGCTTTGAAGCCGACGTGAGCCGCAGTTTCGATTTCAATTCAACTATTAGCCTCCAGCAGGCGGAGCAGCAGCAGGGTGAAGAGATTTTACGAAATCTCACGGACGAAATTTTCAACAGGATATTTTCAAACTGGTAAACGCTTACATGCAGAACGAGATCAGGTCCATAACGCATCATCTTTTTAATAAAGAACACCTCAACGAGGTAAGTGAGGGTGATCTGAAGGATTTCATTTTAAGGTATCCTTACGTGGCTCCTGCCAGGTTTCTTCTTGCCAAAAAAAAATACGACGAGAATCCATCACAAATGAGCGATGAAATAATAACGGCAGGGTTGTATTTCAACAATCCGTTGTGGATGAACAGGCAACTGGCCCATGAAGAAACAGCCGAAGTAGCATCTGAACCTGCACCCGTGGTGGTTCCGGAACAAAAAGCGGAAACTGAAGGAGAGATCGTATTTCAATCGTACCATACGATAGATTACTTCGCCTCGCAGGGAATAAGGCTGCAGCAAGCCGATCTTACCAAAGACAGGTTAGGACAGCAGCTGAAAAGCTTTACTGAATGGCTGAAAAGCATGAAAAAGCTGCCGAATGCGGAAGGGATTGTCGCCGGACCCGAAGAAGAGGGCCGCCAGCAGGCGGTTATTCAAACGGCCGCGAATTCCATCCAGGAGAAAGAGATCATTACGGAGGCAATGGCGGAAGTGTGGGCTAAGCAGGGAAATCATGAAAAAGCCATTGATATCTACGATAAATTAAGTTTGCAGAATCCTTCCAAAAGCGCTTATTTTGCAGCCAAAATTGAACAACTAAAGCAAGTGTGACATGGCGATTTTTTTTCTGATTCTGATCATCATTGCCTGTGTGCTGATTGGTTTATTTATACTCGTGCAGAACCCCAAAGGCGGTGGCCTGGCCGGCAATATCGCAGGTTTCAGCACCCAGTTTATGGGTGTTAAGCAAACTACCGATATTCTCGAGAAGGGCACATGGGTGCTGGCTGTGATCATAGCCCTGCTCAGCATTGCTTCCCCGGCATTTATTTCGCCAGGAACAGGCACAGGTAACGAGCCGAATCTCAGACCCACTACCACGCAACCCGCTCCTGCCAATACTGCCCCGATCACCCCGGGAACCGATCAGCAGCCAACGAATCCGCCACCTGCCAATCAGCCATCGGGCAACTAAATATTTTTATATATCTTTCCTGAAAGACCCTGCATAACACGCAGGGTTTTTCGTTTATTTTACACGGCAATCTATAACCTATGTTAAGAATCTTTCTAATTGTGTTGATTGTAGTTGCGCTGGCGGTCGTCGCAATCGTGGCAAGATTCTTCTTTTCCAATACCGCATTCGACGAAAATTCGAAATTCCTCTATATACATACCGGTCGCGCCACCAAAGAAGAGGTGATGAAGGCAGTGAAAGAAGGGCAGCTGCTCAACAACCCCGGCTCGTTCGATATTATCGCCACCCAGATGGACGTGTGGCCCTCTCTCCGACCCGGCCGCTACGAGGTAAAAAAAGGAATGAGCCTGTTCAGGGTCGCACGCATGCTGAGAAATGGACAGCAATCGCCTGTGAACCTCGTTATCACTAAACTGCGTACAAAAGAAAACCTCGCGTCGCTGGTGAATAAAAAATTTGAAACAGATTCCATTGCGGTAATGTCGTTTCTTACCAACCAGGATTCGTTAAAGAACTACGGGCTCGATACAAATACCGTGATGACCGCTGTGTTTCCGAACACCTATACCTATTTATGGAACACCGGCCCATCGGGAATATTTAAAAAACTATACGCGGAGCATAACAAAGTTTGGAACGACGACAGGAAACGAAAGGCCGATGCACTGGGTATTACTCCAACAGATGCATACATACTTGCGTCGATTATAGAAGAAGAAACAAACAACAACCAGGAGAAGGGTTTGATCGCGAGCGTTTATATAAACAGGCTCGCAAAAAATATGAACCTCGGCGCTGATCCGACGGTAAAATTTGCATTGCGTGATTTTGGACTGAAAAGAATTTATGAAAAACATCTTGCGGTAGAATCACCCTATAATACCTATCGCAAAAAAGGATTACCACCCGGCCCTATATGCACACCATCCCTGCAAACACTCGACCAGGTGCTCAACGCACCTAAGACAGACTATCTTTTCTTTGTAGCAAAAAAAGATTTTACCCCGGGCCACGTTTTTTCCGCCAAATACCAGGAGCACTTAAAGTATGCGCGCGAATATCAACAGGCGCTTAACCTCCAGGAACAAAAAAGACAAAAGACTGCAAGAGAAGAAGTAGATGAATAAAATAGAAACGACTATAGTAAACAGCTCGGTAGCGAAATACGTCAGGGAGAAAAGCAAACGCATCTTTCTCCCGGGTTTCGAAAGGGTTCCGCTTTACGATGTTGTGATGTTTTTTGCCAAGCAGATGAGCAAAGTTGGTATCAACGACCGCGCCGCCGCTGTTTCATTCAACTTTCTCATGGCCATACCGGCTGGCACTATCTTTTTGTGTACACTGATACCGTACCTGCCCATCTCTACAGAAATAACTATTGAACTTCTTGATCTCGCGAAAATGTTTTCACCGGACGAAAATACGTACGGCATGATCGCGACTTTCCTGAACGACTTTCTAAATACACCGCGATCGGGTTTGTTGTCGTTCGGTTTCCTGGTAGCAGTATTCTATGCTTCAAATTCGGTGATGGCGATCATGCGTTCTTTCAACAGGTCGCTGCATTCGTATAAGCAAAGAGGATTTGTTAATGAAAGATGGACCGCTATCAAATTAACAACAGTTTTGATGAGCATGCTCATCGTAACAATCTGTTTGCTGGTAACGCAGGGAGAATTATTTGCATGGCTGATGGAAACGCTCCAGATTACAAACCCGGTATTAAGGCAGTTGATATTTTCTGTGAGGTTTATAATTATTGTATTGTTAATACTTTACTCAATAGGTTTCATCTATAAGTATGCCCCGGCAATCACGAAAAGGTGGAAACTGGCTTCGCCCGGTGCAATATTTGCAACATTCCTGGTAGTTCTTTCGACCTTTGCGTTTTCGTTTTACGTGAATAATTTTGGGTCGTACAATAAGATATATGGTTCGATTGGAACAATCATGATCTTAATGTTCCTGATTTATCTCAATTCGCTCATTTTACTGATTGGTTATGAACTAAATGTTTGCATCCATTCGTTAAAGGCAGTAGCCGAAGAGAGAGAAGATTAAAATGCATAACTATGAAAAAAGCGCTTAAGATCACAGGCATTACACTGTTGGTCATAATTGTGGTTCTCTTTACAATACCCTTTTTGTTCAAGGGTAAAATCATCAGGATCGTAAAGAGCGAAATCAATAAGAATATCAACGCACGCGTTGACTTTGCAGATATTGACATCTCTCTCTTAAGACGTTTTCCACGCGTTTCTGTTTCCATTGAAAAACTACAGGTGATAGGTGTCGGCCAGTTTGAGTCCGACACATTGATCGCTGCAAACAGCATCGACGCCGCGCTGAACCTGATGAGCGTGATAAAAGGCGATAAAATGACCATTTACTCAGTGTCGGTCAACGAACCGAGGATTCACGCGATTGTAGCAAAGGATGGAGCAGTAAACTGGGACATCGCGAAACCTGATACCACCACGCAAACAACCACAGAATCCAAACCTTTCAGCATGGAGCTGAACCGCTATGCCATCAACGATGGGTATGTTTCATATGTTGATAATCCGGGGGGCATGAGTTCAGAAGTGATCGGTCTGCAGCATGAAGGCAGTGGCGATTTTACAGCCGACAATTTTACGCTCAGTACAAAAACAACCGCCGATGCGGTGACATTTATCATGGGCGCCATACCTTATCTCGCCAATACGAAGACAAGCATCGATGCCGACATACAGGTTGATAATAAAATATCCAAATACACTTTCAAAACCGATCAGATCAGGCTGAATGAATTGAAGATTGCGACGGAAGGTTTTTTCCAGCTGGTGAACGACAGCACATACAATATGGACATTTCATTCAATGCTCCATCAACTGATTTTAAAAATATTCTTTCGCTGATACCTGTTGTTTATCAGAAAGATTTTGCAAAGGTTAAAACAAGCGGTAAAGCTGTGTTTAATGGGGCTGTGAAAGGCACGATGGGTCCTAAACAACTGCCTGCTTACAATATTAACCTCGATGTTGAAGATGGCTTCTTTCAATATCCTGATCTTCCCGCGCCTGTTAAAAATATTGACCTTGCGCTTAAGGTCAACAACCCCGACGGAATTACCGACCATACCGTGGTTGATATTCCGAAAGGTCATATCGAAATGGAGAATGAACCGTTCGATTTCAGGCTCCTCGTTAAAACACCGGTGAGTGATATGTGGGTGGATGCGGCAGCAAAAGGTAAACTCGACCTCTCGAAAATTTCGAGGATGGTAAAACTCGACCAGGGCACCTCCATTAAAGGATTATTGAATGCAGATGTGAATGTGAAGGGATTTGTTGATGCGGTGCAGAAACAACAGTTCGATAAATTTTCCGCAGCGGGCACGGTAGCGTTGAATGGATTTTCTTACGTGGCGAAAGATTACCCCGACGGCGTGCGCCTGGATAAGATGCTGATGACGTTCAACCCGAAAAATGTTACACTGAACGAAGCAGCGGGTTCTTATCTCAATACCAACTTTGCAGCCAATGGCTACGTAAATAATCTTCTTGCATATGCGCTTAAAGACAGTCCTCTTAATGGTGTTGTAAATGTGAAAGGTGACAAACTGAATGTAAATGATTACATGGGTCCTTCTGACAGCACCGCCCAGGAAGATTCTTCAGCCACCCCGTTTGTTGTTCCTGCAAACCTCGACCTTACATTAAATGCGCAGGTTGGCCAGGTGAAGTACGATAATCTATTGATGGAAAATGTAAGCGGCACATTGCTGCTGGCGGATGAGGCGATCAAACTGAGCAATGTAAAAGCAAACGCACTCGATGGAACGATGGTGGTAAATGGATCGTATTCAACAAGAGTAAACAAAAAGAAGCCTGCTATCACGCTGAGCTATGATGTGAAAGACCTGGATGTACAAAAAACTTTTACCACTTTCAATACTGTACAGAAGTTGATGCCGATCGGGAAATTTCTTTCAGGAAAACTAAATTCGAAACTGGATATGACGGGGTTGCTCGGGCAGAATATGTTCCCCGATCTTACCACTTTAAGCGGCGAGGGAAATGTATTTCTGATCGAAGGCTTGCTGGAGAAATTCAAACCGCTGGAAAAAATTGCGGAGCGGTTAAATGTCGACGTGCTTAAAAATATATCGCTGCGTGAAGTGCGCGAACAATTTGAATTCAGCGGCGGAAAAGTTTTTGTGAAACCTTTCAAGCTGAAATTAAAAGATATTGAAATGGAAGTAGGTGGTACGCATGGTCTCGATCAAACGATGGACTACACGGTTCATCTTAAAATTCCACGCTCGATGATCGGATCGAAAGGCAATGAGGTGGTAAATGACCTTGTGAGCAAAGTAGCAGCCAGGGGTGTGCCCGTTAAACTGGGTGAAACGGTTAATTTAAATGTGAAAATGCTTGGCACCATCACCAACCCCGACATTAAATTCGACTTAAAAGAAAGCGCTACAAATCTCGCCGACGACCTGAAGGATCAGGCAAAAGACTTTGCGCAGGCGAAGATAGACAGTTCAAGAAAAGCGGTTAAGGATACGGTTGAGTCGTTGAAGAAAGACCTGGTTAAGCAGGCGGGCGATGCACTGAAAGATCAGCTGTTCAACAGGAAAGATACAGCAACGTCAGACAGCCTGAAATCCAAGCCGGTAAAGCCTGAAGACAGGTTGAAAGAATCAGGAAAAGGGCTCATAGAAAACCTTAATCCGTTTAAGAAGAAAAAGTAAACTCATCAACCTTTTACCCTATTTTTGCCCCCTCTAAATTTTGATGAAGAAATACTGTTTATGGACAAACTGATCTATCTGGTTCCTGTTATGGGGGCTATTGGCTTGCTGTATACTTTCGTGAAATTCAGCTGGGTATCAAAACAGGATGCGGGAAATGACCGCATGAAGGAGATTAGCAACTACATCGCTGAGGGTGCAATGGCCTTTCTTAAGGCGGAGTGGAAAATACTCACCTATTTTGTGATTATCGCGGGTGTTCTCCTGGCGTTTATGGGATCACGTAATCCGAGCTCGCACTGGAGCATAGCCCTGGCATTTATTGTGGGCGCTTTTTTCAGCGCGTTGGCAGGCTTCATCGGAATGAAGATCGCTACGAGAGCGAATGTTCGTACAGCGCAGGCTGCTCGCACGAGCCTGAGCAAAGCGCTCTCTGTTTCATTCACCGGTGGATCGGTAATGGGATTAGGTGTAGCGGGATTAGCGGTGCTGGGTCTTGGTGGCCTTTTTATCTTACTTAAAATGATTTTTGCCGGCGACGCTGCAGTTGATTCAGCGGAGATGGTGAAAACAATAGAAGTACTTACAGGTTTCTCACTCGGCGCTGAATCCATCGCGCTGTTCGCACGCGTAGGTGGCGGTATTTATACTAAGGCCGCCGATGTCGGAGCCGACCTGGTAGGTAAAGTTGAAGCAGGTATTCCTGAAGACGATCCACGCAACCCCGCAACTATCGCCGACAACGTGGGCGACAATGTAGGGGATGTTGCAGGTATGGGCGCCGACCTTTTCGGTTCGTATGTAGCCACTGTACTGGCAACAATGGTGCTTGGCCAGGAAACAAAATCTGTCGACAATTTCGGCGGGCTCGCTCCTATTCTTTTACCCATGCTTATCGCTGGTGTCGGAATATTATTTTCTATTGTTGGTACCCTGTTCGTTCGTGTCAGCGACGCAGCAGGAATCAATACTTCGAATGTCCAGAAAGCTCTCAACATGGGTAACTGGGGCTCGATTATTCTTACGGCGCTCGCCTGTATCGGTCTCGTATATTATATACTTCCCGAAACGATGACGCTCCGTGATTTGGAATTTACCAAGTGGGGTGTGCTCGGGGCGATTGCAGTGGGGCTCGCAGTAGGAACACTCATGAGCATCATCACCGAATATTTCACGGCAATGGGTAAACGCCCCGTGGATAGTATTGTTCGTCAGTCAGGAACCGGTCATGCTACCAATGTAATCGGTGGACTTGCCGTAGGAATGGAAAGTACGTTCCTTCCGATTCTTGTTCTGGCTGCCGGTATCTGGGGTTCTTACGAGTGCGCAGGTTTATATGGTGTGGCTATCGCTGCGGCTGGCATGATGGCCACTACCGCAATGCAGCTCGCTATCGACGCGTTCGGACCGATAGCAGATAACGCAGGTGGTATCGCTGAAATGAGTGAATTGCCAAAAGATGTGCGCGAAAAAACAGACGTGCTCGATGCAGTAGGTAACACTACGGCCGCAACCGGTAAAGGTTTTGCAATTGCATCCGCGGCGCTTACTGCCCTGGCACTATTCGCAGCATACGTTGGGGTGATCAATCACAACGGATTCGCGATGGACGGTATTGATATTTACAAAGCAAAGGTTTTAGCCAGCCTCTTTATAGGCGGCATGATCCCGATGATATTTTCTTCACTTGCTATCCGCGCCGTTGGCGAAGCCGCAATGGCGATGGTTGAGGAAGTGCGCAGGCAGTTCAAAAATATTGCAGGTATCATGGAAGGCACAGGTAAGCCTGAATATGATAAATGCGTGGCGATTTCAACAGAAGCTTCGATTAAAAAAATGATGTTGCCTGGTGCTATCGCGATCCTTTCTCCGTTAGTGATTGGCTTTCTGTTGGGGCCAGAAGCTTTAGGAGGGTTTCTCGCCGGTGCTACAGTTTCCGGGGTGTTGATGGGAATGTTCCAGAATAATGCAGGTGGTGCGTGGGATAACGCGAAAAAGTCTTTCGAAAAAGGCGTTGAAATAAACGGTCAGACTTATAAGAAAGGCAGCGATCCTCATAAGGCTGCTGTAACAGGTGATACTGTCGGTGATCCTTTTAAAGACACTTCCGGACCCTCGATGAACATTCTGATCAAGCTGATGAGTATCGTTTCGCTGGTGGTTGCACCTACTCTCGCGAATCTTCATAAAGATACCGGCGGCGTTCACGAAACGAAAAAGCAGGAAGTGAAGAAAGAGGTTATTATTACGAAGAAATAATCAAACAAACTTTTTTAGCTGATCCCTCACACGATGCTTCGCATCGGTTCGGGATGACAGGTGTGTCTAAAGCATGATTGTCGTGCTGCGGGATCGCGGTGCACTTCAAACACGATTGTCATCCCGAGCGTAGCGAGGGATCGGCACATAAAGAAAGTTCCCTCACAGTAAAGAAAGTTTTTTTACAATTCATTTACGAAATTTATCGTAATATTGAGACAAAGCGTTTATATGTCTTCAATAAAATATATAAAACCTACCGAAAGCGAGTTGGAGATTTTGCAGGTATTATGGGACAAGGGCCTTGCAAGTGTCAGGGAGGTTCATGAAGAACTTTCTAAAACAAAAGAGGCCGGTTACACCACTACCCTGAAACTTATGCAGATCATGAATGAAAAGGGGCTCGTAAAAAGAGATGACTCTGTAAAAACACACATCTATCAACCGGCAGTGAGCAAAGAAAAAACCCAGAAGCACCTGCTCGGAAAAATGATCAACACACTATTCGGGGGCTCCGCAACCGAACTCGTTATCCAGGCGTTGGGCAACCATAAAGCTACCGCCGATGAACTCGAAGAAATTCAGAAGCTTTTGACTGAAATGAAAAATCAGTAAAATTTGTCGCTATGAACCAGTCCACTTTTTTTGAAGCTTTGGGATGGTCTCTTATCGACAGTCTGTGGCAACTCGGCGTCGTATGGATTTTTTATATCACGACGACACGAAATGGCAGGCGGTTTTCTTCCAGTACTCGGCACGCTCTCGCATTCGGGGGAATATTAGCAGGTACATTACTTTTTTTCTGCAGTATTGCCATCAACACGTACAGTGTAATTGCCAGTGGCACTATATTCAGCCTCGCTTATTTCGTGGAGCAGCAGGCTTCATCTCTCCTATATGGTAATGAAGGAATTGGTTTTGTTGTATCGGCCTTATCTTATATATACCTGCCGGTGCTCCTCTTTTTTATCTTGCGAACGTCTGTGCAGTTGATCATTCAGCGGAACAATTACAAAAAAAACTTATTGCCGGCGGAAAGAATGTTTGAGGCGATGGCCCATAAAATCGCCGGACAATTTGGCATCACAAAAAAAGCGGCGATATGGCTTTCCGGCAAGGTGGAAAGTCCGCTTACTATTGGATTCTGGAAGCCGATAGTGCTTCTCCCGGTATCCATGTTCAGCAATCTCAGCTACAGGCAAATTGAAGCGGTTATCGCTCATGAACTCTTTCACATAAAAAGGAACGATTATCTACTCAATATTTTTTTGACCCTTTCCGAAACGGTTTTGTTTTTTAATCCATTCGCGAAGTTGCTTGCGGCTACTGTTCGTAAAGAGCGCGAAAACAGCTGCGACGACCTGGTGCTTGACGCTGGCTTCGATGCGTGGGAATATTCCGAAGCATTGTACCTCCTGGGCAGGGTTCGTCACCAGGCACAATTTGCTCTCGCAGCAACCGGCATTGGCAAAGAATACCTGCTGCAGAGGATTAGGAGGATCATGAAAAGGAATAATCCGCAGCCCTCTCTTTTAAAACCTTTCATCGCATTTTTTTTGTGCCTGTTTGTAGCGGGATTTGCCTCGCGGCATCCATCAGCGCCCGTGTTACCCCAACCGGCTGCACAAACGGTGTACTCTCCGGTAGTGTATTATTCAGTTGAAAAAGAAGTAACCGTCCTGGAGCCGGTGATTATAACGCCCCGGGTAAAGAAAAAATCAAAACCGGTAAAGGTTGTCGAAGAAGAAGTGGCACCCGCTCCGCCTCCGCCGCCTCAGGTTAATGCAGAAGTTCACGAAGATGAAGAGGTAATCACTATTAGTTTTGCAGCGTCTCCCGAAGCAATAACATTTACAATGCTCGACCCGGCTGAGCCGGTTGTTCCAGGTGTGACTTGTGAAAGTCCGCAGCCATATGTTCCTAAAAATTCTTTCTATTTTACCGAGATAGATACAACTGCGGGTAAGAAGGTTATTATTCTTTAATTAATGATTTCTCGCTGATCCCTCACACGGGGCTGCGCCCCGGTTCGGGATGACATTGCTCTTTTTGCTGACCTTAACCGTCATCCCGAACCGAGCGCCAAAGGCGCGAGCGTGAGGGATCGGCGGAGAAACACTCTACATCTCCCCCTTCGTACAAAACAAAAAGTCCAGCACCGACAGGTGCGGAATGAAGCCAAACCGATCCTCAAAAACCTGCGGGTACCGCGGCACCGGCGGAAATATTTGATTGATGGTCGAGGGTTTTAATTTATTTCTCCAGTCCAGAAATTGTGAGTCGTTATAGTTTTCCTGGTAAGAATTGCTTAATGACCACGAAGTTTCGATTGACAATTTGTCGGCTATCCATTTAAAACACTCCAGGTTCCAGTCTTTCAGAAATTCAAATTTCCGGGAATACAAACTTTCGAGCTCGCCGGCGTAATGCCCGAACCAGGGCGATTTGTTGTAACACGACATAATCGTTTTCCAGTGCCGGGCCTGCCAGCTTTCTGAATTGCGGATACGAACATCCTTCATTGCCGCTCTCTGGTTTCTCCCGCCATAGATCGGAATGCTTAAAACGATCGGTCTGTTGCCCCCGGAAAGGGTGCACCTGTTACGAAAACTCATTTTTTGAAAATGCTCATATTGGTCAAAAATGCAATGCGAACTTTTCCTTAATTGAAAATAGAAAATAGACGGTGAAAAATATTGTAAATCAATTACTAACGTCATGATATTTTTGAAAAAATAATGTGGTTTAGACTAAAGTCTAAATTTGTGCGGTGATGCGATTTTGGCCGCCAATACGAATTTAATTTTAGTTGAGTTGATCGTTCATTAATAACTAAAAATGAGTCATTTCGCGCAGAAAAAAATTTCCGAAAATTTTTCTCCGCGTTTTTCGACCCAAAAACAGTCGTTTTAACATTTGAAACCTAAGTTTTTTAGGCAACCAAAAATGCTAAAATTACCCCTCATTTTTGGACGAAAAAATTATTCGCATACTTTGCAGCCAAAAGAACGGATGAGAAAAATTCTGGCAGCCCTGGTGATTATAGCGACGGTAGCTTCCTGCGCGAAGCCTAAAGACCTCGAGTTTGTAGACGTTCAAAATATCCGGCTGATTAAAATGGGGCTCACAGAATCGCTGATCGGCGTGGATGTACGGTTCTTTAATCCCAACAACCAGCGGGTGAAGTTGAAAGACGCCGCCGCGAAAGTGTATGTCAATTCGTCGTTCCTGGGAGATACGAATATGGATTCCGTTGTATCGGTTCCGCGTCGCGACACGTTTGCCGTACCGCTTGTTTTAAAAGTTCAGACCGCTACTGCCATCGCGAAAATGGCGGAAACGGCGAAAGATTCGGCGGTGACCGTGCGGGTGGAAGGGACGGTTAAAATGGGCAAAGCCGGGGTTTTTGTTACGTATCCGATAAAGTATGAGAGGTTGCAGAGCCTCGCGGATTTGAATTTTTAGATGTCCGCTGCGCGGGGCATGGTTGCGCGCCGCTATTTCAAGTAAACCCGGTTATTTAAAGTAAACTTCTGTTGCACCGTATCCATAAGCCGGATGATACCTGTTAATAAACGATTTCACATCGCGGCGCACACGCAAAACCTCATGAATTTCATCCCTCAATTTACCCGTTCCCACCCCATGGATAACAATCATTGATGGCTGGTGGTGCGCGACGGCAAGATCAAGGTACTTTTCGAGAGTTTGCAACTGCAGGGTGAGCTTTTCAAAAGAAGAAAGCGAGGCATAATCCGAATTGAGCTTCTCAATATGAAGATCCAATTCATATTTCGCAGGCTCAAGATGCTGCCGCGCAGAAGACGCCGGGTACACCTTATACCCTTTTCTAAGTAACGGGGCCATTTCCATTTTATCCTCTATCGGCTTGTCCGGGTACGTATCAAGAAGTTTGTATGAGAATGTCGCGTCGCCTTTTTGCTTTATCTCCTGTATACGGTTAAAAACCTGCTTAGGCTTCAGTTTTAGAGATGTTTCGAAGCTTTCTGCCTTCTTTTTATCGGGCTTCTGAAGAGAAAAGATGAAGTTAAACGAGGGACTGTCGTTCATATTCTCAAACGGCATGTCGTGGATATAGAAATCCTCGAAGGGGGCTATGTTATTCTTTAGTTCGAAGCCGTCTTTTCCGATGTAATCCAATAAATATTCGAAGTGGAGAGGCGCATTTGTGCGGTTTATGAGATGTATTTTAAGCGCTTCAACGATCTCATCGCCGAATTCATCCGTATCCGTTACAGGGATAAAAGTGAGCCAGACCCCGGTTTCTTCTTTGCTGGCAACGTGTTTCTTTTCCCTGGGCACCTCGTCGATAAACCTCTTCGGCTTCTTTTGAGACGCCTGTGGTTTGTTCTGTGAAAATCGTTTGAAATAGGGGAAATCGAGCTGGTCAATATAAGCGGGGAACTTTACACCCCTCACATCTACCATTACCATCTTATTGTTGATGATATCCACCACCTCGCCTTCTTCCTCCGAATGGAGTACAATCACCCTGTCGCCAACCTGGAACTTCATGCCGCAAATTACTTCAAGTCCTAAGATTACTGTTCCTGAATCCATACAGGAAATAAATAGTAAGGCCCAGCGCCATCCACCCCAGGAACCAGAGCCACGACAAGGCAGGTATCTCCATAAGCAAATAGGAGCAAAATAAGACGCCCATGACCGGGATGAGTGATAACCGCCGCATAAATGTAAAGAACGAAATTACCGCCGCTTCTGCGATAAAGATGAGGAATAACACCTGTTGCAGGTTGTCGCTTCCGATATGCCTCACGTTTTCCGCGATCCTGTTCCACGAAAAGTAAACAAACAGGATAAATACCAGGGGAACTATGTACTGGCCATTGATGTGCGGCAGCTTAAAACCCCTTGCGGTGCCGGGAGCGAGCCTGGGCAGCATCAGCACTCCCCCTGACACTAGGATAAATGCGAACAGGGTACCTATGCTTGTGAGGTCGGTCATCAGGGAACTTGGCAGGCACAGCGTAGGTATAGCCACGATTATACCCGTAACGATCGTGGAGAACGAGGGTGTTTTGTACTTGTGGTGAATCCTCGAAAATGCTTTTGGTAACAGGCCATCCCTGCTCATGCTCATCCATATGCGGGGCTGCCCCAATTGAAATACAAGCAGCACGCTTGTTGTAGCGATTACTGCGCTTATTGAAACGATATAGGCTATCCACCCCTTTCCGGTTCTTTCAAAAACTTCGGCGAGCGGATCAACCACATTCAATTCCGTATAGGGTACCATCCCCGTAAGAACAAGCGCAATCAGTATGTAAAGAACGGTACATATCACCAGGGAATTAATCATTCCTCTTGGCAGGTCGCGCTGGGGGTTGCGACATTCTTCGGCGGTTGTAGAAATGGCATCGAAACCTATATAGGCATAGAACACTGCAGACACGCCTTTCAGCACGCCTTCAAACCCGTTTGGCATGAAAGGCGACCAGTTGTGTGGCTCTACGGAAAACACACCCAGTATGATCACAAAAACAATTACTGCCAGTTTGAAAATCACCATCGCGTTGGTCGATTTCTTACTCTCCCTGATACCGATGTAGGTGAGAATGGTAATCAGCACCACGATAACAAAAGCGGGTATGTTCATAAAGATGCGGTACCCTCCTATCAAAGGCGCGTTCATCCAGGTATCGTATGCAAATTGCAAGCTGGGAGTTAAAGGAGTGTTGGCAGTGATAGCCTGCTGCGCTTTCAGGAAAGCCTCTTTCGCGGTGGAAGGATCGATCGTTAACCATCCGGGCAGTATGATATTTACTTTTTCAAGAAGATTGTTGAAATACCCACTCCACGAAATGGCTACTACAATGTTTCCGATAGCATATTCAAGGATAAGCGCCCAACCAATGATCCAGGCAACAAGTTCACCGAACGAAACATACGCGTATGTATATGCGCTTCCGGAAATCGGTACGCGACTCGCGAATTCAGCATAGCAAAGCGCCGAAAATCCACATGTAACGGCTGTAATAATAAACAGCAGCGAAATACCGGGACCGCCATCATATGCCGCTTTACCAATTGTTGAGAATACGCCAGCGCCTATAACTGCGGCAATACCTAAAAATGTAAGGTCTTTTACGGTAAGAATCCTGTTTAACCCCGCGGGTTCATGACTATCCGCCAATCCCTGTTCTGCGTCATTAATAATTTTTTCGATAGATTTTTTGCGGAAGAGGGATCGCGACATACGGAGAAGCAGGTTTTAGCGATAAAAATAAGGGAAATCAAATTTAATGGTCTCTTTGAATGAGAAAACGCACAAGGTTTCTCAACGAGTCCTTTCTCGCCGATGATACAGCTACCTCTTCAAGATGAAACTCCGCCTGGCTGATGTACTTTTCTTTTAAACCAGCTGCCCATGTGTCGACGCCACATTCTCTGAAAAATGCAAGCACGCGTTCTACCTTGTCCGCAGCGTTGCTTTTCATCAACTGTTTAAATTCTTCGCGTTTCGGATCGCCACACGATTCCAACGCATGGATCACAAGAAAAGTTTTTTTATTTGCTTTTATATCGCCGCCAACCTGTTTTCCAAACCGGGCCGGATCGCCAAATGCGTCGAGATAGTCGTCCTGCACCTGGAAAGCAATACCCAGATTGCGGCCGAACTCATATAGATGATCCTGGTTACCCTTCCCCGCCCCTCCTAAAATCGCACCAAGGCGCAGGCTCGCAGCAAGCAGCACAGAAGTTTTCAGCTCGATCATAGTGATATACTCATCAAAATTTACATGTTCCTTTTTTTCAAAATCCATGTCGAGCTGTTGTCCTTCACAAACCTGTCGCGCAGCATTATTGAAATGAAAGATCACACGTTGAATCTGCAAAGGATTCACCCTGTTGAGATATTCATACGCCTTAACGATCATTGCATCACCGGTGAGCAGTGCAGTAGATTCGCCGTATTTTGTGTGGACAGTCGCCATATTTCTTCTTAACGGCGCCTTGTCCATTATGTCGTCGTGAATAAGGGTGAAGTTGTGGAAAAGTTCTATCGCGATGGCCACGTGATACGCGTCGGGATTAATGGTTCCGAATAATTCATTTGCCATTAAACACATCGCGGGTCTCAACCGTTTTCCGCCGATACCAAGAAAATATTCCGCCGGCTCATACAGCGAGGCCGGAGTTTCCGGGAAATGTCTCACGTTAAATTTCCGCGCAAATTCTTCTGATATCTGTTCAAATGAAAACATTCTGTTTTATTGCGTGTTCGTCTGTCGATCCCTCACGTCGCTTCGCTCGTTCGGGATGACATCGGTCTAACCTTTGTTTCCCTGTTGATCCCTCGCTGCACTCGGGAGGACATCGGAGAACCACTTGTCATCCCGAACCCGCCGAAGGCGCGGTGAGGGATCAGCGGAGAATCAACGCTTTTTACTTTTTACTTTTTTTTGTTTAAACTCCGTTTCCTCTGTCATCGCCGTAACAATCACCCACTCATAATCCAATTGCCGCTTTGTTAAGTTTGCAGCCACAACCTTTATCCTCACCTTGTCGCCCATGCGAAATTTGCGCCCGCTTCTCCTTCCAACCAGGCTGTAATCACCTTCTACGAGAGCAAAATCGTCGAATTCGGCAAGACTTGCCAGGCTAACGAGGCCTTCGCATTTATGTTCAACTGTCTCTACCCAAAAACCAAAACCTGATACACCTGATATTACGCCTTCGAATTCTTCGCCTAAAAAGTTACGCATGTACTCCACCTGCTTGTATTTATTTGCGGAGCGTTCCGCTTCCATGGCGGCTCTTTCCCTATCACTGCTGTGCTTGCATTTTTGTTCAAGCTTTTTATCGGGAGTAACCTCTTTGTTCAGGCACTGCTGTAATATGCGATGCACCATTACATCGGGGTATCTCCTGATAGGTGATGTAAAATGACAGTAGTGTTCAAACCCAAGTCCGTAATGACCAATATTCTCTGTAGTGTAAATCGCCTTTGCCATAGTACGGATCCCAAGCTGCTCGAGCACGTGTTGCTGTGGTTTGCCTCTCACAGCATCAAGCATTTTATTGAACGACTCCGCGATACCTTTTGGTGTCGACGTGTCGAACTCATGACCATGTTTTTTTGCAAAAGCAATAAATGGCAACAATTTAACTTCATCGGGGGTATCATGAACGCGGTAAGGAAAGGGAACTTCCTTCTTCTGGAATTTTACTTTGGAAACATACTCTGCGATCGTCCTGTTGGCAAGCAGCATCAATTCCTCTATCAACTGGTGCGCTTCTTTACTTTCCTTGATAATAATACCCACCGGCTTCGCTTGCTCATCGAGCTTGAAACGCACTTCCTGCGATGAAAAATTTATCGCTCCTTTTTTAAATCGCTGCTTCCTGAATTTTTGTGAAATCCTGTTGAGCAACAGAATTTCTTCGCTATAAATACCTTCCTCATTTTCGATTATTTCCTGTACTTCTTCATAAGTAAACCGGTGATTGGAATGCATTACCGTTCTGCCGATCCACGAAGATTTCACTTCTCCTTTTGCAGTCATTTTAAATATCACTGAAAAAGTAAGCTTGTCTTCACGCGGTCTGAGAGAACACAATTCATTCGAAATACGTTCAGGAAGCATGGGTAACACCCTGTCGGGGAGGTAAACAGACGTAGCGCGCTCGTACGCATCGTTGTCGAGCGCAGAACCGGGTTCGAGATAGTATGACACATCAGCGATGTGTACACCTATTTCAAAATTGCCATTTTCGAGCTTCCGGATTGAAATGGCATCATCAAAATCGCGCGCGTCCTGCGGGTCTATCGTTATC
>JAEUVS010000062.1 GCA_016786745.1 Chitinophagaceae bacterium | reverse complement strand
TTACTATATCCCTGTATCCTCGTCCGATAGGAATCTGGACGCCACCTACGTCTATCATCTCCGCGTTATAAGAATCAATTTTCTTTATTGAAACGATGAACGACCGGTGGATCCGTTTGAAGATACCAGGGGGTAACATGCTTTCAATCTCGTTCGTGCTCAGCTTGCTTAGAAATTCCCGTTTCGTCGTAACAATCTTAATATATTCACGCTGGCTTTCAACATAGAGAATTTCGTCAAACGCAATCTTTACTTTTTTCTTTTGCACGTTCACAAAAATAAAATCCTTCTCATCCTGTTTACGGGTTTCAACTTTCACTTTCGATACTGCAGCGAGGAACCGTTCAAACTCGAAAGGTTTCAACAAGTAGTCGGTTACATTCAGATTGAACCCTTCCACAGCGTATTGATGATATGCGGTGGTCAGAATAACGGCGGGCCGGTTAGGAAGTGTTTTTAAAAAATCGATTCCTTTTATTCCAGGCAGGTGGATGTCGAGAAACATTATATCGGGTTGATTACTTCTCAAAAAATCTCCTGCAGGTATCGCGTCTTTGAAAGTTTCGAGGAGTTGCAGGTACGGCACCTGCCTGATATAATCGACAAGCACCTTTGTTGCCAGCGGCTCATCTTCCACAATTATACAGGTCAGTTTAGACATGACTCGCCAGGTTGATATTCAATGTCGCTGTAAACATAGATTTTTCCTGCGATAACGAAAGCTTGTAGTCGCTGTAGAGTAATTCGAGCTGCCGTCTCAAATTGGTAAGACCGATATTCTCATTTACTTTGGTTTCTCCACCGAGCGTGTTTACAGAATTCTTTACACCGAAAATGAGTTGCCGTTTTTTTATTGAGAGATGAATAGCAATGAAAGGCGCCGACCGGGTTTCCGACACGCCATGCTTGAATGCATTTTCCACAAGTGGAATCAGCAAGAGAGGCGGAATCGATTGTTTCATATCTTCTACATCGTAGTTGAAATTCACATTCAGCCCCTCATCATATCGGAGCTTTTCCAACTCTACATAATCGTTAATGATTTTTATCTCATTTTCCACGGCAATATAGTTGCCGGTAGTTTCATAGAGCATGAACCGAAGTATCTTGGAGAGACGCAACACCGATTCCGGCGCACGATCTGACTTCTCCAGGGTGAGTGCATAAATATTGTTGAGTGTATTAAAAAGAAAATGCGGGTTAGTCTGCGACTTGAGATAACCCAATTCGGCTTGTTGTTTTTCGATCGTAAGCTGTTGAGTAACCTGCCGCAGCCTGAAATAATCAAAGATGTACCTGGCGATCAGGAAAAATATAATTGAGCCGAGACTGTAAGGTAACTGCCGTGTTACTCCTTCTTCGATCGAACTATCGGTTGTCAATGAATAATAAGTGTGAAGGGAAATTCCAATAGCGCGCCATGCATAGATGCCAAGTGAATAAAAAAGGAAGTGAATAAAAAGCAGTACCGGGCTCGTCAATGCCGTTTTCCACGAGCGGATAAAAAACGGTACGGTGTATTCAAACAGGACATAGTTGTTCACTATTAAGTAAAAAGTGAGCCACGTATTGTTTACGCACCGCTCCCAGAAGGTCCCTGGATTGGTTACTCCGTCGTCGAGCAGTCGCAGGAAAAGGAAAATTGCGCCGATGATAATGTAGAAGGTGAATTTTTTTCTTTGTCTGTTCTTTCGCATAAGTTGATTGATGAAATAAAATTCGCGAAATCTCTTCTTTAACCAGGTAATCTGGTGCTGCTGTTTGTATACGTTAACCTGCTGTTCGTTGACGCTGCATTTTTTCGATTGAATTTATCGGGTATTCTTGTGTAAATACTTAAAACGATGACCAAAAGCTTACTGATTTTATTTTCTTTTTTTATCTGTAACCAAATCTATTCGCAGAACGACAGGTATAAAACACAGTTTATCCATAATGTGGAGCAGTACAGGTTACCTGCACCGCCATCGAAGAATGAAACAGCAGATGTGCTCGCTGCCCAGGGTTTTCTTTATTCCGCCGGGCAGCAGCGCCTGCTGTACTGGAATGCCGGCGCGCCGAATTATCGTTGGACCGATATGATGTTTAGTTTGTTCGTTAACGATACGAGTCGATATGGCGGCCTTGCGTATATGGTGATGGAGGTTGCGACATATGATGCACTTGTGGCGGCTTTCGATTCCAAAAAGACATATAAAAGAAAGCGGCCGTTCCAAACTGATAAACGTATCCGGCTACATGGGCCGGTGCCTGCATCACCGTCTTATCCCTGTGAATATTCTGTGGCTGCGGGTGTGGCGAGCGCCATCATCGCTCATTACTATCCCAAAATGAAGGATTCGGTTGAAAAGATGTCGAAATGGCTAATGGATGCGCGTGTCGCTGCGGGTGTAGCATATCCTTCGGATACAAAAGCTGGTTTCGAGCTGGGACAAAAAATTGCGAACATAGAAATAGAATCAACAAAAAGTTATGTACCGGAATATTCGTGGGATGGAAAAATACCGGTTAGTAAAGGTTCATGGAACGGTAAGTTCGCTTTAATGCCATTGTTGGGAAAGAATAAGACTGTCTTTCTTGACAGTAGCAGTCAATATCGTCCCGGTCCTCCTCCCGATTATAGGAAGGAAATGGAGGAGTTGAAAAACTTCAGGCAATCGTACAGGTCGATGTGGAACGCGTATTTCTGGGCGAATGAATCGTTTTGGGAAGAGACGCTGTCGAAACGAATCTTTGAATATAATATTCATCTCGATCCGCTTAAAGCGGCGAAGCTGTATGCAATTACTGCGATGGCTTCCTATGATGCGATAGTGGCGTGTTGGGATGCGAAGTACGCTTACTGGGGAATTCGTCCCGATCAGTACGATACTACATTTAAACCTATTTTATTTTTTACGCCGCCGTTTCCGGGTTATCCGTCGGGACATGCAGTGATGAGCGGGGTAACATCGGAACTGTATGGTTATTTTTTTCCGGCAGATAAAGCTTACTTCCGCCGTCGCGCGAAAGATGCGGCCGAGTCGCGTTTCCAGGGTGGAATTCACTTCCGTTCAGATAACCAAGCAGGATTAGAACTGGGCCGAAAGATCGCCGCTCATGTGATCAAAGAAGTAGAGGCACGGTTTTGAAAATTGTTTAACGCGCCGGTGTCTTTTTGTAAGTTATCAAATCACCGTATTTATACTAAGCTAATGCATCACTTACGTATTAGCCTGATAGTATAAATCGATTGTAAAAAATTTTGGGTTGCGTTCACAAATCATCTACATTCGATTCAAGATCGTTTACAAGAAAATTCATGATCCCTCACGTTAATTTTAAACCTATCTAATATGAAAATATCACCCGCAACCTTTTTTCTTCCTGCGAATTTTAAAAACTCCTAACTGACATTCTGATTTAACGAAAGAATTGTTTTGGTGCAAGTTTTCTTCTTCAGGAAAACGTGCATTCATGTATCGCGATTTTCAACACGAAAATTGAAAGGATGGTTTTTATTTTTCACTAAAACGATAAACATGAAAAACAACTACACAACTCCACTCGCGTGGAGAGCGGGCATACTATTGCCTGTTATCATCTTCGTTTTACCTGGCTTTTACTCCGGCATCATGGCCCAGGATGCCATCCAGGTCAATACCCGGCCGACATTACAGGAGATCAGCAATCAAGTCACCAAATCAACTGGCGACGGACGGTTTGTTTCAATAACCGGAATTACTCCTGGAAATGAACCTGACCAGGCTGTGTCCGTCGGTGTTGAATGCAAAAGTGAAATACTCGAACATATCGAAGTGCATCCAACGTCGAACGGTAATGCCATTATTCAGTACCTGCCTAAGAAGGGCGCAAGTGGAATTGCTCTCGTGACCGTAACAGTTACTGATAATGCACCGGTGCCCGCCAGCGTTAGCAGAACGTTTTCGATAATCGTGAATAAAGTGGGCACAGCTGCGCTTCCTGAAGCTGTGACGGTGCCGGCGAGAAATACATTTATTCTTAGGGCACATCCGAATCCATCTTATTCTGCGACAAGGATCACTTTTAAAACTGATGAGGCGGAAGAAAACGCTCAGCTTGAAGTGTATTCAGTTTCGGGTGCAAAATTGCAAAATCTTTTTAATGGTAAAACTGAAGCCGGGAGAACATACAATCTATCGTTTTCGCGGAAAGATTTGCCATCGGGAACCTACCTGTTGAAGCTGACAACGGCAAAGGAAACAAAGACACTCCAGGTAGTGCTTTCGAAATAAGTTTCACGGATATAAATTGAATTAATCAATTTTAAATTTAATCTTCATGAATCCTATAAATAGATTATGGTCGTCAGGTATTAAAAGATATTTCTTCACCTGCACGATCTTATTTTCAGTTCCTTTTTTCTCTTCTGCCACCACCTACTACTTTGCTGCTAACGGAAACGACAGCAACAACGGCCTGTCTCCCTCGTCTCCCAAAAAAACTATTGACGAAGCAAATTCGTTAATGCTAAGCGGAAATACTATCCTGTTCCGAAGGGGCGACACCTGGTACATGCCCATGGATTCGCTCGAACTCGGCGGAAAAACCAATATCACTTTAGGCGCTTACGGAACTGGCGCCAGGCCGGTGCTAGCCGGTACGGCCCTGCTTACAAGCTGGACCTATACCGGGAGTAACAACATCTGGAAATGCGTTCTAAGCCCATACGCATGGACGCATCGCGTTTTCGTTAGTGGAATTTCGAAAATAAGCCTCGAATACAGGGAAGGAAAGAACAATGTTCTTTCTGACCTTACTTCTGGTTCAGAATATTTCCTTGAGAACAAGGGTACATCATCTGCCGCGTTGTACATCAAAACTCTTTCTTCCACAACACCTCCGGCATTTGTAACGATTGTTCCCGGAAAAGTTAGTGATTTCAGCACGGAAATGGCCATTATTAGTCGCAGTAGCAACATCACAATCAGGGGTATTGAATTTCGCGGTGGTGGTTCCGGCCATGTAATGATGGTGCTGGCGCCGGCAGAAAATATTACATTCGACAGTTGCACTATCGGCAGAGCGTCGCTTAACGGTCTCGTGGTAACCGCACCCGGAGGAAGCAGCAGCGTAGTGAAAAATATAAAAGTTACCAATTGCATAATTGATAAGGGATGGACAACTGTTGAAAATGAAATCAAGTCTACCGTCCCGATATCTACCGTGTTGAACGGAGACGGACTTGCGCTTTGGAACGGCGTGGATAGTGGGCTGATAAAAGGGAATCTTGTTACCAACTGGGGGCATACAGGAATAACAATGATGACCCAGGAAATCACGACGTCGGCTAATTTCGGTGTGCAGAAAGTAATCGTCGAGCAGAATGAAAGTTATGCAGGCAACTCTGCCTATATGCATGCGTTTGGTATGATAGGTCACGAGGGGAAAGTAAAAAACAACATCATCAAGCGGAACTATTTTCATGATTACAGTTCGGGCTGTACAATAGGCGGTAATCGTAATTTCGTTTTCAGCAACATTTTTGCCAACGTCACCGCATCGACGGAGCCTCAATCATCGAAATCACCCTGGGGTGTAAATATGGAAACATGGGAGGTTCCCGCTGGTTCCGGAAGATCGTTTGTTTGCAAAGACAACTATATCAGCAATAATACTTTTTCCAACACAGCCACTTACGCGTTTTTCTTTTCCCAGAATTATAAAGTTGGGGCCGACACGAACTACATTTCGTTCAATAAGATTTACAACAATATTATGTTCGATTTTGGAACCGACACAGTCTCGAACCTCGAAACTCCAAAACGTAGTGTGGCAATGTTTATCGTCAGCAACGTTGCGCAGGGAAAAACTTACATAAGAAATAATAACTTTTGGGCGAGCTACGATACAACCGCCACCAAATTAGTCGCTGTTTACGAAAACCATTTTTACACCGCAAGCGCACTGAATGGATGCGCGCCGTGTAATCCTGCGAACAGTACCAACAACGTACAGTTGAATCCTCGTTTTACCGGGTTTTTTGAACTAAGTCCTCTCTCGAGTTCAACACTTCGTTCAGGTGGAAATAATTATAAGGCGATGATTATTGCACAGGGATTACCCGCGGCGGAATTTGTAGACTATAACGGTGTGCTGTGGCCGGATAATAATCCAAGTATTGGCGCCGTACAGTACGTGACGCCTTAAAAGTATGTAATCAGAGCTACTCAAAATGCCGTCTTGCAACAATAAGGCGGCATTTTTGTTAACCTTCAACCGAGTTCGCGCTACGTCGTTTTTTCCACGTTTTTATTGTTGCGTTTCTGATGAGCGGCCTGGCCCACAGTGAAACAGAAAGAACATATCCGAGGGTTAAAAATATTACAGTCATCGCGCCGCGTAGCCCTACTACTTCCGACAACGCACCGATAACGAGTGGCACCACTGCGCCGCCTGCGATAGCGGTACATAGTATTCCAGAGAATGTGCCATGATGCCTGGGAACAGAATTCAAAGCAAGAGAAAATATGATTCCCCACATCACTGAAAGGAATAATCCTGATAATGGAAAGAAGATAAGCGCCTGGTCAACGTTGCCAAACAAACCAATGCCAAAGCTAAACAACGCGCAGGTAGTGCTTACCATCAACACTTTTTTGCTGTCGAATAATTTGAGGAACAGCAGCCCGGCAAGGCAGCCAATTGTCATCAATCCCCAGAAATAAGATATCGCGCGTGCACCTGTGGTAGATGGATCCTGCGCGTGGTACACCTCGAGAAACTTTGACGTCCAGTTCGCAATACCCTGTTCTGTACCTACGTAACAGAAAATACCGATAAAAAACAACAACACGTACTTGTCGCGAATTAACTCAGTAAATGATTTACCCATGTCTACCCTGTCTTCTTCTTTCAGCTTAACCCTGGGAAACTTTACAACGAGCGTAACAATAACCATCAGCAGGCTTACGGCAGTAAACACCCAATAGAGCGATATCCAACGGGTGTTCTTTTCGACGAGTCCGTTGAACAATGAAATAATAACATTGTTATCGCCGGTATGTATATGGTTAACGAGATAACTATACAAAAGGGGACTTAGAAATGAAGCGGAGCCAAAAAACAACTGGGCAAGGATTGAATTGAAAGCGAAATTACTTTCACCACCGGCCTCGCGAAGCAGCGGATTGATCACCACCTGAAGCATCGCCATTCCAAGGCCGATTACAAATAAACTCGCCAGCGCCACCTGAAACGTGGATAACAACGCGAACGACAAAGAGGCGACAAGGGCCGAGAGGAAGCCTGCTATTATTATTTTCTTCTGAGAATACTTTTCTATCAGCAACCCCGCCGGTAACGACATCACGGCATACGCGATAAAAAACGAAAAAGGCAGGAAGCCCGCAAGACTGTTACTTAAATTATAGCTGACAACAATATCCGGAATAAGCGGTCCAAGAATATTGGTGAGAAATGAAATGACAAAGAAGACGACAAAAACGAAAAATACAATGAGTTTGTTTTGATTCATGATGGCACAGTTTAGCCGGTACAGGGTCAATTGTCTGACAAAATAGGATTTCTCCGGCAACATTTTGGAGTTCGGTAGTGTCTCAGTTTGAAATTTTGCTTCTCCGCCGATCCTCACGCGACGCTTCGCGTCGGCTCGGGATGACAGGAAAGACGCTAACGTCATCCCGAACCGAGGTCTGCCCATTCGGCCTTCAACTTCAGGATAAACTCCGCGGAACGAGCGTGAGGGATCAGCGGAGATGTGTCTTTAAAAAATCAAATTGCGACACTTACCTGGAGTTCGAGACTTTGAAAGAGGAAAATCGTATATTGATGGCCACCTTGTTTATGGCACTAAATATGAAAGCAGGTAAATTTTTATTGTTCGTAGCAGTTATAAGCGTTTTATCAGTCGCGGCACAGGCTCAGCGAACCCATGCAACACTAAAGGGTTCGGTGGAAAGAATAAGGGTGCACGGTAAGAGCCTGGAAGGCAACCTTGCGGGTGATTCGCCTGACAGGGACGTATCCGTGTACCTGCCGCCCGGATACAGGAAAAATACAGGTAAGAGATATCCTGTAATATATTTTCTGCACGGCTACACCGACGACGATGCAAAGTGGTATGGATTCGAGGACCATTGGATCAATCTTCCCAAAATAGCCGACAGTGTTTTTACTTCAGGCACGGCAAAGGAGATGATTATCGTTACGCCGAACGGGTACAACAAATTCCAGGGAAGCATGTATTCTAATTCGGTAACAACCGGTAATTGGGAAGACTTCGTTGCTAAAGACCTGGTTGCCTACATGGATAAACATTACCGGACGATTGCTAAACCCGGGAGCCGCGGACTTGCGGGACATTCGATGGGTGGTTATGGTACGATGCGTATAGGGGAGAAGCATCCTGAAATTTTTTCAAGTCTTTATATGCTGAGTCCGTGTTGCCTGATGCCTTATGCTTATGTACCCGGGGATGCGGAAGGTATCAGGAAGATGGAGGCCGTCAAGACAATTGATGATTTCAACAATGCGGATTTTGGTACTAAAATCGGTTTTGCTTCCGCGGCAGCGTGGTCGCCCAACCCCGGGAACCCACCGCTTTATTTGGATCTTCCTTATAAAAATGGCGAGCGGTTGCCAATGATCGAAGTAAAATGGTGGGCTAATATGCCCCTGGCTACACTGGATCAGCATATCCAAAAAATAAAGGAGTTGAAGAGTATCGCGTTTGACGCGGGAAATGAAGATCAGCCTATTGCCACTTCGATAAAAGTGTTGGACAGTTCTCTCAATCAATACGGAGTTAAGCACTTTTATGAGGAATACACCGGCGATCACGTCAATCGCATCGGCGAGCGGATAGAACAGAAAATGCTGCCATATTTTTCGGAGCAGCTTGCTTTTTGAGGACAACATCCTATAGTCAGCCACCAACGCCGCGTGTATTTTATTTTCAGGATACTTGGCAAAAGGAGTCTTTCAGAAATTACCACGTTCGATTTTGTGCTCCTTCTTATAATTAGCGAAACAACTACCGATGCACTTGTGGGCGATGATTTTTCCATCACCGCCTGTTTTATTATGGTGAGCACACTGGTAGGTATAGATTTGCTTTTTACGCTACTCAAAGTCAAATGGAACTGGCTCGAAAAATTGACCGATGGTTCGCCCTTGATAATTGTCGATCGCGGAACGTTGCTGGAAAAAGATGGAAGTATTTCTATCATTCCCAACCGTTCAACCGACGCTGAATAATTATCAGCGGTTGACAGAATCTGCGCGGGTGGAGTCGCTGCCGGCACTATTCTTATATTGTGATTAATATGGATGATATCGGTCGGACAATAACGATCCTTTCTTCAATGATCACACCGGTTGTGCTGATCCTTGCGAGCGGTTCGTTGATTATATCTACTTCTCAGCGTCTCGGCCGCGTAGTTGAAAGAACGAGAAAACTTACCGACGCCATTAAGGAACTTATTAAAAATAATTCTACTGAATCCACTCTCGAGCAGGAGGTGTCCATATTATTTGAACAATTGCAAAAAAGCGCCAAACGCGCAAAGCTGTTGCAAAGAGCGATGGGCGCGCTTTATATCACACTTAGCATTTTCGTGGCCACCAGCATCTCGATAGGCGTTATAGATATTTACCGGAAAGGATCCGCCTGGATCCCGGTTATCTTGGGAATACTTGGAGCCATGTTGATGTTATATGCAAGTATTTTGCTGATCAAAGAATCAAGGATCGCCCTGAACGCTGTAAACAAAGAGATGGATACCGCGATCCGTTTTGTGTTTACCAAATTTCCCGGTCTGAAAAAGTAACAATTAAAAATTGCTGGGTACCGTGAAAACACCCTGTTCCCAAAAGTAAAAAAAGCGGAGATTTGGCCGCATTCAACTAAACCTTGTCCGTTTTATGAAACTGTTCTGTACCGCTGTGATTTCTCTTTTCTTCACAGCCTGCGCGATAGGCGAACATTCCATTCCGAAACCAAGTACTGCAAACCGTTTATACCCATTTGCCACCGAAGATTCCATCAACGCAGTTGTTTCAGACAGTATAGAAAAAGAAAAGCGGCTTGATGGACGCTTCTCCGATAATAATTGACAGCTGGTACCGAATTTTATCGTAAGGGTTTTAATTCGCCGGATGGGGATCATTACTTAATTTTCACTACAACTGTTCCAAATGCCTGTAAAGCAAAAACCAGTGTTTGTGCTGATGGTTTTAATTGCGGCGCTGTCCATAAACGCAAGCGCCCAATCAACCATGCGGCCGAATATTGTCATCATCTTCATGGACGATATGGGTTATGGTGATCCGGAATGTTATAGCGGTGTTCAGTATTCTACTCCGAATATTAACAGGCTCGCTGCACAGGGTATGCGGTTCACTAATTTTTATTCGGCACAGGCGGTGTGCACCGCGTCGCGGGCGGGCCTGCTCACAGGATGTTATCCTAACAGGCTCGGCATTTACGGTGCATTCTTTCCGTGGACGGCGATCGCGCTCAATCCGAAAGAAACAACAATAGCTTCGATGCTAAAAGAAGCGGGCTATAAAACCGGCATGGTCGGCAAATGGCATCTCGGCGCTGAGGCTCCTTATCTTCCACTTAACTATGGCTTCGATGAATATTTGGGCCTTCCTTATTCAAATGATATGTGGCCGCTCGACGACCTGGGCAAGCCGGTGAACGATTCAAATGTGCGTTTTTATTACCCTCCACTTCCGCTTATAGACGGAAACAAGGCGGTGAAACAAATCACTTCGCTTGAAGAACAGGCTGAACTAACAACATTGTATACCCGAAAAGCTACCGGGTTTATTGATAAGAATAAAAACAAACCCTTCTTCCTCTATCTCGCTCACTCAATGCCGCACGTACCGATTGCTGCATCTGAAAAATTCAGGGGAAAAAGTGAACGCGGCTTATTTGGTGACGTGATGATAGAACTCGACTGGTCGGTCGGGGAGGTGATGAATGCCCTTAAAAAGAACGATCTCGAGAAAAATACCCTTCTCATTTTTACTAGCGATAACGGGCCATGGCTCACCTATGGCAATCATGCCGGAAACACAGGCGGGCTGCGTGAAGGCAAGGGCACTACATTCGAAGGGGGTCAGCGTGAGCCATGCATTGTGCGGTGGCCATCGAAAATTGCCGCCGGTACGGTATGTAATAAAATAACCTCGGCAATCGACCTGCTGCCTACCATCGCCGCTGCTTGCGGCGTTAAGGTTCCATCAAACAAAATTGATGGAATAAATGTCCTTTCGTTGTTGTTAGGCGAACCCAACGCGAATCCGCGGAAGGAGTTTGTGTACTACTATCATCAGAATAGCCTGGAGGCGATAAGAAAAGGTAAGTGGAAGCTAATTTTTCCTCACCGGTCGGTAACATATAAAGATCAGCTGCCGGGTAAAGATGGCACCCGTGCGGGATGGCGAACGATGGATGTTGAACTTGCGCTGTATGACCTTAGCACCGATCCCGGTGAAACGCTCGATTTACAGATGGAGTATCCAGAGGTGGTGAATGAGTTGAAACAGCTTGCGGATTCATACAGGGCCAGGCTTGGCGATGATTTAACGAATGTTCCCTGCACGGAATGCAGGCCTGCCGCGGCTTTTATCCCTTCAACGGCGTTGCCGCCTATGTTGAGGAAATAAATAGGCGCTTAATTTTTGTATTCTTTCTCTTTTATTAAAAAAGCAATCGTTAAACACGCGCTGGCAATCACAAAGTATATCATATCATCCGCAAAATAAATCTCCTGCAGATACCCACAACAAGTGAAAACACCCTTATGAACATCGTTTTATCACTGGCAAAAAAACCTGGCTCAACTTTTTAAGCTTTCAATACGATTTAGTGCCGTTGGTTACTGCTTCCGGCATTCGATTGCCATTTGCATTTACCAGCTCCCTGGTGATAGTTGTGTGGGTTTGGGGATACGACAGGTTTTTCGGTGATTTTTATTTTCAATCCTGTATTTTTGGCCGGCTGAAACCAAAATATAATAAATCGAATTTATTGCTGACTTGACTTACAGAAATCCATATCTTCTGATCCGGGCCATTCTTCTCGTCTTATCAGCAGTTCCCGCCATTGTTTTCGCCCAGGCCGATTGTGTAAACTACGACAACCGTTATCCCATCACCAGTTCGGGAAAACAATATCTCTGGAATCCTTTGTGGAATTTTTCGCCGATGAAGATGCAGAAAGTGTCTGGACTTAATATTGGTGGCGATAACTTTTTCAACGGCATGCTGCAGTATGTTCCGCCGGGTTACAATAACTCTGCGAACGCGGCAAAAAAATACCCGCTGATCATCAGCTTTCATGGCGGTGCTGCGAGAGGTAATGGAAGCGCGCTCGAGCTTTGCCGTTTGTTCAAAGACAGGGGCGCGGATTCGGCAGGGCATAAAACTTTTCCGGGACGTGTTGAGAGAAATACGAATGCGCTTACTCAAACATACAATGGTGTTACCTATGAATATATTGTGATTGCTCCGCAGTTCAACAAATATATCAGGCTGCAACCTGGTGTTCCGGACCAGTTTCCTTCTGCCAAACAGGTGGAAAATGTAATCGACTTCGCTGTGCAGCGGTTTCGTATTGATCCGAGCCGTATTTATCTCACCGGTTACAGCAATGGCGCAAACATGATTATAGAATATGCGGGTAGCAGCGTGGCGCGTGCGAAGCGTGTGGCCGCGATACTTCCTGTTGCATTGTGTTCGCAACTCGGTCATATTAATAACTCATCACGGGGAATATTTGCAAAGAATATAGGGCTGGCTAAATTAAAAACATGGTTTGTGTACTGTGAGGCCGACAATTGCGGAAGCGGCCCTGTACTTAGAGTTCCGGATAGCTGGGTAGATAGCATCAGCAAAGTTGCTGGTGCGGTAACACCGCGGTATACCCGCTTAAGAAATGTAAACCCGCCTACTTTATATAACTGTAGTGACAGTTTGTTGCATGATGCGTGGAGCAGGGCGTTTGATCCGAATTTCAGGGTTAGTCATAATTATAATGGGGGGAACGCGACAGCGGTTAATGATGGGGTTAATTTGAATATGTATGAGTGGTTTATAAGGCAAACAAATACAGAAGAGCCGCCGCCACCACCACCACCACCGCCGCCACCGCCGCCACCGCCGCCACCACCGCCGCCGGTGCGACCTGGTCTATTGGAACCGAATGACAGAACGTTGAACCTCCCTGAAATAGGCGTAAAGGTTATTCCTAATCCATTTACCAACAAGGTGCTGGCAACAATAAACCTTCGCGAACCGCAACACATCAGCATCGCGATAGCGGATATCACCGGCAGACTTGTTAAAACTTATTCATCAAATCTTTCAGCAGGAATCAGCCAGCTTGAAATATCTCTCGAATCGAGCCCGGTTGGAATGTATTTTTTAAAAGTCGAAAGCAAACGCTATTCTGTAACCAGTAAGCTTGTTAAGATCAGGTGAAGTGGGTAAACACGCAGACCAACCGGCGCTGAAATTTTTTTAACCGCCTTTCAAATTTATTCCGTTCTTAAACTTTTTACAGGATTTGAGGTAGCAGTTTTTATCGCGTGAATGCCAGTAGAAAGAAACGCAAGCAGGATAACGCCAGCGCCAGCTAGCAAAAATATCCAAACTCCGATAGCGACGCGATACGCGAAGTTGTCGAGCCATTCATTCATCACCCACCATGCAACAGGACTGCTTATAATGATAGCAATTACGACCAACCGCAATAAATCTTTCGAAAGCAACGCGACAATCTGATGCACAGAAGCACCTAATACCTTACGGATACCAATTTCCTTCATCCGGCGCTGTGTGTTAAAATTCACGAGTCCAAACAATCCGAGGCATGAAATAATAAGCGTGATGACTGTAAAAATCGAGGAGAGCCTCGACAACTTCTCTTCCGATTTGTATGCTGAGAGATACGCGTCGTGCATAAAACTGAATTCGAAAGGATAATTGCTGATGTATTCATCATATATTTTCCTGATCTCCGGAATAACTGACGCAACCGGGGTGTGGGGTTTGAATCGGATGTACATGGTGCCTCCCATCGTCCATGAGTCTGAAGTGTCGTGCGCTATACTCATGATTACCGGATCCATCGGCTGATGCAGCGAATTATAGTGAAAATTTTTTAGCAACCCGGCGATAGTAAAAGTGTTGTATTCGTTGGAGACAGTATGTCCGCGTGGATCAGCGGGCAGCCTGAGTTTCGTAACGGCGGCAGGATTGATTGCCACAATCGCGTTGCGGCGCGTAAATACCGAATCGCCGGGACGTAAAATCCATTGAAGATCCATTACGGAAATAAAATTTTCGTCGACACTAAGAAATGGCACCGGTGATTCCTCCGGTTGCCCGTTAGATTTCAGTAAAATCGACTCCCTGTTACCAGCATAAAGAACATAACGGCTGGTGGCAACGCCTTCCACAGCCGAAATATGACCGATCGCTGATTTCATTGCAGGATAATGAAGTCCGACCGAGTTGTTGAATGGCACCATAACAATATTGTCCTGGCGTATGCCTGTATTATAAGTGCGGATAAAGTGCACCTGGCGGTAAATGGTAATACTCAGCAATACAAGTGTAACGCTGATTACAAACTGGAAAACAGTAATGCATTGCCTGAGTGTAAGTGAATGTCCGGGTGATGACAGCCTCCCCGCAATTGCCCGGATAGGTTCAAACGCCGACAGCAACAGTGAAGGATAGATGCCGGCAAGTCCAATTGAAAGAAGATAGAGAGAAAAATATATTCCGAACATATATGGATGGAAGAAGAAATGACGGTCTATCCGGATATCCAAATAGTTGAAGAAACTTTGCTGTAACAGGATGCATATCAGGTACGCCAAGGCAAACGCAATGGTTGCATATAATGCAGATTCAATCATAAACTGCCATGCAATCGAACCTCTCCCGGCTCCAAAATATTTCCTTATACCTACTTCTTTTGCACGCGTCGAAGAGCGCGCTGTAGAAAGACTGACATAATTGGTAAGTGCAAGCAAAAGAATTAACAACGACGAGATGATGAACATCCCCATGTAGCGTGTATTGCTATGGTTCACAAACTGTCCGTTCAGATGGTAATCAATAAACCTTGTGGCAGTAAAATATGTGTCGGGGGGCGTGTCGTGAAGTTTAGGAAGATTACGCAGGTATTGCGCAAACGCTGAACCTTTTTTCGGATTAAGAAGTACGTAGTTCTCAAAAGCGCCGCCGCCGACATGCGAGGATGGCGTTACAAAAAACTTTTCCTTTTCCATCACATGCAGGCTCGCCATTGAAATAACGATGTCGTACCGGATAGTAGAGTAGGAAGGAGGGTTTTCGGCAACACCGGCTACTGTGATTTCGTACCCTGCGTTATAACGAAGTTTTTTACCGAGAGGATTTTCGTTTCCGAAATATTTAATGGCGGCTTCACGTGAAATAACCGCTGTAAAAGGCGACTTTAAAACATACGCTGCATTGCCCGAAATAAGCGGAAAGTTAAAGAATGAGAAGAAATTGCTGTCGGCGAAAATTGTTTCTTTCTCCACGAAAGATCGATGCCGGTCAGATGGATCCGTAAGTGTAGCATCAGGCCATGGATGATAGATACGAGCAAACTTTTCAATATAGGGCAGCGATTGATGAAGCAGTGGCGCCGTAGAATAGTTCAACATCGGCGCCTGCAAGGTTTTTCCATCCCATTGGCTCCCGCTTTCTACGAGGTAAATATCGGCGGCGCGATGATGAAACCTGTCGAAACTTCTTTCGTGTCCAACAAATAAAAGGATAAGCAAACAAACAGCAATTCCGATCGCGAGCCCCGAAAGGTTAAGGATGGAATACAATTTATTTTTCCGGAGATGTCGCCACGCGATGAGGAGGTAGTGTTGGAGCATAAAGTGAATAAGGTTAACACGATAGAAATTACGATTTTAATCGGTATTAACTGTAAAATAGTGTATATTGACGTACCTGTCTTCACGGAGCTGCATTTCATTAGCCTGCAGCGTTAAATAACCAATTCGCCTGATTGTTATGAAAACCGACATTAGATCCGAATCTTTCGGTGCATTACTTATCGAGTCGGGTATTGATGCAATTGTTGCTGTTGGAGTGGAGCGAGAAATTATTGTATGGAACAAAGCAGCAGAGAATTTATTCGACAAAACTCATGATGAAGTTGTCGGCCGCACTTTGGAAGATGTGTTGCCATCTGTAGTCACCGATCAGGTTCTGCTGGATGCCATTCGTTCGGCTGAAAGAGGCATGAAAAGTTTTCTTCCTGCAAAAAGTGACTTACGACATCGCCGGCATGTTGAAACACATATCCTTCCACTTGTTTCGAATGATGAACCGATCGGTGTAATGCTGCTTATTCGTGATGTTTCCCACCGCATAGCTAAAGAGGCAGAACTGCATAGTGTGAACACTGAATTGCAGAAAAGATTACGTCAGGTGAAATTGTCGGAACGCGAGCTGTCGCATCTTACATACGTCGCCACACATAATATCAGGGAACCGATCCGCACCGTATATACAACTATCGAGCGCCTGATCCGCGAAGAAGCCAATATGTTAAGCAACAACGGAAAGGCATCCTTCAGAAGAATTCAATCGTCGCTCAATCGGATAAGCCTGCTGCTCGAGGACATCGTTACACTAACCCAAATCAATATCACTGACCAGCCGAAGGGTATGGTGAACATGGAAGCCATTGTTGCGGAGGTCACAAAAACGCTTGAGGTTAAAATAAGCGAAAGCAACGCGGTCGTTACCACCGGTGAGCTCTGTGAAATACGCGCGCACCGCAACCAGATGGTGCTGATGCTGCAACACCTGGTAATGAATGCGATAAAGTTCAATGATACCGGCTCACCCAAAATTTTTATCGAGTGTACAAAAGTGATGATCGACGGGGAAACCGAACCCGAAGGTTTTACAGGCGAGCATTTTCTTTTGAAACTTGTTCATAACGGGTCCGCTTACAATATTGACCCGAAGAAAGTGTTCGATGTTGTAGAACTTAGCGGTGAACAGATGAAAAATTCGGCAGAAGTGATTGCTATCGCTGTAAAAGTAATGGAGGCGAATTCGGGATCATTGCTAATTGAAAAATCAGCAAACGGTGAAACCGAAATAAGGTGCTACTTCCCGGCTTAACTCAGCGCCGGTATCAACAATTGTTTTTTTGCAGGCTCCTGTTGTTTTTCCCTGTTCCTTTACTTCGGAACGCAGTCCAGTGATTTCTGGCAATAGATGATTACTTAAGAATTTTTAGATATGTTATGGTAAAAACATAAATTGTGATTGAAGTGAAACGACTGACTGCTCTATTTCTTGCCGTTTTATTCCTGTTCAACCTGGCAGGATACAGGCTGTTCTTCCATTATTTACAGGAGAAGGCGGATGGCCGCTATGAGCAATTTCTTGACCGGAATAAGGCCGATGCCTCGGAAATGATTACGCTTAAGGTTGAACTGGAAATGCCCTATCTCGCTGAAAACACTTCGTATGAAAGAGTAGATGGTGAAATTGATATAGACGGTGTGATTTACAAGTATGTAAAGCGTAAAATCCACAATGGACAGCTCGTTTTGCTTTGCCTTCCCGACCAAACGAAAACAAAGCTTAAAACTGCCAGCAGCGAATATTTCAATTACACCAACAACCTCGCATCGCATAGCGACGCCAAACCATCGCAAAAGGCCTCTTTTGAAAAGAGCATTACCAGCGACTACGATCAACTCTCCTTAACTTATTATATTGGCCACTTACCCCGTACCACAACATTTGAATTCTCACAGAACGAAACGTTCGTTTCGTCGGAACATTGCAGCCTGCCGGCTCAACCTCCTGAATTTGCGTGACGCTAACATTTTCGAAAGTAGCCGCAACATTCACCTAACAAGTATTTAGTATGAACAAAGGAATCCTGGCAACAGGATTGATCCTGCTTATCGCCCTGGAAATTTCCGGCATTTATTTTATCATGCCGTTTCCCGGAAGCCAGAAAACCAACAGCCTGCCTTTGGCCTACTGGCTGCATAATAATATCATGTGGATACGCATTTTATTACTTGCGGTTGTGCTGTGGTTTTTTATTAAGGTCTTCAGAAACTCAGGCTGGATCGCCCGCAGCATTTTTTCTTTGCTGCTGGTTGTTTACGGATTTATGTTCTATAAGATCAACTTTAAGTTCCAGGCCGATAAAATGTTTTATCAGCCGAAAACAAAGGAATTTGCCGATGCGTCATTCAACAAGGTTGACGGGAACAGGCTCGTAATTGGTGTGCTGAACAATGGCGAGGCGAAAGCATATCCCATCCAGGTAATCGGATACCACCACCAGGTTCGTGACACCGTGGGCGGAACACCTGTTATCGTTACTTATTGCACGGTATGCAGAACGGGCAGGGTGTTTAGTCCTGAAGTGAGCGGCAAACCTGAAACGTTCAGGCTGGTGGGTATGGATCACTTCAATGCGATGTTTGAAGACGCTACTACCAAAAGCTGGTGGCAACAGGCCACAGGAGTTGCCGTTGCAGGAAAACTTAAGGGTGCGGCATTAAAGGAAATTCCTTCGCAACAATCACAGCTGCGTACTTTTTTACTGCGTTATCCGAATGCGGTTGTTCTGCAGCCCGATACGCTTTACAAGAGGCAATACAGGTCGCTTAGAGATTTTGACAACGGCACAACGAAAGACGGACTCGAAAAAAGAGATTCGGCTTCGTGGGAGTTTAAATCGTGGGTGGTTGGAGTTGAGCACAACGGAAACGCCATCGCCTACGATTGGAATATGCTTGCTTCCGAAAGGATCATCCAGGATTCCCTCCCCGGCGCGCCGCTTCTGGTTACTCTCGAAAATGATACGGCAAGCTTTCATGTATTAAACAGGAAACTTGATAACGACATTCTGCAGTTTGTTAAGCTGCCCGGCAATATGCTTTCCGATACAAAAACAGGTTCATATTGGAGCCCTTCGGGCCTTTGTATTGATGGCGCGATGAAAGGCGTTAAGCTTTCACGTTTGCAGGCGTCGCAGGAATTCTGGCATTCATGGAAATCGTTTCATCCCACAACCAGAATGTTTAAAAAATAGAGTTGCATTTTTCATGAACAGGCACAAGCTCGCAATTGCGTTTACTATATGTTTCATCAGCATCATGTTCAGTGGTGTATCGTCGATGCTGATGTCGGTGTACCTGCCGGTAGCCGTCAGGGACCTACTCGGTGAAATGAATGATGAGAGTATGAATAGCGTGAGCGCGTATATAAATTCATTTTTTCTCTTTGGCAGTATGTTCGGCGGTTTCTCGTGGGGATATATCTGCGACAGGATCGGGCGCTCGAAAGCGGTAACTTTTTCAACCGCATTCTACGCATTGTTTACGCTGCTCACCGCGTTTTCCGGATCATGGATGCTTGTGAGTATTTACAGGTTTCTTACCGGTTTTGGCGTGGGCGGCGTGATGCTCACCACCAACATTCTTGTGTGCGAATTGTGGCCCGAAAACAAACGCGCGGTTGCCGTAGGTATAGTGTCGGCCGCAATGCCGGTGGGGTTTATCGCCGCGGGTGCGCTGAACAATGTGTTGGCGAACTGGCACAGTGCGTTTCTCGTAGGCGCCATTCCACTCGCGACAGCGGTTGTTTCAGCATTCATTCTTTCGGAATCGGAAGGATGGAAAGCGGGAAAAACAAACAACAGTGCAGTTGAAGTGAGTTCATCAGGCATCTTCTCGCCCAATTATCGAAGAAACCTGCTGGTCGGTTCGTTGATATTCGGCACAATGCTGATCGGCCTGTGGGCGGTTTTCTCATGGGCGCCCACGTGGGTGCAAAGCGTTACGCCAAACGAGAGCGACGCGCAGCAATTGCGTGGTACTACCATGATGATCCTCGCTTTTTCGGGTTTGCTGGGAAGTGTTGCATCGGGCTGGATCGCAAATGCGCTCGGGCAACGTAACACACTCATCATGTGTTTTGCGATGTGCTTTATCATGGTGTTTGTTGTTTTCAAGCTCAACACATCGATCACCAGTGCCACTTTCGCGGAAATGTTTGTAATGGCATTCTTCTTCGGTATCAGCCAGGGAGTGCTGGCAGTATATATTCCGCAACTGTTTCCTACCGTCATAAGAGCATTCGCTACCGGATTCTGTTATAATATAGGCCGGCTGTTCACAGCAAGCGTCGTGTTTTTTATCGGTGCGCTTGCTGATTTTCTCGGCGGCTACGGAAATGCAATCTTTATTTTCTCATTCATTTTTCTTATCGGGCTCGTGATTACGGGCTTTGCCGGTTTACAACGGATTGAATATCCTGTTGTGAAACAGCAATCAAATCTGAATTAACTATGCCACATATTGATGTAGATGAAAATTTGCCCGGCATCCGGGCGCTTCTCGCATTTAGCCCGGCAACCGCAACACCAATCGGCGAACTGGCTAACCTGATGCTGCGTTCGAATGAAGGCCTTTCGATGGCCGACCGCGAACTGATCGCTTCATATGTTTCTTACCTGAACGATTGTTTTTACTGCCATCAGTCGCACGGCGAAATCGCTGTGTGTTATCTTGATGATAACCGTGAGCTGGTTGACCAGGTAAAGAAGGATTATCTCAACGCAAAGGTTACTCCAAAGCTGAAAGCGCTGCTCTCGATAGCGGGCAGTGTGCAGAAAGGCGGGAAACATGTTACCGACGCACAGGTGAACCAGGCAAAAGCGCTCGGCGCAACCGACAAAGACATACACGACACCGTGCTCATCGCCGCTATGTTTTGTATGATGAACAGGTACGTGGATGGACTCGCTGCTTCTACACCAACCGATTTATCAGGCTACCCATTGAGAGCTAAACAAATTGCAGAACATGGGTATGGAAATCATGTTTTTGAATCAAAACAACCCCAAAACTAACAAGATGAGATTCTTACTAACAGTTTTTAAAGGATGCATCGTTTTATTGCTTCCTGTACTTTCCTTCGCCCAGAACCGCACCGTTACAGGCGTGGTTTCAGGTAGCGGAAATGTTCCGCTAAGCGGGGCGACCATTACCGTTCAAAACAGCCCGATCGCTGCTATAGCAGACGTAAACGGACGATTCAGCATCTCTGTTCCGCAGGATGCCACACTGGTGATTAGTTACCTCGGATATAAAACGCAGACACTGCAGGCTAATCCCGGCGAAATGACCATTCAGCTTGAAGAAGACGCCGGGCGCCTCGATGAGGTGGTGGTAACAGGTCTCGCGACTTCCGTTAAGAGAAGAAATCTTACCAATGCCGTTGTAACTATCAACGCCCAGCAGTTCAACGGAATTTCGAGAGCGCAAACTTTCGACGGCGCACTAAATGGCAAAGTACCCGGTGCGTATATCAACAGCAACAACGGCGCACCAGGAGGCGGATCGTCAGTTAAGCTCAGAGGTGTTACCTCTATATACGGAAATACACAGCCGTTGTATGTGATAGACGGGGTATTTCTCAATAACTCCGCTACATCATCGGGCATCAATACCGTAACGCTTGCCCAACCCGGCGTAAGGTCTTCGAACCAGGATAACGCATCAAACAGGATCGCTGATCTGCGACCGGAAGACATTGAAACAATTGAAATATTAAAGGGCGCGTCCGCATCTGCCATTTACGGTTCAAAAGCAGCGGCAGGAGTAATCCTCATTACCACAAAAAGAGGCGCGCAGGGAAAAACGGTCGTATCGTTTTCACAGGACCTCGGATTTGTAAAAGCAAGAAAGTTGTTAGGCGTGAGAAAATTCACTGCTGAATCAGCAGCAAGCCTTTCGCAGGACCCTATGCAGAGCGAAAGACTCCGCCAGCAGTTTCTCGACGCGGAAGCCGCAGGCAAAATATACGACTACGAAAAAGAAATGTATGGCAACACTGGCTTCACAACAAACAGCGTGATCAGTGTGTCGGGTGGTAATGATAAGACAAGTCTCTTCTTCTCAGCGGGGAACAGGGAAGAAGAAGGTATCATTAAGAAAACAGGATATGCCAATAAAAGCATTCGTTTAAACCTCGACCACAGGATCAATGACAATATCAAACTGTCTTTTTCCAGTAATTATATTTATTCTTCAGCCGATCGTGGTTTGACCGGTAACGACAACGCAGGTGTAACATACGGCATAGCTATGTCTTCAACACCCGGGTTCGCGGAATTGCATCCCGATGAAAATGGAGTTTATCCACGAAATAATTTTGCAAATTCCAACTTTCTTGAAACAAGGGATAAAGTGATCAATAACGAACTGGTGAACCGCTTTATCACAGGCATGAACCTCGATGCTTATCTTCTCAGATCGCGCCGCAGCTATACAAAACTGGTTGCACGCGCAGGCTTTGATTTTTATAACCTGAAAACAGACGCGCAGTTTCCATCGTTCCTGCAGTTCCAGGCAGTGAATAAAGGAACTTCGATACAGGGGTTCACAAAAAATCTCAACACAAATTATATTCTCGCTCTCGTAAATAATTTCCAGCCTTCTGATAAACTTTCACTCACCACATCGGGAGGTATTACCCAGGAAACAGGAAATTTTGATAACCTGCTGAACGTCGCTACACAGGTAATTATCGGTCAGTCGAACGTTGACCAGGCAGGAGCATTGACTGCAACACAGTTCAGAACAAAAAACCAGGATAACGGGATCTTCATCCAGGAAGAAGCAATGCTGATGGATGCGATTTCGATCAACGCAGGGATCAGGTTCGACAGGTCATCCAACAACGGCGACCCGTCAAAATTCTATGCATATCCAAAAGCAGGCGTGGCGTGGAATTTAACAAGATCGGGTGTTTTGGGAGATGACATCTTTCAAAACCTGAAGCTTCGCCTGGCATACGGGCAAGCCGGCAACTTCCCTGCCTATGGAAGTAAATTCACTTCACTTAATGTTTCGAATATTGAAGGACTACCCGGCTCTGTTGTAAGCACTCAACGCGGACAGGCTGGAATTAAACCTGAAAAACAAACCGAAATTGAAGGTGGCTTCGACTTTAGCATTCTCGATGGAAAATTGAATTTTGATTTTACTATTTACAGTAAAAAAGTATTTGATTTTCTTATCCTCAACAGTTCGCCCGCGTCAACTGGTTTTGCCACACAATGGCTGAACGCGGGAGATCTCCGCAACAGGGGAATTGAAATCGGGTTGCAGGCCATCCCGTATTCAGGAAAAGATATTAAATGGAACACTTCTGTAAACTTCTGGATGAACCGTTCGAAAGTAACTAAACTCACCGTTCCTCCCATACAGCTGGGCGCTCTTGCCGGTGTATTAATCGGGACGTTCCAGATAGAGGAAGGTAAGTCTGCAACGCAGATCATCGGTCTCACCGACGAGCCTGGATTTATGCCACCAATTAAGGTGTGGGGCGACCAGGAGCCAAAATTCCAGATGAGCAGCTTCAACGAGGTAACATATAAAAATAAATTGAGCCTGAGGTTACTCCTGCATTGGAAAAAAGGCGGCTACAACGCGAACCTTACCAATCTGCAAAGTGATTTCGGCATGACTAGCCCCGACTGGGATGCTGACGCAAACGCGAATCATATCCCCGACGGCCTCGACAGGATCATGAAGATCGGATCGTCAGCCGTTACTTCTATCGTAAACTCAGGATATTTCCGCGTAAGGGAAATCGGTCTCTACTACACGATCGACAACGTGCCAGTGAATTTTATAAAAGGAATTTCAATCGGCGCGTCGTTGAATAATTTCATTACGATTACTGATTACCCGAGTTATGATCCTGAAGTATCCAACTTCGGCGCCGGTTTCTCTTCTGGTATCGATGCCATTCCTTACCCGGCATCAAAAAGAGCAGCCGTTCATTTAAATGTTACTTTCTAAAAAACGAATCATGACAACGAATCATAAAATATTTTTTCTCGTTTTTATGCTTGTAACCGCAGTAGTTACAGGTTGCAAAAAGGATTACGGCAATCTTAACAGTCCAACCGAAGAAGATTTCCTCAAGAATCCGACAAAAGATCAATTGAACAACCTCGTTACCGGCGTTGAGTCGGCGATGAGAAATAATATTGGTCTTTACCTTGATGATGTGGGCGTGATTGGCCGCGAGATGTATCGTTTTTCAACCGGTGATCCGCGGTATACAACGGATCTTCTCGGCGCGAGCGATGCTCACCTGGATCCCACGGGTTTCTATCTCACCAATACATGGGCAAGCCGCTACAGGGTAGTAAAAAATTGCAATCTCCTCATCAACGCATCAGCGATTTCAACCTTTGTGAGCGATGCCGAAGCAAAAGGATATGCCGGTTTTGCCAAAACAATGATGGCGTACCAGTTGCTGCTCAATCTTAATCTTACATATAACAACGGGATAAGAACGGAAGTTGCAAATCCTGATCAACCCGGGCCAATAGAAAATTACGATGAAGCGCTCGCATCTATTGCCACATTGCTTGATGAAGCAAACGGCGATCTGTCGGGTGCGCAGGTAGCGTTTCCACTTACTTCCGGATTTGCAGGCTTTAACGATGCAGGGGGCCTAAGTAAAGTGAACAGGGGGATAGCCGCACGTGTAGCTATTTACAGGGAGCAGTGGCAGCAGGCGCTTGATGCATTGCAGGCATCTTTTTTCGATCTTAACGGCGATTTTTCGACCGGCGTATATCATGTGTTCGGTACAGGGTCCGGTGATCAATTGAATCCCGCATTCTTTCCGCGCAACCAGGCCGGCGATGTAAGGCTCGCGCATCCATCTTATGCTGATGATATCGAGAATGGTGACGACCGTTCTTCAAAAGCTGCATTGAGAAGCGAACCTCAATCATACCAGGGACTTAGCAGCAATCACGATGTGTGGGTGTACACTACCAGCACTGCACCGGTTCCATTGGTACGCAATGAAGAATTAATTTTAATTTATGCTGAAGCAAATATTCAACTCGAGAACCTGTCGGAAGGTGAAGATGCATTGAACGTAATCAGGAACGCGCATAATCTCGCCGATTATAGCGGTGCTGGTACAAAACCTGCGTTACTCACTGAAATGCTTAACCAGAGAAGATTTTCGCTGTTTGACGAAGGACACAGGTGGGTGGATGTGAGAAGATACGGACTACTTGCGGATTTGCCGGTAGACAGACCCGATGATGATGTGTGGGAACAATTTCCAGTGCCGGCAACAGAACAATAACAGTAACTTAAAATAAAAAACCAGGATGCCTTATATACCTGTGGAAGAACATCTTCCCGGAATAACAGGACTGTTGGAATACCGGAAAGACACAGCTAAACCGATCAGGGAGCTCACGCAATTTTTGTTGCGTGGGCCTTCGTCGTTAACAAAAACGGAAAGGGAACTCATCGCGACGGTCGTGTCGTCGGGAAACGAATGTACATTTTGCACGGCAGCACATGCGGCTGCCGTCAATTTGCTTAGCGGTGATCAGTCGCTCGCGGAACAAATAAGAAAGAACCATTCGCAGGCGAAGATTAGCAATAAAATGAAAACACTGCTCGACATTGCTGCCGCGGTTCGTGTGAGTGGGAAAGCGGTATCGCCCGGGATGATAGAAAAAGCGAAGGGTGAGGGCGCCACCGACATAGAAATTCACGATACGGTGCTGATCGCGGCGTTATTTAGCCTGTATAACAGGTATGTTGACGGTCTCGGCACCGCACTACCACGCGATGCGTCGTATTATAACACACTTGCTGACAGAATCGTAAATCACGGGTATACCCGGTTACCGCAGGGATACGATCACCTGAAAAATCAAACTCATTGAAATGGCACACATCAACGTACCGGAAGGTGTACCTGGAATAAGAAGCCTGGTGATGTTCAGACCGGAAACCGGTCAATATCTGTATGAGCTTGCGCAGGTTTTATTGCGCGGACCCTCGCCGTTAACTGAAGCGGAACGCGAGATGATTGCGGCGTATGTGTCGTCGCGGAACAATTGTAATTTTTGTATGAAGAGTCATGCTGCTGCGGCGCGTTGCCTGCTTGGCGATAATGAATATCTGGTGGATGGTGTGCTGAGAGATGAATTTCCTGATGGAGTGTCGGGCAAGATGAAGGCATTATTGAAAATAGCAGGGAAAGTACAGCAGTCTGGAAAAAATGTAGAACAAAGTGATATTGACGCGGCCCACGACGCCGGCGCAACGGATATGGATATTCATGATACGGTGTTAATTGCAGCGACGTTTTCGATGTTCAACAGGTATGTTGACGGATTAGATAGCTTTACTCCTGCAAATGATGAGGAGTATGTACCAATGGGAAAACGAATGGTGGAGAAAGGATATGTATTACCAAAAACATCTTAGTATGGCACATATAGATCTTGGAAACGACGAACCTGGTATCCGCGGACTGATGGTGTACAGCCCTGAAACGGCGGGGCCATTAAATCAGCTGGCTGAATTGCTTTTGAGAAGTGATGATAATTCTCTTTCAAAAGGAGAGAGAGAGTTGATCGGCGCATATGTTTCTCACCTCAATGATTGTTTTTTCTGCCAGAATGTGCACGGCGCGATGGCGGGTCATTACATGCAATGTGATATCAGTGAAATTGAAAAAATAAAATCCGATTTCAATTCATCAGATTTGAGTGATAAAATGAAATCGCTGCTTCGCATTGCGGCCTCGGTACAGAAAGGCGGAAAGTATGTGACAGAAGGAGACATAAACGCGGCTAAAAAAAATGGCGCGTCCGACAAAGAAATACACGACACAGTGCTTATAGCTGCCGCGTTTTGCATGTTCAATCGCTATGTGGATGGTCTGAATACCTGGGCACCCCGGGATATACAGGTATATGTAAACAGGGCCCCGATGCGGGCACACGACGGCTATGTTGCATCGATAGATAAGCTGATTGCCTCGAAAAAGTAGCCTGTTATTTTTTGTGCTTCAGCTTTTCTTCCTTTGTTTCTTTCCTGTTATGGGTAATGTTATCCCCTTTTACATGGAATTCTTCGTTGCTTCTGCTGTCCATATCATCCCTGATATCGGGTCTCCTGGTATCGTGATGGGGTGCCGTTTTATTTTTTGACGCGGGAATATTCGTGTTTTTCATGACCAGACTGTTTATTATAAAGGTTTTACAAAAACTGAACCACAGTAAGGGGTGGGGTACCGTTAAAAAACGGTGTTGTAGTCGGCCCTGAAATTGCAATTTTGTTTAATCTTATATTATTGGTATGAATTCGGAAAACGCATTGCTGCTGGCCACTGCCAGTTTTCTCCTGGTGCTTGGCACCATCCTTTCTTTTGCTATCTCAGATTATTACCTGAAGAAACACGCCAGCAAGCTTCGGGAGAAGAAAGGGAAATATTGACGGTTCCTACAGGTTAACCATTAGAGTTCACGAATTGTTCGGGCAGCGCCAAAATATGCCGATGTTGGGCGCCGTTCCCCAACAAATCCACCTCCCGTGAACCTCCAAACTCTTCCGAACTCCCTTTTCCCGACCGAAAGGTTTACCCTTCTCGAACATACCCAATCGCAGGGCGAAAAGCGCGCAACCCCGGCATTCAAATTCCTTGACCAGAGTACCGGTAAGTCTTTCTGGCTGGAAGTGAAAACATGCTTCCACGACTGGACGAATTACATTCACTGGTGTACCGAGGTGCAACTGCGGAAATATCTCTCCTGTCATAAAAAAACTCCGACTTTTCTGTTGCTCGGTGTCCAGGATAATGCCAACCCTTCGCATTCTGTGTATCTGCTATCGATGACGCAGGCAAGACATACCTACCTGCTTGATGCCTGTATCAGTCATTTCCAGGTTTCAACGAATCAGCCACTTACTTCAGCTGAATTATGGAAAAGGTAGTTAGTGTTGCCGGTACAACTGCTTAACCAGCGCATGCAACACAGGCACTTTATCTTTGTATTTAAGGAAAGATGGATATACTTTTCACTGTCCTCGTTCGAAATGAAAATTGTGGCCAGTAAACAACAGCTAATGCCGATAGCGAGACCGGCAATATTAAGAACGGCTGAAACCTTATTTTTTATGAGATGACGCCAGGCTACACGTAACGAACTGCCCTTCATGTAAAACCGCTTTACCTAATGTACCGAAAATCGTTCAGGTTAAATCAATTTTAATACTCTCAAAAGCAGCATTTTGCAGAAAAAAATTTAACTTCCAGCCTGATTTTGAAGTGAAAAGACCTGCTGCTATACTACTGCTTTCAATTTTGACCTTCAACTGGGTAGGATATCGTTTTGTTTCTACTTTCCTCGAGCATCAATCAGATATCACACTGCAGGCAAATATCGAACAGGCTCAATACGACGAATCCGACCTCATAGAATTACGAATTCCGCTCAACACACCATATCTCATAAACAGATCCACAACATTTGAACGCTGTTACGGGGAAGTGAACATTGCCGGCAACGATTACACCTACGTGATGCGGAAGATTGAAAACGACGAGCTCGTGCTCCGCTGCCTCAAAAACAGTGAAAAAAGCCGCATACGCAATTCGCGTATGGATTTTTTCAAACTTGTGAACGATCTCAACAACACCGGTCACCAGAAAGAAAGCGGTCATTCGTCTGCGTTTAAATCATTTTCACCGGTTTTTCAGCAGGAAAACCATTCCTGGGATTTAAAACCCCTGGACATAAATGCCGGCATCTGTCAATTTGCAGCCGATAATACCGCGCAGCTCACGGGTTTTGCCAACGTTCCTGAACAACCTCCACGGATATAAGGCACTAATCAGCCCAGGATCTCCCTTTTTTCAATTTATTTTTTATCATTTAAGAATGAAGTTATTAGTATTAAGTGCAATGGCTGTTGCCTGCACAACCTTGTTTTCGTGCAAATCCGACGAGTATAAAAAGGTTACCAGCGACCCTTTCCTGTATTCCAAAACAGTAAAAAAGCTGAATGATATTGTGCTGGAGAATAATTTTCCGCCAATGATCGCCGCGCGCAATTACGCGTACGCCAACATCGCCGCGTATGAATGTATTGTCGCCGGCGATAGTAGTTACCATACGCTTTCGGGCCAGATGGCGGGCCTTCCGCCAATGCCAAAACCTGCACCCAACAGCCAGCTGGACTACAGGTTTGCCGCACTCCTCGCGTTTACAAAAGTGGGCAACGCAGTAACCTTTCCGGAGGGAAGTATGATGGGTTATTACGACGAGCTGGTCGAAAAAATAGAGGACGCAGGAATGCCTTCGCAGATGGTGGCCAATTCAAAAGCATTTGCCGACTCCGTTTTTTCTGTTGTGATGGAATGGTCGAAGAAAGATAATTATGCTCAAACCAGGTCGGCAAGCAAATACACCGTTACCGATGAGGAGGGCAGGTGGGTCCCTACACCACCGTCTTATACTTCGGCCATGGAATCGCACTGGATGGAGATAAGAACGCTTGCACTTGATTCTGCGCAGCAGTTTAAGCCTATTCCGCCGCCGTTATATTCCATCAAGGATACAACTGCAATGTTTTATAAGAACCTGATGCAGGTAAAGCATGAAGGCGATACACTTTCTGATGAGGAAAAACATATGGCAGATTTCTGGGACGATAATCCATTCAAATTAAATGTAAACGGTCACGTAATGTTCGCCACCAAGAAATTTTCACCGGGCGGGCACTGGATGAATATAGTTGGCATAGCCTGTCAGAATTCAGGAGCCGACTTCAACACTACCGTTTATGCATACACGAAAACTGCCGTCGCGCTTTTTGATGGCTTCATCAGTTGCTGGGATGAAAAATTCCGAAGCAATGTTGTTCGTCCGGAAACGATCATCAACAAATACATCGATCCCGACTGGCGGCCCTATATTCAAACTCCTCCGTTTCCCGCATACATCAGCGGTCACTCGGTTATATCCGCAGCAGCGGCCGAAGTGATGACAGATATTTTCGGGGATAATTTTTCGTACAGGGACACATCTGAATCGGAGTTTGGTATTCCGCCGCGATCCTTTAAATCGTTTCGCGATGCAGCATGGGAGGCATCTATGTCGCGCATGTATGGTGGAATACATTATATGTTTGATTTGGTTGAAGGCAATAAGCAGGGCAGGGAAGTGGGGCAGCTTGTTGTGCAGAGACTAAAAATGAAACCTCAAAAATGAGCACCACTAAAAAGATATATTTCACATTACGCATCGCGATGGCCATGTGTTTTATCGGGCATGGCGCCTTTGGTATAATCACCAAAGAAATATGGTGCAACTACTTTGGTGTGTTTGGAATTGGCACCGGGCTCTCGTACCGGCTGATGCCGGTAGTAGGGTTGGTTGATATCGTTATGGGCATCGCTGTACTGTTGTATCCAATGAGAATACTAGCCGTATGGCTCGTGATCTGGGGATTATTCACGGCTTTACTGCGGCCACTTTCGGGAGAACCTTTTGCGGAGTTTATTGAGAGAGCCGGAAACTACGGAACACCGCTTGCGCTGTTGATCCTCACCGGCTCCGCGTCATCGAACATGAAAGATCTTTTTGCTCCGATGTCGGCCGATGTTCAACCCGATTCAACACGGTTGAAATATGTCGCACTTTGCCTTAAGGTGTCAGTGTTCCTGTTGCTTGCCGGTCATGGATGGTTAAATTTGATTGAGAAACAATCATTATTGGATCAATATGGTTCCATCGGATTTGCGCAGCCTGAGCATGTGGCGAAAGTTGTAGGAATATTTGAAGTAGCGGCTGCATTTTTTTCACTCTCAGGAATTTTTCCCGGTTTGCTGTTCATCATATTCATCTGGAAAGTGGCGTCGGAAGCATTTTATCCATCTTATGCATTGTTTGAATGGATAGAGCGTGGCGGCAGTTACGGATGCATCCTCGCATTATGGTTTGTGTCGAAAAAAAGTAACATAAAAGATTATTTTGACCCCGGTGTTTTATTCAATTTGTTCCACACGAAAAAAATTTCATGAAAAAATAAATAATAGGTTTTGTAAATTAGCAGTTACCAAAACTAAAAACGTCGCAACATTATTTCTGAATGAACGGTACTGCTCATTTCGAAAACGAACTGCTACATCGCTTTACAACAGGTGATCCGAACGCGTTTACTACACTGTATAAACAGTATCATCAACGCATTTATTTCTTCGCAAAAACATTTCTTCCAGCCAGGCAGGATGCGGAGGATATTACCGCCGACACATTCACTAAGTTGTGGAACCGTCGCGATACATTTCGTAGCATAGCTGCCATTAATTCTTTTCTTCACGTTACCGCTCGCAACAGTTGCTTCGATTTTTTGCGGCATCATAAGGTGAAGGTGGAAAAACAGGCAGAGATTCTGCGGCAGATGGAATTGCACAACAACACTGAATTGCAGCAAACAAAGGAAGAATTGCTGAAGCTTGTTCAACAGGAGGTGAAAAAGATGTCGGCGGGGATGAAAAAGATTTTTGATCTTTCTTATAACGAGGGTCTAACCCCGGCTGAGATTGCTGAATCCTTGAAACTCAGCGTACAAACCATCAGTAACCAGAAAACTTCGCTTCTTAAAACGCTTAAAAGGGCGCTCGCGCAGGTAACGTCGTTTTTCTGCATTCTTAGCATAGTTCCTTTGCTCCGCTTCTGATTTTTTAAAAAATCCATTAGTAGGATTGTTGCGCCCGATCGTTTAAATAACAACTCATGAGCAAATCTAAAAACATCAGTCACCTGCTGTTTAAATACCTGCAGGGCAGTTTAACAACCGACGAAGCCATAAAACTGCAGGAGTGGAAAGAGGCGTCACCGGAAAATCAGCAGTTCTTTGACGAGTTGTCGCGCGAGGCGATTGATAAACGGAACACAGCCGTGGAACCGGTGGGTAAGGGTCTCGAAGACAGGGTGTTCAATAAGATTATTTCAAAAGTTCCGGAGCTCGAAGGGAAGGTGGTGAAGATGCACAGGAGAAGCTGGAGTTACTCAGCCGCAGCAGCGGTGGTTGTGATCACAGGCACCATCGCGTTTTTTACTTTAACAAATAAGCGTCAGCATCCTGTGGTCGCGAAAACAGAGCAGGCAGAAGCAAATGACGTGGCTGCACCTGCCGGCAACTTTGCGACCATTACGCTCGCCGACGGGGAAAAAGTGGACCTCAACAATTCATCGGAGGGTACGCTTGCTTCGCAGGGAAAAATGGAAGTGGTTAAATCGGTTGATGGGTTAATAATTTATAAAGCCGCAACGGGAGAGAAAGGCGGAACGGTTCAGCTAAACACATTAACGAATCCGAAAGGCAGTAACGTAATAGGAATGATATTGGAAGATGGTACAAAAGTATGGTTAAATGCAGGATCGTCTCTTACTTATCCCGTTGCCTTTATAGGAAAACACAGGAGCGTTTCGATTACAGGTGAAGCCTATTTCGAAGTGGCAAAAGACAGGCGCAGGCCCTTCCGGGTGACCCGCGATAAAATGGAAATACAGGTGTTGGGAACGCATTTCAACGTGAACGCATTTAGCGATGATCCCGACATGAAAGTTACCCTGCTCGAAGGATCGGTAAAAGTTTCCAGCGGAAAAGCATCTGATTTACTAAAACCAGGACAACAGGCGAAAATAAAAGATGAAAATATTAAGGTACAGTCCGAAGTTAATCTCGACCAGGTGATGGCCTGGAAGAATGGATACTTCAGTTTTGAACGTGCGTCCGTTGCAGATGTAATGAGGGATATAGCGAGATGGTACAATATCGAAGTTGTTTATGAAGGTGATGTACCCGATGAATACTTCGGCGGGGATCTTCGCAGAAATTCAAAACTTTCCAGCATCCTGAAAGTGCTTGAAAAAACCGGCGTAAAATTTAAAATACAGGGGAACAAAGTGACCGTGTTCAGGTAAACACCAACTACAGCAGGGCGAGCAATATTTTATTCATATCCAAAACTAAAAAGAGGTTATGCACCAACGAACTTTTTTTAGCATTCTCCCTTTTTCGGGAAAACTTACCAGGGCATTTCGATTAGTAAAACTGACGACACTGATTTTCTTCGTCGCATGCTTTTCAGCAAGCGCGGCCGGCTATTCTCAAAACATTACATTCTCGGGAAAGAATGTTACTCTCAGGAAAGTGTTCGATATCATTAAAAAGCAAACTGACTACACAGTTTTTTATAACTACGAAATTCTTGAAGACGCAAAAAAAGTTACCCTCGACGTGAAAAATGCTACTGTTGAGCAGGTACTCAACCTTGCCTTGAAAGATCAGCAGCTTACTTACGTGATCGAAGATAAAATGGTAGGCATCTACAAGAAAGAGCCTGAGAAAAAACAACAGGTGATCAAAACGCCGCTACCACCGATAAATATTACCGGGCGGGTGGAAAATGAAAAGAACGAACCTGTGGCCGGTGCATCAGTTGTTATTAAGGGTACCAACAATGGTACTACAACGAATGCGAATGGTGAATTTACACTCATCAATGTTGATCCGAAGGCTACACTTGTTATTTCACAGATAGGATATGAACCGGAGGAACTTGCAGTGAACAACCAGACAAACATCATTGTGAAAATGGATTTGTCGGCCACGAAACTGAATGAGGTAGTGGTGACCGCTTTTGGAATCTCGAAAGCGAAGAAAGGTCTCGTTTATTCTGTTTCGTCGGTGAAGGGCTCGGATTTTACTGAGGCCCGTGAAACAAACGTTGCGAGCGCGTTAACAGGAAGGATAGCCGGGGTAGATGCCACACAGGTGGCGTCGGGTCCGGGTGGTTCGAGCAGGGTGGTGATACGCGGTAATGGTTCGTTTAACAGTAACCAGCAACCATTGTATGTGGTGAATGGTTTGCCAATCATCTCCGACAATTACGGTGCATCTATCAATTCAACCGGGTTAAATGTTGACAGGGGCGACGGAATTTCTTCGATCAACCCTGATGATATCGAATCAATCGAGGTGCTGAAGAGTGGCGCTGCAGCTGCGTTGTATGGCAGCCAGGCTGCGAACGGAGTTATACTTATCACTACAAAGTCGGGAAAGGCACAGCAGGGTATCGGTGTTGAATTTTCTTCGAACTATGTTTTTGGCACGCCTTCAACCTATCCAAATTTTCAAACTGAATATGGTTCCGGTAACGATGGGGTGAAACCTGCCACACAGGCCGCTGCACTGAGCGCTGGCCGTCTTTCTTATGGCGCGAAAGTGGATGGTTCGAGTGTTATACAGTTCGACGGAGTGGAACGTCCCTATTCCGTAGTTGGCGTAAAAAATAACGTGAAACATTTTTTCAGACCCAGCCAGGATTTTGTAAACACAATTGCATTAACGGGTGGCTCGAAAGAAATAAATTTCAGGCTGTCGTTATCGAATTTGAAATCGCAGGCGCAAACGCCCAATTCAAGTTTCGACAGAAAAACAGCGAATCTCGCCCTGCGCTCAACGCTTGGAAGAAATAATCTCATACAACTTGAATCGAATGTTCAGTATAATATCGAAAATGCCAAGAACAGGCCGGGCGTAGGTTACGCCGAAATGAATTCAAGCTGGGCCACTTATCTTTTGGGAAACACAGTAGATATCAGGAGCCTTGCACCAGGTTATGATGAAAATGGAAACGAGGTTCAATGGAACCCTGTACCCGCAGCGCCAAACCCCTGGTTCGTTGTTAACAAAGCCGGCAACAGCGACGAAAAGAAACGCTTTATCGGATCGGGAAGCGCGAAAATAAATATACTTGAAAACCTTTCCCTCAAAGGTTCGATCTCGCAGGACTTCCAAACCTTCACATTGATGGATTTTGTTCCGGTGGGTTCTGCTTTCACCCCGAAAGGATACCTGAATACAGGGACGCGCCAGAACACAAGAACGAATATGAACCTTATCCTGAACTACAACACCGACATACTGAAAGACTTTGGACTGAACGCTTTTGCGGGAGCTAACAGGGAAAGAATATCAAATCTGTCGACTAATCTCAACGGTATTGATTTCATCATTCCAAACTTTATCAGCTATACCAACCTGGCAACGCTGAATCCTTCTACCGCGCAGTTTCCTTACAGGAGTGAACTTCGCTCCGGTACGAATTCAGTATTCGGCTCCCTGGATTTAAATTATAAATCGGTTGTGTTCTTAAGTGTAACCGGCCGCCAGGATTGGTTTTCTACACTTAACAAAGGTAACAATTCAATCTTCTATCCATCTGTGGGAACAGGTGTTATTCTTTCTGACATCATCGCAATGCCTGCAGCTGTAAACTTTTTGAAATTACGTGCATCATGGGCGCAAGTGGGAAGTTCCACCGTTGCTCCTGAAAGCATCAACAAAATATACACTTTCACTCCCGGTGGATTTAATGGCATACCGGTGCAGACGGCTCCCAACACGTTGCAAAATCCGGACATCCGGCCGCTGACAGTTACAACTACAGAAGGTGGATTTGAATTGCAACTGCTGCAGAATAAGCTGAGCATTGACGCAACTTATTACAACAGGGTCACTACAAACGATATCCTTCAACCGGCAATATCTTCAACGAGCGGCTACCTGGCGGGTAATCAGAATGTCGGCAAAATTACCAATAAGGGCATAGAGCTTTTAATATCCGCGCGACCCGTTCGCACCGCGAACTTCTCCTGGAACGCCAGCTTCAACTTTGCGTACAACCAAAGCAGGATAGTGGAGCTCGCGCCGGGTATTACAAATCTCACTATCGGAACGGGAATTGGTTCAGGAGTTACTATTGTGAATGCAGTGGGCCTCCCTTATGGATCAGTGCTTGGATGGAAAATGAAAAAAGATGCGAACGGCGTGCAGGTGTATAACGCTACCAGCGGTTATGAAGACCGGTACCAGGATTATCTCGGCATAGCAAATCCTCCTTACACAATGGGTTTAACAAATGTGTTTACCTACAAAAGGTTCACTGCGAATATCCTCCTCGACGCGAAATTCGGTGCGGTGGCATTCAACAACCTTTGGGTTTATGCGATGCGTTTCGGGTTGACAGAAAGCACGCTGCCCGGAAGAGAAACGGGCGTTCAGCTCGAGGGAGTGGATCAACAGGGAAACAAATTCAGCAAGCTGTGGCCGGTTGTTGACCTGGATACTTATTACAACAACAGGGGGGTGAATTATTCCGAGCTCGCTACTTTCAGCACCGACTTTGTTAAACTGCGCAGCTTTATTTTAAGCTACAGCATTCCGGTATCGGGTATAAAATTCGTGAAACTTCAATCTGCTTCGATTGGATTTGTGGCGAGAAATCTTGCTATACTCTATCGTGATAAAAGGGTGAAGGATGCGGGTCTTGATCCCGAGATGCAACAGACTGTTGCCAACGCAACGGGTACCGCAGGCGCAGGCGAACCCAGAACCCGCACAATGGGTGTTAACCTGAATGTTAAGTTTTAATCTTTTTATTCTAACTGATATTCTAATTGATATGAAGACAAAATATTTAAAGCTCATATGCCTTGTATTCTTCGGATCATTGGTGTCATGTAACAAGGATAACCTTACCGATCTAAATAAGCCTATTAATGCCGTTAACTATCCGATTCCCGCGAACATGTTCACCGGCGCATTACTGAACACGCCGAGAGATAACTATTCGGTGCTGGCGCAGGGCATGCAATATTTTTCAACATATAAGGAGGTGCCTGCCATTGGTGATAAATTTTACAGCTTTAATGGCACAGAAGCAGATTTTGTCGGCACTTACACAGTGAAACTTAACCTGCTTCACCAGCTCGAGGTGGCGCTCGAACCCACACAGGTGAATGAACAGTCGATGGTTCGCATTCTGCGGGTGTACACTTATCACCAACTCACAGATGTTGCGGGCGATATTCCCTACTTCGACGCTGTAAAAGGAGATGACGAGAAAATCCTTTCACCCAAATACGATACACAGCGCGACATATATCTCGATATGCTGAAAGAGTTGGATGAAAGTACTGCAGCACTGGATCCGGCAGGAACTAATTTCGGCAATGCTGATCTCTTTTACAAAGGTGATGTGACAAAATGGAAAAAATTCGCATACACGCTTATGCTTCGTCTTGCCATGCGATTGACAAACGTAGAGCCTGGGCTCGCGGAAGAATGGGTAAGAAAGGCAATTGCCGGTGGCGTGATGACTGATGATGGCGATATCGCAAAGATTTCTTATGCTAATGTTTCGGGGGGAATGAATTTGAAGATTCAGAACTCTTTTCTCAACGGAAATTATCTTAATCCGCAGGACATAGACAATGTAGAAGGTGGAAAATATGCTGCAACATTTATTAACGAATTAAAAGAAACGAACGATCCGCGCTTACCGGTAATGTCTGTAGTATGGCAGAAGCCTTCCGGTGCAACCGCGTACGTTGCCAACAACGATCCTGATGTGCAGAGAGGAATGGTTAGCGGCAGCCTCAATACAAAACCGGTTGATTTCGACACATATTCCGAGCCATCTCCAATAGTGCTGAATGTGGCTGCTCCAATTGTTATCATGGGGCCGTCTGAAGCATATTTACTTCTCGCCGAAGCTGCGCTGCGTGGATGGTATGCGGGTTCCACTGCGAAAGAAACGTACGATCTGGGTGTGAAAGCCGGAATGACACAATGGGCCTTGTGGCCGTCGATTGCCCCGGGTTCAAGCGTTATAACGCAACAGCAGAGCGATGACTATCTCGCCGCCAATCCTTATAACGCCGGTGGAAGTTTTGATGAACAGCTTGAACAAATCTCCGTGCAGAAATGGATTTGTCTTTTTGGTGACGACTATGAAGTATATGCCAACTGGAGGCGCACAGGTTATCCTGAGTTGATGCCTGTTAATTATCCTGGAAATGTTACGGGAGGTAAGATGTTCAGGCGTTTTTCTATTCCCATTGCTGAAAATCTCACGAACCAGGCGAACTATCTTGATGCTTTGGAGCGACAGGGATTTACTGAATCGACAGGTGATAACCTTTTAGGCAGAGTTTGGTGGGATAAGCCATAAAGCGGTAGCTTTCGGATAAATTTCATGAAGCACACCTGTAAAATAGGTCTCTTCGGCATTGGCCTTGAGGCCTATTGGAGTCAATTCGAGGGATTGCACGAAAGGCTCACGTCTTATGTGAACCAGGTAGAAGAGAAAATCAAAGAACTTAAAGTAGAGGTTGTCAATCTCGGCCTGGTAGATACGCCCGAAAAGGCGCTTAATGCAGGACATGATTTCAGAAAAGCGGATGTTGATCTCATCTTTCTCTATGTAACTACCTACGCATTGTCGTCAACCGTGCTACCGGTCGTGAAACGCGCAAAGGTTCCTGTAATTATATTAAATCTTTCTCCTGCAGCTGCGATAGATTACGACAGCTTCAACAAAACCGGTGACAGGAATAAAATGACCGGCGAATGGCTCGCTAATTGTTCGGCGTGTCCTGTACCGGAAATTGCGAACGTTTTTAAGCGGGCGGACATTCCTTTCTTCCAGGTTACAGGTATTTTGAACGATGATGAAGTTTCAAAGGAAATCAGTGAGTGGGTAGAGGCGGCGAAAGTGCTGGGCATAATGGAGCACAACCGCCTTGGCATAATGGGAAATTATTACGG
>JAEUVS010000005.1 GCA_016786745.1 Chitinophagaceae bacterium | reverse complement strand
GCCCAATCGGTATTCCACAATTCATAAAACTCGTGTCCGATAGCTTTGATAGTTGCCGGCGGGTAAACGGCATTCTTTAATCCTTCCCAAACCAGTTTGCCAAAGTCGAGGGTGTTCCATTGATTTACCATTTCTGCTATCAGTCCTTCGCCTACTTCGTCGAGAGAAGCTGTGCTTCTTTCAACTTTTCCGGCAGGCGCACGCTGAATGGTACCATTCGCGCCACTTTTCTTCGCCTGGCTTTGCGCATATGCCTCGGCAGTTTTTTCCTGTCGTACTGAATCGCCCTTAGGTGGACCTTCAGTCCGAATTTTCGACACCATTGCATCTACAACAGGCTTGAGTGTTCCCTCGGGATCATCAATAAACCGCTGGATGTAGTCGTATGTTTCGCGTAGCCATTTTACGGTATTGATTACTGTGTCGATAGCATATGCGATAACACGTTCTACAAACGATTCAATGGATTTAAGCAGATCGTTCACAAATTTTGTAAGGCGTTCCCATAGTTCCATCCAGAAATCGCGGATGGTTTGCCATAGAGCCTTTACTTTCTCATACAGGGCTCGTGCGGCTTCCTGCATAAAGTCTGGCAGCTTTCGAAACAGCCAGTTATTGATAAGTCCGCCCACGCTCGCAAATAGTGTGTCGACATATCCCGACATTGTTTTCCAGATGCCACCACCGATTTTCAACACGCCGTCTGTTGCCGCTTTAATTGCCTGCCACATCATCCTGGCTCCCGATTTTAGCGCTGTCCATGCCGTACCCAAAAATCCAGGGTTCATTAATGCGAATGCCTGTTTAAGAAACTCCATTGGCGATTTCACCAAATCGAGCGCTCCGGTAAGAGCGGATTTGATCGAATCGAATGCGGAGACAGCGAAATCTTTAACGGCCATGAATTTGTCGGTAAGCCAATCTATTCCGGCATTTACAAGGCTTTTAATTTTTTCATAAATCCATTCAACGGCTTCTACGGCTTTATCTTTAACATAAACAGCCCCTTCTTTTATTTTTCCGCCCGTCCATTTTGCCGCGTCTGCAGTTAACCCGGCTGCAGTTTTAATTCCCTCAACGCTTGGATCGAATTCGTAGTCGGTAAAAGGAATACTGAAATTATACCACGCTCCCTGTACACGTGGTTTTACTTCGGGACCCTGCTGCTGCACTACATGCGTAAGTTCATGAGCAAGCAGATGATGTCCCTGCTTGCTGTTTACATCATATTTACCTGAATTAAAATAAATATCGCTGCCGTGCGTAAATGCGTGCGCCTGCAAATCTTTACTCATTTGGGCAGACGAACTGTCGTCGTGAATCCGAACGCCTGAGAAATCAGCGCCAAACGAAGATTCCATTTGTGTACGGGTCTCGTCGGGAAGGGGAGAGCCTGATCCTTTTGAACCAGACAAACTTTGTTCTATTGCCGGCGCATCTACTTCAGAAGGTTCATCGGTTGCTTTGCGCTGCACGTTATTTTCGCCGTCGTCGCCGGGAGGAGGGGGTTCAGCATTGCTTTCAAAAATTGGCTTCCTCTGTAATTTCAGGTCCACGTTTTCTTTCTCATCGTCTTTACTTTCCTGCAAATTCTCTTCATGTTCTGTCGTTGCACTTTTAGTAAACACCGGGCGGGTTGAAGAGAAAAGGGAGATTGCGGGTTTTGTTTGAAGGCTGTGCGAAGCTTTACTTTCAAAAGGCGACGGTCCCGCGTCAAGTTTTTGCACGACGTGGTCGGCCATGGCATCCGCTTCTTTTTCATAGGGGTCGTGAGGCTGTCCAACGGAAAGTTTTGCCTGGATGTCATTCGTACCGGTGTTGCCATAGCTAAAAAAAGAACTTTGGTCATCTTTCTTAAGAAGGGTAGATGTTGCAGAAGTTTCTTTTGTATGTGAAGAGGCTGCCTTCATATTCGTGGCGCATTATCAAATCAGTTTGCATCCCGGCCCAGGGATTTTTCCAGGAAACTCATCGGGTCGTTCGACAGTTCGTTGAATATTTTTTCGACAATAGGTTTCGGGCTGACAGTGTAACCTTCAACCGTTTCGTCTTTGAGCATTTCACTTTGTGTAACCTGGCCTTTTAAAGAACCCAGGTAACCTTTGAGCGTATCGTTCAATTCTGTTTTTAGATTGTTATCCATAGAACCCCATTTCCATTCAGGAATCGGCGGGTTTGGTTGCGCAGCTGAACCCGGCATGCTCATCTGCGGAGCCTCATGGGGAAAATGATCTTCTGCGGCGTAGGGCGGCCCGACAGTTCTTTTTACTTCCTCGCTAACTTCATCATAGGCGATCTGATCGGGATTGCGTTGGTCAATTGCAAGCGTACTTTGATACAATATTTCAACCCTTCTGTTTAAACTATAACGGGAAGCTTTTTTAGTTACCAGGTTGTGTTCTCCCTGAGTTGTTACTGAGATTGTGGCGGGATTCTTCACTTTACTGAGCAACACATTCTTTACACTGAGTGCGCGCTCCATTCCCAGGTTGTCATTGTAATCATCGGAGCCGAGCGGATCTGTGTTACCTACCAGGGTAATTTGCGTGGTGGGATGATAATTGAGATATTCTGCCAAAGAAAGTATCGAACCTTCTTCTGAGCTTTTTATGCTGGAAGAATTAAATTCAAAATATACTTTGGAAGGCAGGTAACGTTCATCGAGCAGATTATATACTTCCTGCGATTTCTCAAATCCTATTTCACGTGCCTTTCGCAGGTCATTCAGTGATGTTTCGATAGCTTGTTCTATCAATTTCTGGTGAACGGGATTTTTCGAGAGGTTGCTGTCTCCAAATGCCTGCCAGGCCTCCGGATGGGCTTTACTGTTTACCCACAGTCCGTGAACATTATCCCGATCATGCAGCACAAGTGAAACTATGCCCCCAAGAATTTTACCGAGATAGGTTATGGCCTGACTTCTTCCACCGATCATCAAAAGTGCGGCATCGAGTTTTGAATTGATTGTGTTGCGGATTTTTCTCTTCATGTATTTCCGCACGCCTACCCCTCCCAGTATGCCAAAGAAATATGCTGCCTCGTTCAATACTGTTTGCTGTTCTACCTGGTCATAAATTTCATCTACGAGCCTTTCGCGGAGATGGTCAACAAGATGATCGTAAACTTTCGGGGCAAACTCATTTACGTAGTAATCATTTATTTCACTTCTTGGCGTTCTTACGTGGCCGCTTGAAAATGCATCGGTGAGGTAGTGTGCCCCAAACGCCTCGGTAAGAGTTGCGCGGTTCATCAGGTCATTGTTTTTGTAAAGACCGGCTTCCATTGCATAGTTGACGGCTTTTCCATGTTGCAGGAACCAATTTTCAAAGGCAGTTCCACCTCCCGAAAAATGAGAGATGTTATCAAGCGCCAGTAAGTAATACGATTTTTCTGCTTCTGCTTCCTGCGCTTTTTTCTCATCGGCATCTTTAGGCTGTGGAAGCAACGCAGCTTTATCAGGCGATATTTTTGCATGCTCAAGATGCGCTCTTATTTTTGCCCTGCCGTCTGACGATTTGGTTGCATCATATATTTCTTCCGGCGTACCAAATTCATCTCCCGCCAGCGCCACGATATCTCCGAACGATAACTGAACACCACCGCCGATGTCTATCAACTCGCCGGTAGAGTCTCCCAGTTCCTTGTGTTCGGCTGCACCAAAACGTTGTATTGCTGTAGGTTTTTTTGGGCGATCGGCAACACTTCCCTCCATGGCATCGGCCTCTTTTTCATAGTGGTCGGGCGACAATTGTTCCTGGTTGAAAAAGGCGGCGGAACCTTTACCCGATACGTCTTTTTTCTTTAGCCTCGCTGATCTCATTTGTTTGCTGTTTATTAGCTGTCGTGGAAGATCATCTCCATTCGATGGTCAGAATATTTTTCATCCATGGAAGCTTGATAATGCTCAGATTCCATGGCAACCTGTCGAGCAATACATCAATACCTTTCGATTCTACCTGTAAACACAATTTTTCGTTGCGCGAAAACAGTTTTCCGTTTCTCTGAAAAAATCCCTGCCTTAAACCATCGGGACTTGTTTGTTTGAGTATTTCCCATTGGGATATGAGCGCTTCAAGCATTTTATCCGCTTCCTGCATCGCGTCATCATCAATAACGAGCGCCTTTGCTACAGGCATCTGCAGGGGGTATGCACAAAGTACCTTGGCGGTAACAAGATCATATTCTTCAGCTTCAGTTTTGCCGGAAGCGATATAATGTAACAGGTAAAGCGCCTGTTGCTGTGTTTCTGAGCTAATAAATTTTCCATTGACAACCCAGTTCAGATTTTTAAACAGGTGGGAAAGAAATGGATGAACCAAAACAAGACCCGCGAGGTTAACGTAAACCCCGTCTTCTAATTCGGAAGTTTCTTTTTGTTGAGACTCGGGATCGGGGGAACTATGGTCGGAGCTTTCATTTTCGCTTACGTCAGAATCCCGGTTGCCGGGAAGTTGATCGCCAGCTGGATCATTCGCGATTTCGCTTAAGCTTTTTGCTTTGCTTACAATGCCGGGACTTGTATTACTTGTTTCACCGGGAGATGTTGTACTGTCAGCCGGATTTCCTGGCAAAGTATTTTTGTTTTTTGCCACATCTTCATCGTGCCGGCCTTCTTCTTCACCAGGCGGATGTTCATTTGGTTGTGGCGGCTGGGCAGGCGAATCTACATGAGACGCGCCTGTGACAAATTTCAGGTAAACATGCTGCTTAATTTGTTCGAGCGACAATTGCTGCTCTTTCGCTGCAATTGCAAATATGTATTGCCAGATTTCGTTCTTAATTCTATACAGGGTAAGTGCGGCCGGCTTGCTGCCTGGCTTCGGGTATATGAGTGTTGCCGTCAAAATTTTTGTAACGAATTCAGGCAGGCCCTCCTGGTTTTTGGAGGTCAGTACAGTTACGAGATTCCGCAAAAATCCGTCGTTGTGTTGAAAAATTATCCTGCTAAGTGCAACTTTATCTGACAGGATCAATTTCCTTAGCTCACTAATACTCGCGTATTCTGTAGCCAGCGTTTCGAGGATAGCCGTCTGATCTATCTTAAAGTCTGCGTGGTTCCAGGGCAGGTAGCCATTTTTCATGTAGTATAACCATTGATTGAAAGCGGCAACTTCCTGTGGTTCACCCCTATTTTTCGTATGATCTACGGCCAGCTGAAACTGGCTCCTCAACTTTTGTTCGAGCTCGTTTGTAAATGTTGCTTCCCATGTAGCGTGATCAACGTTTTCCCTGGTAAGAATTCCGAGGTCAACTTCGAGCCTGTCTATCTTGATTACACGGTTCGTATCGCCGGCCTCATCAAAAATCTTTTCAAGTATCGGTAGAATATATTTCCAGTAATGGCTGCTCATATTATGCTGCACCGTAAAAGCATCCAGCGAAGGAGCTATTTTTAAATCCAATACCTGTTTTTTCAGCAAGTGCCGCATAAAGTCTATTTAAGCCATGATATGCTTGTGGTTAAGAAAATTCAGTTCAGGATTTACACGAACTACTTCTTCATATTTCCATTTGCGGTAGATGTCGGAATGGAAGGGGATTTTGCTTTTCACATGACTCATTGCATCTCCAAGTTTTGCAAATTGACTATCGTAATGGGCGCCGTATTTTTTACGATTCATCGTTATTGAATCCAGGTAATGGTGGACGCTTATCTCTGTTAATTTCCGCAGGTCATTCGCGGCGAGTCCGCTTCCCGCTTTACCAGGTTTTTCCAGCAAATGCGACAATACGTCCTGGAATTTTTCCGCGGTCGGTGCAGGATTTTTGATAAATGCCCTGACACGGGCCACGCGCTCATCCTGGCTGTTGTTCTCAATTGCTGTAACGGTGTCGCCGTACCTTTTTTGACGGGATTTGAATACTTTATTTTTTTCGGTATCGTCGTAAACAGGTCGTGGGCATGTTGAAGGCGCCCAGCAATACAACTGATCCAGTTGCTCGCGAAATTCCTGGGTTGCCACTTTGTTTTCGTTGCTGCCGGGTGAGAAACAATTTTGTATTCCAGTGTCTTTTTCTTTGCAGCAGTCACAGGCGTCACAATCATCATCGAGGCACTCAAATCCTGCTTTAAACAGTAGTTCAATAAACCCGTACATGTTGAAATCGTCTCCGCAATTCTTTCCGCCGAGCCAATGAACCCATTTGCGATAACTTCTCTCGAACGTGCACAGGTCAAATGGAGTGAGCCATAGTATACGCAGCATCACATGGGCAGGCGCTTCGCGTCGCAAAAGATCCTCCATCATCAGCCTGTTTTCTTTTTTCCTGAAACGTTGCGACCATGCCGGCAATACCGCGGTGGCGATAAAAGAATAGGGGTCATAACCCGGCAGGAACCAAACGGGTTTTTTTCTTTCACACTCATCGTCGTTCTCATCTGTCCAAACAAATTTGCATTCGTCGAATTCTTCGCAGCACGACGGAATTTGATTGCGGCAATCTTTTTCCGAATCAGGTCGCAACAGGATGTGTTCAACAAAATGCAAACCCTCGCTGTTGGTAAGGGTTTTCGCCCTTTCTACAGCTTCGCAAGCCGTTTCGGAACTCGGATAACATTGCGGATTAAAAGCTATCCGATCGTACAGGTCAATACCGTACGAACCACAGGTGCAATCGAATACGGGCTTGTAGTTGGTTATGTCGTTGAGCAGAATACTAATATTATTTTTAAAGTCTTCGAAGGCCTCTTTTTGATTTGCGTAACAATGTCCAGTGATCCAGTCGGGACCGCAGTCAACATCATCTTCAGTGCCGCGTTTATATGAATTGTAGTTACCGGGGGATATTTCCAACGTGTAACTGCAACGATCATTCTCTTTTGCATCGGGCTTACGGTTAATTAATGCAACCTGTACGTTGTCGGCGTTCCTGATTACATTTCCATCCAGTACCAGGTCGCCGGCAGAATATTTGCGCCACCTCGCGTACATTTTTGTTAATGCCTCATCGCGCAAACCGGGTAAGTCGTATTTGCATAGGTGCTTTAACTTAATGCATCCTACATCAAATGAATAGCAGCATTTTTTGTCTTTAGATAATTCATGCAGGTGAAACGGGTTTGCTGACTGTTCGACGCAGATAAAATTTAAAACGCCGTTTTTTCCCCACGCTTCCGATTCTGTTGCAAATCTCTGGGTGCCTTCTGCCAGCACCTCCCTTATGAATACCCTGTATTTGCCCGAGCAATCGCAGTCAACATAGTAGTTGCCTTTATACTTCATCAAGAGGATGAAAAAGTTAAAGGCGTTCATCGCTTCGGAAGCAGAATCGTAGTATTTAACACTTTGCCAGTCTTCCCTTGAATCGCCCTTGTTGTAGAGTATAAAATAATACAGCGTTTTTGGTGGTGAAGCCGGGCAGGGCGCCAGGCAGTCGTCTTCTTCCTTTTTTAGAGGGACAAACAATTCAAAACATTCAGGTTCCGACGATACCCTGATCGATCTTACAGGGTAACTTTTTATTACATTGACAAGTTGTGCTATACTTTTCTCGTCATAGTCGCCGAGGAAATCGATTGTTTCTTTCGGAACGCGAACGAGAGTTTTACTGAACAGGTTTTTAAATTCATTTCGTTCAAAAATATTTTTGAGTGTGATTATTTGCCCATCACCGTAGTTTGAGGCATCACAACCTTTTTCGAGCAATAGTTCAAAATCTCTCTTATAGGCTTCGATGGCTTCCTCTTTTGTTTTGTAAGCTTTTACGCTTTCAAAAAGTACAAGCCGCTTTTTAAGGTTAGGGCTGTCCGGCTTTCTGATGGCGTTACGAGATTGAAACTGGTAGTGGTACCAGTCTTTATTGCGATCATCCTTTCTTGAAATAGTAATATCGCCCGTTTGTAGTTCGAGATAATTATAGTCATCTGCAAACTGGTCATAGGCATGTTCCGCAATAGAGGCGAGTTGTATCTTGTCCGCGTTGTGTTCGCGGTAGGCTGCATATGGATTATTTTTATCAACCAGCCGGTAAAAGTAGGTTCCGGCTTTGCTAACCGGATCGAGTTCAACAAATTTTTTGAACGCGTCGGTGTCACTGTCTATTAATTTTCGAATATCTTTTTGAATATTTATTTGGTGCTCGACTGACTTAATCAAACGTTGGATGTCATTTGTATCGCCCTGCAGTTGACATGATATGGATTTATTCCGGTTGATAAGCTCAACCGTGTTGTTTTGCCCGACCACGTCAAGTTCTCCCGGGTTCTTGTAAAATTCTTCAGCAGCATCCAAAACGTCTGGATAATTCCTGTAGTCGTTTGTGCTTTTAAATTTAAAATCATCGCCTGGTTCAAAACCGAGTTTGTATACAAACGACCACTTATCTCCTTCAGATAAAGAATGCATGACGTAAGTATGTTGCGCGATGATATTGTTTATTCGCTTCAGCCGTTCTGTGGCTTCGGGTTCAGGTAAATCGCGGGTTTGTGCAACTGGTTTTCCGTTGTCCGTTAACTGCACCACGAACCGGCCAGGTTGAGGTTCGGTTATCGTGACATTGAAGGGATTTACAAGCAGGGTTTTTTGAATATGGAATTGCCTTTTCGCTTCTTCCGGATCACTATACCCTTCAACAGAATTAAGAACAAAGGCATTCTCTTTTGCTGCCAATGTATAATAGTGTTTGTTAGGTTCATCATCTACATTGTTATTGATATCGGGTTCCTTCAGGATGCTGTCATCGAGTAAATAGACCAGGTCATTTTGTGTATGTCCCGCTATAAGGCTTAACGGCCCGGGTTGTTGGGTTTCTTTATTCCAAACATCAGCATTTCCTGTTTCATGAATATTTTTCAACCCTTGTTCCAGGGCACGCACGGCAGTTCCATCAAAACTCTTAAAGGTGTATAGCACTTCATCCTGGTTCAGCTTTTTGATACCAGCCCTGTATTTGAAAGTATCTTCGGAAATACTGCGCTTGTATTCATCGGTCCGAAATGCGCGTGCCAAACGTTTAATAACACCGGCTGCTTCCGTTTTGTCTGCATATATCGCATTGCCTTCTTTGAAGTAACCGGTTTCCCAACCTTTTGTGCCATACCTGGCTTTTATTCCAACACCTTGCTTATCGGGAAAAGGTTCATCATAGAGCGAATCGGGATTGGCTAATGAAGTGACTAACTCTTTTGCAGCACTTACGGCTTTTTCTTCCGTACTGAACTGTTGCGCGGAAGTAAAGAATAACTCATTCGAAATTTTAAGTTTGAATACATATGATTTTTGCAGCTCAATCACCTCGAAGTTGCACAATGATTGCTTTCCTGTACCCGCCACATCAAGTAGCGCGTTGATACGCTTTTCAAATCCGGATGCGTTTCCATTGTTCCACCCGTCTTTCAGGTAATTATATGCTTTTCCACGATTGCTGCTAAGCTTGTCGTAGTTAGAGATGAACCTTTCCTTATGAGCAATTTCCATTTCGCGCTCATCGCTTTTCCCCTTTGTTCTATAAGCCAGAATTGCATAATCTGAAAACTGTTCTGCAAAGCGAAGAAGAAGATGATCGAGAAAACTGTTTCGCCTTTTTAGATATTCATCTTCGGTTTCAAGTATTTTCTGGAGATATCGCGGGTAATCGGATAAATTCATTTCCAGGCTGAACGAAAAGTTATTTGCGGGAGTGATAAAGGAGCGAAAGTTCTCTTCAAACAAGCCTGCATACCTGATCGTTTCCGCAACTCTTTTTGCATCGGCTTCTGTTCCAAAATATCTTTTGCCAACAATCGCAAATTCTTCAGAAGAGGTCAGCATATAGTAATACACGCACTCATCCTTGTTTGAGCCATACTGAAATTTGAATTCATCCAGTGCGATGTCGTTTAGCAATTGCTGAACCGCTATTTTGCATTCAGACATCTTTTTAAACGTAAACGGTTTTAGTTTAGACAGGTTAACATATCCTTTCTCAATTTGTTCCAACAGCTCTTTTTTATCAACTGGAAAAGCAAGAGGACTGCCTTCTGCTCCTATAAAGGCTGATTGACTATCATCATCAACATTAAACCGAACCAAATCCTGGAGACCCGGCATTTTTACCTGGTTGGAGTAGTATGTCCTCTTCATATTCTTTGCCGCCGGTGCAAATGAGAAAAGCGACCGGATATTTTGCAATTGCCCCAGGTAGTTTGCAAGTAACTGGTCGAAGAAGAGGAGGTAGCCTCTGAATTGAAGAGATTGTATTTTGCGCATTGCGCTTGCGGATGCGGGAAGATCGCCTTGTGTGAGGCCGTACACTTTGGGAAACTCATTCTGAATAGGAGTGTACTGTGTGAGATCCTGTCGATAGATTCCCTTAGGAATAGTTGTATCCAGGTAGGGAGACGGCGCTTTGTATAGAAATTTCCCGTTTTGAATAAAGTTAAGCTGCAACAGGTCCGCGTACTGTTTAGTGTCGAATATTACAGGTAATCCTTTTGTTGTAAAAGTCACAGCGGTACAATTCAGGTCGAGCCGTGGCACGTGGTTCATTGGAAGCTGGTACTCCCAACCAAAATCCGAATTGGGTTGATCGCACTTTCTGAATTTTAACTTGTTTATTCGTACTACGCCAGGAATCTGCTGCAGCGCACTATATACGTCGGAGAGGTGAAGCTTTTTTTTAAGTTTCAGGCTTTCGAATTCTTCAGTGTCAACAAAGCCATGACTTTCTTCAAGTCCATATGGTCGCCCCGCAAACACTTCGTCTATAGTTTTTTGTTTTTCTATAAGCAGGTTTTCGAGTGTATAAAACTTCGGTAGTGGAGAAAAGTAATTCCGCAGCTGTTCTATAACTGAGAGGTATATTTTTTCGGGTTCCGCACCTGGTTCTATTTCTATATCGGCGCAAACACCCATTTGATCCTCGCAAAGAATGGTGATATCGATGAAGTCTTCGCAAATATTGCGGTGCGCCACAAGCGTGTCTCTCATTTTTTTGATAACTGAACTTTCAAATTCAGCCTGCTCCGTGGCGTTTGTACTTTTATGCCCGATATCGGCATATACATGATAAAGGCCATTTAAATAGTGGATTGCATTTTGGTTAAAAGCTTCGGCCGCAGTTCTTTTCCTGTCGCATGTACTATCTCCGTTGTTGTCATTGCCTCCCGGGCATATATCCCTGGTGTCTTTATCTGTAGCCACTTCCAGCCATGCGTTATTTACCCCGGGAATGTCGATGAGGAGTTTTCTGAAATCGGTAATCGTAAGAGGGTTGCACGTGAGCATCTGGGCCGGCGTGAAGAAATTGTTCTCGGGCTCTTTGCTATCCGGGTTAGGAGTGAAGATATCGATGGCGGGCAGGTTTGTTCTGTAACCCAAATCGAGAATTGCGTAGCAAAGCACTTCCATTGTGGTAATACCCGGGTCGTGAACATTGTGGTCGGTCCATATTTTTCCTGCGAGTTTACCGAGGTAGGCAATACTTTCGCTCCGCAGCTTGTCGAAGTCGAGGTAATCTTTGAAACCTTCTGTCGATTTTTTACTTATTGTTCTTATGTCTGTTGCATCGCCCATAATGAACTTCATTTTATTTTAAGAACGCCGCAATCCCACTGTCACCGGTTTTTTGGTACATGGATTTTTCTTATCAAATTCATCACATGCATTCGGTGGAACACAAATGTCGATTTCCCCTGCTATTAGTATCGATCGTGGTGTGGCCGGGCATATTTCATACGCTTGTGCCGGCGTATCGTCCTGTAATGACATTTTTAGATCTATGATGAAGTCGACATAGTTCCTTGATTCAAGAAACTGTATTACATCCGACCTGTTTATGCATTGCCCAAACCTTAGTTTTTGATATTGACCAATCGCCCAGGGTGCCATAAATTCTCTTAGTTCACGAATCAGCACCTCTTTGTAAAAAGTAGGATCTTTGCCTGCAAGTAGTTTTATCTTCAGGCAGAAATCTACCGCCTCATACCTTGGATTCATGGCTTTAAGCCTGACAAAAGGTGACGTGCATGTTTTCAGGTAATCTTCTATTTTGAATAGAATGCTTGCAGGTAATTTCGGTTGATATGATTTTGAAGCTGATAGTATCTCGAGGTTCGGAATTACTGCAAAGATTACATATCCGGGGGCCATCGGGAAATCATTTATATATTCACCGGCGTTTAATCCGAAGCTGTGTGTTATACACTTTGCTTTAAATACTTCCGGAAATTTTTCGAGCGTAAGCCGTTCGTAGTCCCATCTTTGAATAGCCCTGCCCTTATGTCGCAGCAGTTCGGCTACACGCACATAAAAGTTATTTTGAATTTCCGGGACCTGGCCGCCGAAACTGTCGTACGGTTGCGAAAGCAGTTTGATTGCAGCATCCGGCTGGTCGAGTCGACTGATAGTGCCTGCTGGCAGGGGTTTAGCCAGCCTTAATAAGTCATTTTGCTGGGATGGATTGAACTTAACTGTTACGGCCTGGGTGTGTATGCTTAATATTTCGCTTACTGCGCGGGTACCTTTGGGAAGCACTGCTCTTATCCAGTGATAGCTGCCAGGAGCAACGGTGTTTCCCTTTGTCATGTTTCTCGGCAATGCAAATTTCACGATGCCTGTTGTAGTTAAATCATCGGTTTCATCGCTAAGTATTTCCAGTCCGTTACGCAAAAGCTTCCACGAGTTATTATCGAGATACTGCCACATCACATCTTGTTCAGGCGATTCAGAATCGGCCGTTGCTTCGGCCAGTTTGAACAGTATCGTTAATGTGCTGCCGGGTACAAGATTTTCCAGGCCGAGAAAAAGATGGCCTTCATTGCAGAATGTTGGCAGTAAAGCAGGACGCAGCTGCAACCCTTCGGCTTTATACGTGCCCGCGAAAGGATACAGGTGTATCAGATCGATATCATCCATTTCAGCAATCGCATAATATTCGAGCTGTAATTGCTTAAAGGTTGGGGTGTAGGGTTCTTTCGGCAGTCCAACTTCGTCTGGATCGGTGATATTAAGATCATCCTGTATAAAATCGAGGATAAGTATCAATACATTTAAAAGCTCAAGCGCCCCGCTGGTTGTTTCATTAAACGGAAATGTGGTGTTGTTAAGCAATTGATCGATCTGGCCCATCAGCCCATTGATATCGTTTATATCTGCCGCGATAGTATTTGGCGTCGCCGTGCTGCCTAACCGGGCAAGTATATTTGCGATAAGTGGATTTGCAATAGCAAGCTGCGCCTGCGCGCCAGGAACATCTCCCGGAAGGGCAGCGTTCGCCGCATTAATAGCAGCCAGCAGATCATTTGCCAGGGGAAGCAAACCATCGGTTGGTGGATTATTTGTGTCAGGAAACAGCAGGTTGAAAGAATTTGCGATTTTGCCCTGCACCTGCGCCGCAAGCGTCGCTATATTTTCAACCCTCGCCTTAAGTTGAGCTGTAACTAATTTTGCGAGAACAACTTTCTGAGCGGCATCACTCATCGACACAGGGTCAACCATTTCAGCCAGTTTCATTAGTTGTCGCGCCAGTTCGAAAGCATAATATTCATGCTGGAAACTTGGCTTTTCCAACGAAAGCCTGAGAAACCCATTTCGCGCAAGAGATACTCTGCCCGACAAATCCGGTGGCGCCGCTTTTCCGGGTACATAAGCGCTGCCACTGAAAAGGCTGCGTGGAAAGATATAAATGTGATTGCTCCAAAGAGGATCATCGGGATCGGCGGGAGTATCTTTAAAAAGCCGGTGTATGTTATCCAGCTTCCAGTCACCACCCTCGAGAACTGCAGCGTTCGCTTTAAAACTGGCATTATTTAGTTCCAGCGATCCATCTTCAAAATTTAGCGCATTGTAAAATTTATAATGCTCCTTAAAATCCCTTGGAAGATTCTTCCAATCTCCATGTAATATGATGTTTTGCCAATTCTTGCTGAAGATTTCACCGCTTCCAACATAAAAAGATGAGCCAACCTTCGGCCGTACCCCAAAAACAACAATTGAACCTCCAGGGTCCTGGATACTGTCGTCGTTTTCTACAAGAAAATTCTTCATGCCTTCCACGTGAACATTTATTCCCGGGTTGTAAAATTCATCGGCAGACAAATTGCCGCTATTAACAATGATCAGGTTCCTGAAGAAGTGGTAAAACGAAACGTCAACGTCATCCGGCGATATGGGCCGTTCAAGACAGCAGTGAGAGTTTCGCTCGTCTGCGAAGGTGCTGGCGGCTATTTTCAATTTGATAGCGTCATTCAGTTCGATTTTCACAACAGGTTTTGCCGTCCCTAACTCTTCTTTGAAAATAGCAGGATCGAAGGCGAC
>JAEUVS010000003.1 GCA_016786745.1 Chitinophagaceae bacterium | reverse complement strand
CAATGCCGCTAATGTTGATTTTCCACTTCCGCTTTCGCCCTTGATACCGGTTATGGTGCCACTCCTTATCTGCAGGTTTACATTTTGTAGAACCGGCGGATTGTTGCCATATCTGAATTTGACTTCTTCAAACCTTATTGTAAATGCGCGCTGCCGCAAAAGATAGATTTTCTTCGATCCGGGTTCCATTTTTTTCAAATCCAGGATTTCAAAAACTCTTTCCGCCGCAACTTTTGCCTCGCCATAGGATCTCGTGAAATTGATCAGGTTTAACACAGGTACTGTAAATAGCGTCAGCAGTGAATAAAATGAAATAAGTTCACCGGTAGTCAGTTTTCCTTTCATCACATAGTAACTGCCCGTCCATAAGAGAACAACTGTAAATATTTTCGTAATGAAATCAGCTGATAGTTCAATTTTAAGCTGTTTTACAGAGAACGTGTAAACGTTATTAAGCATCTTCTGCAGTCTTTTTTTCGCCTGGCAGATAAAATGGCCATCGAGCGCCAGGTATCTGACTGTTGTGGCCGCTGCAATACTTTCCACTACCTGCGCTTCAAAGTCGGCCGTGCTCTCCATAATTTTGCGTTGCCATTTATTGTTAATCTTCCTGCTTAGCAAATACATCAGGATATATATTGGCGCAAGCGCCAGAACTAAAACAGCGATCTGCCAGTTATACATCAACATAAACGTTACAGAGAACCCTATGATCAATACATCAATCACCAGGTGAACCACGATTTCATTAACAAATGCACTGATCCTGACCACATCGCTGATGCGGCTCGCAATTTCACCCGTCCTCATACTGTCAAAGAACTGTTTGGGCAATTGCATCACATGGCTATAATAATTCAAGACCAGGGATGAATTGATGCGCCTGCTCACTTTCAATACGAACCGGCTTTTCAACAGACCCGTAATAAACTGTATTACCAATGTTGTTAAAATCATCCCCGAAAGAATATTCAATAGCAATAAGTCATCGCCCGGAAGTATTTGATCAATAATTTCCTTGATGTAATAGGAATGCACAAGTCCGATCGCACTAACCACGACAGCACAGACCGTCGCGAGGCCAATTTCACGCGAATGGGGTTGCGCCAGGGCAATTATGCGGCGAAGAGTTGACTCCCTGACGTTCGGCTTAAATTTGTCGTTCGGCGAAAGCAAAACAACCACGCCCGTCCATATTGCCGTGAATTCCTTTCGTGATATTTTCCTGGCCCGTCCTTCCGCCGGATCCATTACTGAAACCCATTCTTTCCCGATCTTTTCTACAACGATGAAATGGCTGATACGCTCATTGATCACCACATGAACGATAGCCGGCATGATATCAAGCGTGAACGATTCGTAGTCCGTTCTCACACCTTTCGCGTCAAATCCCAATTGTAACGCTGCTTCCACCATACCAAGCACACTTGAACCCTGTTTATCGGTTCCGGCCATCTGCCGTATTCGTGATACCGCAACATATAAACCATAAGATGCGCAAATACTTGCAAGGCAGGCAGGGCCACAATCGGAAACATCGCGCTGCCTAATGGAAATGCGGCGAAACTTCTTTCGCTTCGGAAAGCCCATACATAAAAAACACGCAGCACATTATTATTACCACAATCAAAATGACAACCGCAACAACAACCACCTGCTTTTTCATTATTATATTGTTCTTCTGATTTTTAAATCAGGAACATCTCTCGTGAAGATGTTCCTGTGTTCTTAAAGGCTTGAACAGCCTACCATAACTCCAAATAGTCGCGCCATGCCGAACAGCGTAGTGCCGAGCATCGCAGTCCTTAAGCCCCCTCCGCCTTTTGACAATGTTGCGTTCACGCACTTCAAATAGTTGATAATATCATTTCCGCCAACTACCATCATTGCTTCGTCACGACTCAACTCCCTGGATTGCTTTCCTGTTGTATGTAGTGTTTCCATAGAACTTTTTTTTACGTTAGATAATTGAATTATAACAGGGCTTTCATTCTTTTGGCTTCCCTGATGCCCATGCGATAGCAGAAATCCATGCCTGCCAGTACGAGTTTGATTACCGTTTCAGTAAGTCCTCCGCCTGTAATGTTCCGCATCTCATCATAGCTGAGCATGAAATGCCCCTTAGGATCTACCTTCAGTTGTTTTTCCATAAGTTTTCAGATAATAAATTGGAGTACCCGTCTTATCAAACCTTCATGATTTGAGGGCATACGGTACAATTCTCCCAATGATCATTCTTCTTCAAAAGTGCAATGCTTATAACTCTGTAAAAGTAGAATGAAGGAGTGCTTACACCAAGGTGTAAACCTCGGAATGTTGCGGTATTTTTCTTACAGGCTGGCGAGGCTTTCGCGAATTATCCTGATCTTGGCTTCTGCATCACTTTTCTTCTTTTCCTCCAGCGCTACCACTTCAGGTTTTGCATTCTGCATAAATTTTTCGTTGGAAAGCTTCTTATTAACCGATGAAAGAAATCCCTCCAGGTGCTGAAGTTCCTTCATCATGCCTTCCCTTTGCTCGGAGTTGTCTATTTCGGCAGATGTCTCGAGGAAGAATTTGTCTTTGCCGATCACAACCGACACGTTATGACCGATGGCCTCGGTATTGAACGCGATAGTATTTGCATTCACCTGCTTGGCGAGGATGTGATAGAATGATTTATAAAGTTCCGTAGTCCCTGTAATCACATACAGCTTTATTTCATCTTTCAGTTTTATCCTGCTTTTGTTTCTTGCGTCACGCAACCCGGTAATAACTTCTTTTAACAGGTTGCCTGCCTTCAGCATTTCCATGTTTGCAGGTGCATATGAAACAGGTTGCCTTACGCACAAATCATCTTTTCTTTCAGCCAGCAGATGATAAATTTCTTCAGTAATAAAGGGCATGAAAGGATGCAGCATATGCATCAATTCAGTAAAAAATTTCACCGATTGCCTGTAAATACCCTGATCCATTTTCTGATCCACAGGAGGTTTTACCCATTCCAGGTACCAACTGCAGAAGTCGTCCCATATCAACGAATAAATTGTTTTCAAGGCCTCGCTCAGTTTAAAACCGGCGTATAAACGTTCTACTTCATCTTTTACTTCGGCGAGTCGGGATGCGAACCACTGTACTGCAAAGTCGTTTTTTGATATTTGCGTATGTGCTTCATCGTTATCGCCTGGTTCAATGCTGCCGGCAAATCCCGACACATCCATCACAACCAAGGCATCCTGGCCACTTGGGTCTGCTGTTTGTTCATCTGGATCGTTCAATTTTTGCTTCCACATTTTCAGGAGCTTCATGGCGTTCCAAATCTTATTATTAAAAAACTTGCCCTGGTCGGGTGATGATTCGTCGAACAGTAAATCGTTACCTGCCGGAGCAGATACCATAATACCGAAGCGAACCGCATCGGCGCCATATTTCGCGATAAGCTCGAGCAAATCCGGAGAGTTACCCAATTGTTTACTCATCTTGCGCCCTTGCTTATCCCGCACCATGCCAGTGAAGTAAACATCTTTAAACGGCACCTCATTTTTATATTCCATTCCCGCCATGATCATTCTCGCTACCCAGAAAAAAATAATATCCTGGCCCGTAACGAGCACCGAAGTGGGATAGTAGTAATTGAAGTCTTTGTTCCCGGGATCGGTTACTCCTTTGAATACTTCCATCGGCCACAGCCACGACGAAAACCACGTATCAAGCACATCCTCATCCTGTTTCAGCTCAGCTGATTTATTGAATTTTTTTAAATAGAGTTGTTTTGCATCATTTTCATTTTCTGCCACAACAAAATTTCCATCCGCATCGTACCAGGCGGGAATGCGCTGTCCCCACCAAAGCTGGCGGCTGATACACCAGTCTTTTATGTTAGACAACCAGTATTTATATGTATTCAGAAATCTCTCTTCGGGATGAATTTTTATTCGTCCATCAAGCACCGGCTGCAACGCTTTTTCTGCAAGTGCCCGCATGTTCAGGAACCACTGCGTTGAAATTCTTGGCTCAACAACGCAATTGGTACGTTGACTAAAACCTGCACGGGTCTGGTATTCTTCTTCCTTCAACAGCCATTCATTTTCTTTGAGTGCAGCAACCACTTTTTTTCTTGCATCGAAACGTTCGAGACCAGCGAATGGTCCGGCTGCTTCCGTAAGCGTGCCGTCTTCATTCAGTGTATCTATAATGGCGAGGTTGTGTTTCAAACCGATATTGTAGTCGTTGATATCGTGTGCGGGTGTAACTTTTAATACCCCTGTACCGAATTGTGGATCTATATAATCGTCGGTGATTATCGGAACTATCCTGTTTACAAACGGTATCACCGCGAATTTTCCGTGAAGTGGTTTGTAACGTTCATCATTTGGATTAACGGCCACCGCTGTATCGCCCATAATCGTTTCCGGCCGCTGAGTGGCGATTGTAATAAATTTTTCCAGGTTTTCCAGCTTTGCCGAGGGACTGTCTACCACAAAATATTTTACATGGTATAGTTTGCCCGCGATGTCGCGGTGTTCCACTTCTTCATCGCTCAGCGCTGTTTTTGCGATGGGATCCCAGTTGATCATTCTCGCGCCGCGGTAAATCAGCCCCTTATCATATAAATCCGTGAATACCTTCATTACCGCGCGATAATAGTCCGGGTCCATGGTGAAAGCCACGCGGTTCCAGTCTACACTGCACCCGAGGCGTTCGATCTGGTTGTAGATGATGTTACCGTATTTTTCTTTCCACTGGAAGGCGTACGCGAGAAATTCTTCTCTTGAGATTTGAAATTTATCTATGTGCTTCTCTCGTTTGAGCATTTCGACCACCTTCGCTTCTGTGGCGATGGAGGCGTGGTCGCTGCCGGGAACCCAGCAGGCGTTGTATCCGTTCATGCGGGCATGGCGCACGAGAATGTCCTGGACGGTTTCATTGAGGGTATGACCCATGTGAAGAACCCCTGTAACGTTTGGCGGGGGTATAACTATCGTAAAGGGTTTGCGGGAATCGGGTACGCTGTTGAAATGTCCCTGTTTTTTCCAGTGCGTGATCCATTTGGTTTCGACTGAGGCAGGATCATAGTTTTTGGTGAGCTCCATATGGGCGCAAATATAAGAAGCAGAGGGGAGAGGGGAGAGGGGAGAAGGGAGATTTATAAAAATAAAAATGTACCGGCATCAAAAATACCGGTACAAAAATAATTTATATTGGTAGGCCTATGCGAACCAATAAAGATATGATAACAACATAATGAGTCCGAGAAATCCCCCCGCCCATAGTGCTGTCTGAACGTTTTCGTTCAAATGATGATCGCTTTTTTTCATAACCTACGAGTTTATGTGATTGAAGTAACAGCAATGCACAATTTTCCCGGGTACGTTTAGTGGTAGTCTTCGAAAGGATGCGGAGGATTAATAAGAACCTGAATAATGTCAACAGGTTCAAAACAAAAGTAATATAAGGGTCACACAAAGTCAAGGTATTTTTACATAAATGAGAATTAAAAAAACGGCAGACATTTTTAACTTTACCACTTCATGTACGCGATCGTAGATATTGAGACCACCGGAGGGTATGCCGCTGCGAACGACATCACAGAAATAGCTATCGTTCTGCACGATGGCCAACGCGTAACAGAAATATTCGAAACCCTGTTAAGGCCCACAGTATCAATTCCTTATTTCATACAATCCCTTACTGGTATTAACCACGCAATGGTCGAAACCGCACCCCGGTTCGCTGACCTCGCCCCCCTGATTTATGAAAAACTAAAAGGAAGAGTCTTCGTGGCCCATAATGTTAATTTCGACTACTCTTTCATAAAACATCACCTTTCCGTCAGCGGATTCGACCTGGTAGCACAGAAACTTTGTACGGTTCGGTTGGCCCGAAAGGTGTTCCCGATGCTTCCTTCGTACAGCCTGGGCAACCTGTGCCGTCATTTCAATATCGAAATTCAAAACAGGCACAGGGCAGGAGGCGATGCAACAGCAACCGCGAAGCTGTTCGACCACATGCTCAGGAATAACGGTCATGAGCATATCATTCAATTCCTCAAAAAAAATTCACGCGAGCAAAGTCTGCCTCCCAACCTTCCAAAAGAACAGGTAGAACAGTTGCCATACACGCCTGGTGTTTATTATTTCCATGACAACAAGGGCCGCGTGATTTATGTCGGCAAGGCACGCAACATACGTTACAGGGTGTGCAGTCATTTTACCCATAACGGAACGGGCAGGCAGCGGCAGGAATTTCTTCGAAACATCCATAGCATATCTTATCAGAATTGCGGCACGGAACTGATGGCATTTATACTCGAGAATATCGAGATCAGGAAGTACTGGCCCGTCTACAATTCGAGTCAAAAATCTTTTACTCCCGTATTTGGTTTGTATAGCTATGAAGATCAGAACGGGTATCATCGCCTGGCCATCGAAAAGAAAAAAGCCAATCTCAAAGCGTACTATACATTCAACACCATCCACGAAGGAATGCAGTTGCTCAATCGTCTCAGCAACAAATTTTCGCTTTCTACAGAAAATAACGATACCGTCGATTCATACAATGCCCGCGTGTTCGAAGCCGTGGACTATCTCGAGCAAACGCTTCCGACTTTCGCGGTAATGGATGAACGGGCCGATGTTGCCGACGGCAGCAGTTGCATACTCATAGAGAGAGGGCGCTTCTATGGAATGGGATATATTCCGTCGGATGCGACTGTTTACTCATACGATGAATTGAAAACATACCTCCAGCCATATCCCGAAAACGACTACATCAGGGGCCTGGTGTACCAGTACGTTCAAAAAAGACCCGAGAAAAAACTGGTGTTTCAATAAATTTTATGGAAAGAAGGATTACTTCCTGGTACAGTCCCTGCCTGCAACGCGACATGCCGGTTGCTGTGTATGGTTACTATGGCTTCGCATTATTAATGGTGCCCACTGCAGCAGCCGACTTCCTCGAATACGAACGGTTTGGTTTAATAGAATCCCTGCGGCCGTTTATTGATAGCGGTAAGCTAAAAGTGTATTCTATAAACAGCATCAACAACGACAGCTGGATGAATTACGAGGCGCATCCACTTCACAAAACATACATGCATAAACAATGGAATTATTATGTGTATGATGAAGTAATTCCGTTCATAAAAAATGATACAAGCTCCGAAACCCCCATTTTCGTTTGCGGTGCATCGTTCGGTGCGCTCCATAGTGCAAACCTGTTTTTCAAACGGCCGGATCTTATCGATGGCTGCATACCTATGAGTGGCGTGTATGAACTGACTGAATATACGCGTGGTTATTACGACGAGGATGTATATTTCAACAGCCCGATGCACTATCTGCCCAATTTAACCGATCACGAAATACTCGAACAGATAAGGAGAAGCAATCACATTCACTTGTTTTCCGGAAGCGGCGAATATGAAGATCCGGAATCAGCGAGAAGGCTGGCTGGAATTCTTTATGGTAAAGGGATCAATTATGAACTTGATATATGGGGAGGAGAGTGGAGACACGATTGGAACACCTGGCGCGCGATGTTACCCCATTACATCGGCTCGAGATTCTGATCGAGTAGTTGTAAAAACCTCCTTCTTGGAATCATTTGGGCGCCGAGACTTTCGAGATGCTCTGTGTACACCTGGCAATCTATCAACTGTACTCCTTCAGCCTGCAATTTCTGCACGTAAGAAATGAAAGCAAACTTACTGGCATTACTCGCGTTGCTGAACATGCTTTCACCAAAAAATACTTTACCAAGACGCACGCCATACAATCCACCTACCAGTTTTCCATCGTGCCATGTTTCGGCACTGTGAGCATAACCTTTTTTATGTAATTCTGTGTAAGCGGCTTTTACTTCGTCGGTGATCCAGGTGCTTGTCTGCCCTTTTCGCGGAACTCTTTTACAGTTGCCGATCACTTCTTCAAAAGCCTGGTTGGCAGTGAATGTGAAAATATTTTTTTTGAAGATGGACCGCATGCTTTTGCTCACCACGAGGTTCTCCGGGAAGAGTACAAAACGCGGATCCGGGCACCACCACAAGATGTGTTCGCCTTCGTACCAGGGAAAAATACCTGATTGATAGGCGAGAAGGAGGCGTTCGGTTGATAGGTCGCCGCCCACGGCCAGCAGGCCATCGGGTTCGGCTAATTCAACCGGTGGAAAAACAAGTTCCTTATTAATAGAGAAAAGTGGCATGAGGTCAGGCGGTCACCTCCACTGTTGCGCCTATACCGCGTTCAGTGATGTCGTCGCAGTTTTGTTTGAGATCTTCATAGGCTCCCTGTTTAACAGCATACTTGCCTTTGAAATGGATGAGATAAGCGCATTGTTCTGCCTGAACGTTGCTGTGTCCGCAAACGTCCATCAATGTTTCGATTACCCATTCAAACGTGTTCACCTCATCATTCCACACAATAAGACTATACGGTTCCTCGCTCATTACGGCGACGTCCGTTTCTTCAAATTGTAGTGGTTTGCTGCTTCCTGCGAAAGCCATATAGACTTTTTTTCGAAGTACAAATTTAACTATTACGTCCGGGAGTTACAAACTTGATGTAACGGGGTAAGGCTTAGATAATTGGAAAAAAAATTTGGGCAGGGAAATTCAACTCTTATCTTTGCACTCCCAATGAAAAAAGGGAGCATAGCTCAGCTGGTTTAGAGCATCTGCCTTACAAGCAGAGGGTCCGCGGTTCGATCCCGTGTGCTCCCACGGTCTGAATAGGGTTTCAAGAGATTGAAGCCCTTTTTCATTTTACATCGGTAAATTGGATATATGAAAAATATATCTAAACTGACATTTGTCTCACTGATCCTACTAACATCGTTTCCCGTCTCCTCCCAGGTACAGGTAAGTAAAGAGCCGCGGCATAAACCTGTTTTGGAAAATCAATATGTGCGCCTGCTCGATGTGTTTCTGACGCCGGGTGACACAACTTTTTATCATATTCATTCCACGCCGTC
>JAEUVS010000157.1 GCA_016786745.1 Chitinophagaceae bacterium | reverse complement strand
CTTCCCGATCGTTGCATTTCCATTGATCACTATTCCCCATCCATGTGTCATGGCAAAGCCCCCGGCAATTTTTGTTTTCCACGGCAAATCAATTCCCGCGCCGCTGCATGCGCACCTGTGCATCAACCGGAATAAAATATGCAGCGGCTTGCCAAGTGTCCAGTTGCGGCTCCACTGGCAGAGCCGGAGCGTTACCATCGGCCTGTACGTGCGATCCATAATATACCCGGAAAGAACGTACCTGAATTTGTACTTACCTTTTTTTCTGAATGTGTCGGCTTTGAGGAGAATTAGACTCATTTGAATGAAATTAATTTTTCAAACCGTCCACGCTGAATTTTCCTGGTCCAACCAATAATATCGTGAGAAAAATGAGAAGAAACAACGAAGGTTTTTCCCCGGCGCCAAATACATCATATTGATGGCCTACGGCAATCGCTACCGACATATTAATCACAAGCGGAATACAAGCCAGTCTTGTAAACAAACCAAGAATTACAAGGGCGGCGCAGATTAATTCAGCAAAAATGGAGAGTGACAGTGAAACAGAACTCCCCATTCCGAGAAAGTTTGCAAACTCGGGCGAAATAGAACTGAACTTCTCAAATTTTACATAGCCGTGAGCAACAAGAATCAACAAACCTCCGCCAACTCTTAGTAAAAATAACGCGATGTTGAAAGCCGAATCTGAATAACCGATACTCATCAACTTTTTCATGTTACAAATTTTGTCAAATTTAATAAAGTGTAATCTTTATCAAAATGAATTGTTAATCCTATCCTTTTTATCCACAGGTGTTTGGAACGATGTTTGGTCGAAAACTAAATATTAAGAATCTTTACAATAGCCGTCCTTAGAGACCAAAAAATGAATACTAATCCATGAAGCACTCGCCCGTTTTAATCCTGTTGATGATCGGCCTTTCTTTGTACTCATCAGCCCAGCAAACCCGTTTTATCAATGATCCGAGGGCGTCTTTCAACCAGGCAAAAGAATATTTTCAGAAAGAGCAATACAGTCTCGCTTATCCCATTCTTAAAGATCTGCAGCAGCGTGCACGTGAAACCGATCGCAGTAACGATGCACTCAACTACCAGGACCTGAGATATTACACAACGGTATGCGCGCTGAAACAAAATGAAGAGCGCGCCATATACAACGCGCAGGAATTTATTGACCTCGAAGACAATGCCGCCCGGGTGCAGATGATGAGCTTTCATCTTGCTGAATATTACTATCGCAAGCAGGATTTTTCAAAAGCCATCGAAGCATTCGAAAAAGTAAATATTTCCAATCTTTCGAACGACGAAATAGCCGCGATGAAATTTCACCTGGGTTATTCATATTTTACCGTTCAGCGTTTTGAACAGGCCAAGCCCCTGCTGAACACTATCAGGCAAATGCCGAAAGACCCAAACTATCTCGACGCAAATTATTACTACGGCTTTATCGCGTTTTATGACCGCGACTACAGTAATGCCCTCGAAGCATTCAGAGTCGTGGAAAATCATGAAACCTACGGCAAGGTGGTGCCCTATTATATTTCAACGATACAATATTCGCAGAAAGACGAAGACAAAGCAGTGGCTTATGCGGAAAGCAAACTGAAAACAGGCAACCAGGTATACGATCTTGAAATGCGTCAATTGATCGGTCACAACTATTTTCAGAAGCAACAGTACGCGAAAGCCATTCCCTATCTCGAAGAGTTTGTGAATAAGTCGAAGAAGGTGACCAGGCAGGAATTGTATGAACTTTCTTACAGCTACTATCAAACAGGCAATCTTAAAAAAGCTATTGACGGATTTAAGCAGCTGGGTGGCAAAGAAGATTCGCTCGCCCAGAACGCTATGTACCTGTTAGGAGACGCGTATCTCAAAACAAATCAGAAAGCAAATGCCAGGAATGCGTTTCTTTTTTGTTCAGCGAACAGCAGTAACGAGAAGCAGAAGGAAATTTCACAGTTTAACTACGCTAAACTTTCTTACGAACTCGGTTACCAGGATGCAGCGCTCAGCGAGTTTCAGAAATTCATTCAAACCTATCCACAATCGGAATATAGTGCCGAAGCAAAGGACTTACTTGTTGGCGTGCTCGCAAAAACGAGTAACTACGACGATGCCATAACGCTTATCAGCCAGATGAAAAATCCCTCGCCAACAGCGAAACAGGTTTATCCAAGAATACTATACGGCAGGGCGTCGGAATTGATTAACGATGGACAACTGGACAGGGCAAAACAATTGCTCGACCAGGCGGAGAAATCACCAAACAACCAGGCAGTGCTTCCACTTATTCAATTCTGGAAAGGTGAGCTGGCTTATCGCAGCAACAATATAGATGACGCTATAAGATATTACTTCGATTACCTGCGCAGTGGAACGGTAAACGGTGATGCGTCTCCAACAAGCGTGAAATATAATCTTGGCTATTGCTTTTTGAAAAAAGAAAACTACAACCAGGCAACAGGTTTCTTCGAGGAGATAGTAAAGACGCCCAAAATCAATTCACCTGCATTGGAGCAGGACGCATACATCCGCACGGCCGACTGCTATTATATGAATCGTGATTACAGGCGCGCCGAAAGTATGTATAACAAGGTGCTTGAATATTCATGGCCAGCGTCTGACTACGCTACGTTCCAGAAAGCGATGATAGAAGGGGTTAGCAATGGAAAGAGAAAGATTGATCTGCTGAGCACGATGAGCAGGAAATTCCCCACATCGCCATTGCGTGCCGACGCGAATATGGAGATTGCGAGCACGTATCTGGCGAATGAACAATACCAGGAAGCGATTCCGTTTTTGAAAAATGTAGTGAACGATCCTAACGCATCTCTCAAACCGCGTGCGCATCTGAGGCTCGGCATCGCCTACTACAACCTCGGCAACAACGCGGAGGCGCTCAAGCAGTATTCAGCGCTTCTCGATAAATTCCCTAATTCCCCGGAAGCTGAGGCCGGTCTCGACAACGCGAAAACGATTTATGTAGAAGAGGGCCGTTCGGGTGAGTATGTGGACTTCGCGAAGAAGATCGGCAGAGACATCAGCAGCAGCCAGGAAGACGAACTCTCGTACCAGGAAGCCGAAGTGCAATTTAACAATGGTAACTTCCCGGGTGCAGCAGAAAAATTTGAGAACTATCTCTCTAAATATCCCAACGGAAAATACGCGCTCGAGGCATATTATTATAAAAGTGAAATTTACCTGAGTCAGAAAAATTTCGCGAAAGCGGCAGAAGGTTATGAAGCCCTTGCGGATCGTGTGCCGCATAAGTTCGGAGAGAAATCACTCCTGCAGGCCGCACGGATCAATTTCTTTGACCTGAAGAGATATGAAAATGCGGAGAAGTATTTTGCAAAGCTGAAAGATTTTGCATCGAACCAGGAATCGCGCATGGAAGCGATGAGAGGATTGTTACGCAGCCAGTTCCAGCTCAAAAAATATGACGAAGCAGTTGCCAACGCAAAAGATCTTCTTGCTGAAAAAGCCGCCGGTACCGACGACAGGATACTCGCTAACATGGCAATAGCTAAAGCCGCTCAAAACAGCAACGACTGCGAAACGGCGATCACCAACTACAGAACGGTGGCCAACCTGAGCAAAGCGGCTTACGGCGCCGAAGCGCGTTTTGAAATTGCTAATTGCTTCTTTACACAAAATAAACTGAGCGACGCCGAAAAGGCAGCTTTCGAAGTAATCAAGAAATCGGGTTCATACGAAGAGTGGGTAACACACGCATATATTCTTCTTGGCGATATATATTTTAAGCAGAAAGATTACTTCAATGCAAAAGCTACTTATAAAAGCGTAGTGGACAACGCAAAAATCGAAAACCTCAGGCAGGAAGCAGAAGCGAAATTGAAACAGGTTACCGAAGAAGAAGCCACAGAAAGCAAAGTAAGTGAATAGCATAAAAGCAAATAGATGATTAAGAGCACGAAATATTTTCTCCTGACTCCATTTTTAATTCTGACAACCTTTGTGGTTTCTGCGCAGGATTCAACGAAACGAAGAACCATCGAGGTAACTTCAACGTTCAAGCCGGAGTTGCGGGAATCATCGAAACTCAATTTCCAGGCGTCACCGCTTGGAGAAGACACCACGCCTCCCAAGCTTCTTTACAATATCCCTGCAGAACAATTATTATTTAAATACAGGCCGATCGAGCTTAAACCTGTTTCACTTGAAGCAGATTCACTTTCGGATTGGGGCTATAGTAATTTTATAAAAGTTGGTTTTGGGAATGTACACCAGCCATATATAAAAGCAGGCTTTAGTTTCGGGGATGGTGAATCAACGTTCATCAACATTTTCGCCGATCACTATACATCAAAAGGAGATCTCGAATTTCAGAAGAACAGTTTAACCAAAGCCGGCGCCACCCTCACTTATAAAACACCAAAAAATCTCGAGTGGAACGCGGGCCTCGGTTTCTCCAGCGACGATTATTACCTGTACGGCTTCAGACCCGATTCGCTCATGTACACAAAAGATCAGCTGAAGCAGCGGTTTCAAACTGTTGAAGGACGTGTGAGCCTGCGCAATATAGTACCAACTGATTTTGGTTTGAGTTATAACCCTTCTGCGCGCATTTCCCTGTTCAGGGATAACCACAAGCCTGATGCATCGGAAGCAAATTCGGTGATCACATTGCCTGTGCAGAAAAACTTTGGTAAGAGTACGGCTTTCAACCTTGGGTTTACGGCCGACCTCACAAACTACCGAAATGAAGCGCTCACAAAAAAAACAGATAATAATAATATCTACATGCTCTCGCCGACGGTGTTGTTAAAAACACCAAACCTGTTTTTGCACGCAGGCATCATTCCCTCATGGGATAACGGCAATTTCCATATGCTGCCGAACGCTATGGCCGATATCACCACCGACGATCAGCGCTTCACGTTGCAATTGGGTTGGATCGGCTATTATAATAAAGGTTCTTATCAGCGTTTTGCATCCATCAATCCCTGGCTCGCACGACCCGATTCACTACTTAACACGAGAGTGCAGGAAGGATATGTTGGATTCAAAGGCTCCATTCCCGATCATTTCAGCTATTCCGCAAAAGTTGGGTACCAGCAGCATAAAAACTTGCCATTGTTTGTTAATGACAACGGCGATGGAAAAACGTTTGGCATTTTGTATGAAGACAAGCTGAACATCCTTCAAACTCATGCCGAAGCGGAATATCGCGTAGGAGAGAAGTTCAGCGCGAAAGGAATTTTCAACTGGAACATTTTCAATGTACATAGCCAGGAAAGGGCTTGGGGAATGATACCTATTGAACTAAGCACTAATCTAAAATGGCAGCTTTTGAATGATTTGTTCCTGAATGTTGACCTGTGGACATGGGATGGAGCAAGATATCGTGGTAAAAACGGCGAGTCGTTTAAAGGAGAAACCGCGTTCGACCTCAACGCCGGGGCTGAATTCAGAATCAATAAGAACTTCAACGTGTGGCTGCAGATGAACAATA
>JAEUVS010000155.1 GCA_016786745.1 Chitinophagaceae bacterium | reverse complement strand
GTAAACGGTAACATCAGTGGTCTCGGAGACTTTACGTCGCAGGGCGTATATAGTGTGGAAGGAAGGTATGGTGGTATTGCATCGATCAGAAACACGGTGATGCCTAATAACGATCTAAAGTGGGAACAATCTAAAACAGTTGATTTCGGTGCAGATATCGGGCTTTTCAGGCGAAGAATTAATTTACTGTTCGACTATTATCGAAGAGTAACTGATAATCTTATCACCAGTTTACCTTTGCCGCTATCAACCGGTTTCAACAGCATTCTTACAAACCTCGGCCAACTGGAGAATAAAGGTGTGGAACTTGAATTGAATGCGCAGATCACTAATCCAACATCTCCGTTATCCTGGAACGTTTCATTCAACGTTGCGAAAGTCGAAACAAAGATTCTTAGACTCCCGCCAAACGGCACAGAGAATAACAGGGTAGGTGGTGTTCTTGTATGGGACGGAGGAAAACAGGGTTATGTGTGGAAAGGAGGACTGCAGGAAGGTGGCCGCATTGGTGATATGTATGATCGCAAGTTCCTTGGCGTCTACTCAACAGATGAAGAGGCGGCGTTGGCACCCGAAGACCAGTACATACCTCTTACCGACAAAACAAAGTATGGTGGTGATGTGAATTGGCAGGACACAGATGGTAACGGTATAATAGACAGCCGCGACCAGGTATACGTCGGAAACCGATTTCCTACATGGACCGGTGGATTCTCAAATACGGTTTCTTTCAAGAACTTCAGCTTGTATGCCCGCTTGGACTTCACTACAGGACACTCTATTTTCAACTGGGCAAGATTATTCTTCGAAGCAAACCTGTCGGGAAACAACACGATGACCCAGCGGGTTATTGATCATTCATGGAGAAAACCTGGCGACATTGCTCAATTGCCGCGTTACTATAACGATGGCCATTGGGTTCAGAGAAACAATTTCAATGGTACAAAAGTGGCAGCAAGTTCAGAGTTCATCGAATCGGGAAATTTCCTTTGCGTTCGCGAAGTAACATTGAGTTATAATATCCCTTCACGCCTGATGGAAAAATGGAAAATACAGAATCTCCGCCTCAATCTCACCGGAAACAACCTTCACTACTTTACGAAGTATATGGGTTTAAATCCAGAAGAAGGGGGGATGGATGATGGACGTTACGCGATGCCTAAAAATGTAATTCTTGGACTCAGCGTTACTTTCTAATCAAAAAAAGTAGAAATCATGACAAAGCTAAATATTATAATCATCTCTTTAAGTCTGTTGGTTGTCAGTTCATGCTCCAAGAATTTAGATGTTGATCCAACGAGTGTTATTACCACTGCTTCTTTCTGGAAAACGGAAGACGATGCAAAGGGCGCGCTCAGTGGTATGTATGTTAACCTGAGAAATTCATCCACGGCAATATTTATGATTGGTGAACAGCGAAGCGAAATTTATCAGAACGGTCCCATCGGCCCGAGCGATCTTATTCTTTTCAGAAACGTGTTGACAGCAGATAATCCAGGTCACCCCGATTGGTCTGGTTTTTACAACACAATTAATAGTGCGAATCTGATACTTAAATACGTTCCGGAGATCGATTTCAAATCAGAGGATGCTAAAAACAGAGTCCTTGCGCAGGCACACGCAATGCGTGCATTCATTAATTTTGTGATGGTGAAAACATGGGGAGATATCATTATCCGCACTGAGCCGGTTGAAAGCTCAGATGCTGAGGTGACACAAAAAGAAAGGTCGCCAAAAACAGAGGCAATAGCGCTTATTAAGCAAGACATTGAAACCGCACTCTCTTTATTCCCCGATAACAATTTCGAAGCGGGCAGAAGTTTTTGGTCGAAGGCTGGCGTCAACGCCCTTAAGGCAGATGTATATTTATGGACAGGAAAAGTAATGGGAGGTGGCGATGCAGATTTCAACACCGCATTGGCGGCATGCAACGAAGTGGCACTGGCGGATGTTGAATTGCTGCCAAATTTTGCTGATTTGTTCAAATATGAAAACAAGGGAAACAAAGAGACTGTGATGACCATTCGTTACCAGGACCTCGAGGGAGCCAGTGATAATTATTTCTGGTTTATGTGGATACTTGCTGGTTCAGTACCTGCTAATATTGATGATGCGACGAGAGATCTGATATTTCCGATTAGCGGGGGCCAGGATCGCATGGTGATTACCGACCTTGTTCGGAATCAATTCACTGCCGACGATAGCAGAAAAAATGGTTCGTTCTATGAAATCTTCACTTACGATGACAATAATAATCCCACCTTTTATACAACTTTATGCCTGAAGGGATCGGGTGTTGACGTGGGCGGAGCGCGCAAATTTTTGAGCGATGTTGTTTTATATCGCTACGCAGATGTGCTGCTGATGAAAGCTGAAGCAAAGAATGCCCTTGGCCAGGATCCATCCGATGAAATGAATGCCGTTCGGCAAAGAGCCTATGGAGCAAATTATAACGATCATGTGTTTGCAAACGGTACCCAGGAACAGAATGATGCCGCAATTTTAAAAGAGCGACTTTTTGAACTGCTGTATGAAGGGAAGAGATGGTGGGATTTGGTACGGTTCGACAAAGCATTCGAACTCGTTCCCGCATTGCAGGATCGGGCAGGGCAAACAGATTTGCTTTTATTTCCGATTGCAAATACTGTGTTGAGCCTTGAGCCGAAAGTGCATCAGAATCCGGGGTACTGAGGACCATAAAACTGGATATGAAAATTACGGATATTCGAATGCTGAGACTATGGGGGCCACGCAATCACGGAGTAGGAGGCGGTGAAACGAGAATTGCAAAGGTGATTGTGAGAGTGGATACCGATTCTGGAGTTTACGGATTAGGTGAAGCCGACGATTTTATGGGAGTGCGCCAGGGCATCGCTTATATGCGCGAATATTTTCGCGGCCGGGACCCCTTCACTGTAAATGCAATTATTTCTGAAATGATGTATGGTACACTGGCACCGCATCATGCTGAAATAAAAACGGGCGTAATGCCCGGCGATATCATTGCGAATAACATGTCGTCGCCAACTTCCACTTCCTGGGGGCCGGTGATATGGGCTGCCAGTGGAGTGGACATTGCATTGTGCGATCTCATTGGCAAAATTCTAAAGACCCCGGCGTATAATCTCCTCGGAGGAAAATACCGTGATCACGCAAGAGTTTATCTCGATCGCAGCTCGCCGGAAGATGTTACCAACCTTGACGCGTGGAAAAAATTGGCAGAGCAAACACTGAGCCTCGGATTTTCTCAAATGAAATTCGATATCGATTTCATGGCGACAGAAGCGGTAAACGATGTATGGAACAGAACCCTTAGTTTAAAACAAATTAACCGGGTGGTAGAACGGCTTGAAACGGTAAGAAATGTTGCGGGTGCAGATTTTGAGATATGTGCCGACTGCCATATGCAATACAATGTACCCGATGCTATGCGCCTTACAGCAGCGCTCAAGCACCTTAATCTTCTATGGCTCGAAGATCCAGTTCCAATTGCAAATCCCGATTCATGCGCTGAAGTAAGGAAGAAAAGCGACATCCCGATTTGTGTAGGCGAGATGTTCAACGCCGAACAGTTCCGGCTGTTTATAGATCATAAAGCATGCGACATTCTGCATCCGGATATATTATTCTGCGGCGGAATGCACGAGATCCGCAGAATCGCAGATTATGCAGAGCTGAATCATCTTCCTGTAGCATTCCATGGAAACGGCGGCGCATTGGCAACGGTTGCAGCAGCACACGCCGGTGTGGCATGCAGAAATTTTATTGGTCTTGAATATCACTTCATTGAAACCTCATGGATTGGCGAGTATGTAGTGCGCGATGTTCCTCTTTTCCGTGATGGAAAAGTTTTATTGTCAGATGCGCCTGGCTTAGGTGTTGAGTTGAACAGGGACGTATGCAGCAGATATCTGGCTCCGGGAGAATCATTATTCGATTAACACTATCAAAAAAATGACGCAAACCCCCGTTCGGATTGTTATACACGATCTTTTTATCGATGAGTTTAAACCTTTTCTCGATGTTACGCATACACTCAAACCTCTGGGTAAGCAAAGTGATGCCGAAATCGCCGATCTTCTCTGCGAGACTGATGTTCTCGTTGCAGATGTTTTCAAACGTTCGTGGAGGAAAGACCATCTGTGCGCCGTTAAATTAGTTCACTCCACCGGTGCAGGCGTAGATGGTGTTGACATTTCCAGTCTTCCGAAAGGTTGCACACTTTGTAATGTGTACGGACACGAACGCGGCATGGCCGAACTCGCATTTATGCTAATGACGGCGTTGCAGAGAAAACTATTTGCGATCGACAAATTACTTCGCAAAGGCGATTGGATGCACCAGGTACCGTATCTGCCGGAACTGAGGTATCGTAATCTACTGATTATTGGATTAGGAAAAATCGGCCAGGAACTCATGCGATGGGGAAACTTTCTCGAGATGAAGGTTACTGCGCTCACCCGTTCACCTGAAAAAATGAGAAAGGAAGACACCAGTCACGGAACGGTCTCAGGACTAAATGACCTGACGAAATACCTTCCTTCTGCAGACTTCGTCATTGTCGCAGTGCCTGCAACAAGCGATACAATCAACCTTATTGGTGAGACAGAATTGAAGCAAATGAAGCCATCGGCCTTCCTTATTAATATCGGACGGGCTGCAGTAGTAAACGAACAGGCTCTTTACCAAACTTTACTGAACCGGAATATTGCGGGCGCAGGATTGGATGTATGGTATCAATATCCCGAGACGGGGCAAATAAAACTTCCATCTAGCCAGCCATTTTACGAGTTGGACAACGTGATCATGACACCTCATAAACCGACAATAGAAACGATGGACTACAGATGGCGCGAAATAGCAGCCAATATTAAACGGTTTACCAAAGGCGAACCATATAAATCCATTGTTCATTCGGCGTAAAAAAATTACCATGGAAAGAAGAAAATTTCTGAATAAGAGCGCTTCTGCGATCGTATCTTACATGGGCACATTACCTCTTATCTCTTTGGATACTGAAGCGGAAAAGCAGGCGCTGTCTCTAAAACCAAATAGTGTGATACTATTTCAGGGCGATTCTATTACGGAAGGATGGAGAAGTCCGGAGCCTCCCAATTATAATTTTGACAACGCCGGTCGCGAATCGCTGGAATATAACGATTCCAATGCCCTCGGATCCGGATATGCTTTTATAGCCGGGTCGGAAATATTACGTGCTCATCCCAATAAAAAAATAAAAATATTCAACAAAGGAATAAGCGGGAACAAGGTTGATGACCTTATAAAACGCTGGGACAAAGATTGCATTAACATTAAACCAGATGTGTTAAGTATTTTGATTGGTGTAAATGACTTTTGGGATATAATAACTGGTAATTCAAAAGATGCTCCCGAAAAATATTACGAAGATTACTCGAAACTTCTCAATATCACAGTGGAGGCATTGCCACAAACGAAATTAATAATCTGCGAGCCGTTTGCCATTACCGGTACAAAGGCAGTAAATGAGAGTTGGTTTCCGGCATTTAATGTTTACAGGGACGCTGCACGTAAACTTGCGGCAGAATTTAATGCGATTTTTATTCCGTTCCAATCCGTTTTTGATAAAGCTGTATCGAAAGCTGCGGGATCATATTGGTGTTACGACGGAGTGCACCCGAGTATTCCGGGATCGAATCTGATGGCCAGGGCGTGGCTCAAAGCGGTTAAGCTTTAAGGACATTACGCATTCAAACTGTATTTTACATATTCAACAACACCTTTTGAATTCTTCGCCACCCACACAGTAATAAGAATTTCATCATCGGAAATCATCAAGCCCGATGGTTCACCGAAAGCGAAATTGGTCCAGTTCTCATGATTCACCATTCCTGTTTGAGAAGGCTTTTCAGTAGCCCACACACGCTGATTGGAGAGTACTCCAAAATCGCGCAGTGTCGGTTTTGCAATTGCCATCCAGACTCCTTTTTCTTTTGCTCTTCTTTGATTATACAGGAACACAACGCTTCCATCGTTAAGCGGTACAAGCGCAGTTGATTGTCCATTTATACCTGTAGACAGGGTTGGCCCCCAGGTTTTACCGGCATCATCCGACAAGGCATAAGCATTCGCTTCATCAGCCATCGGTCTTACATGCCATGTGGTGCCCAGCAACCGGCCGTCTTTCAATTCCATCACCCAGGCTTCTGCGCCGGCGGAATCGGCAAACGGAAACCGGATCATTGCAGAATCGTTCCATGAAGCTCCACGATCGCTACTCCATAAACAGATCACCTGATTTCTCTTTACCGACAGGTTTGGATCGAAAGTATTGTAAGGTGCATAACAGCAAACCAATCTACCTTCACGTGTTGCGCACATGGCACCAGGCGCCTCTGCACTTCCTTCGATTGGCATCGGTATTTTTTTCAGGTCCGACCATGTTTTACCGTCATCGTTTGAATTTGCCCACACGAGGTCATTTGCTTTCAGACCCTGTGTGGCATCCCACCAGAACGATTCGCCGGGAGTGTCGATCGGCGTCCGCGTACCATAAAATAAAAACTCTCCTGATGGCGCGCGGCTGATAGAACCGAATATCGAAAAATCCTCCGTGTATGTTGGCCAAACGAAAACAGGCTTCGACCACGTATTGCCTCCATCAGCCGATCTTGTGATCATCGGCTTGAAGTCGTTAGTTCCCAAAATAGATTGAGCGATAAAAGTACAAACTATCGTTCCGTCGCTTGCTAAAACACATCGCGGCGCCGATACCGATCCTGTTGCTGTTCCGAGAGGCCGTTCAGTTATAATTCCTTCACCTGTTTTTGTATATATCATAATTAATTTTTCTGCACTGGGATGTTAAGCGAACGCGCCAGCCGGAGCACCTCTGAAATGATATCAGATTCGATGCGCTCGCTCCAATCGGCGGGCATTCCATATACTTTTTGCGAACCCGATCCTTCGTATCCTCCCTCTTTCAACACTGTAACGGAAGGAATATATGCCATCACATCGTTCGAATAACCTAACACAAAAATCTCGCGGGTCAGAAGCTGTTTTAACTTTACAGAATATTCCACAAGCAGCTCTCCACCTAATGCAACTACAGGCTGTTCGCCTAGTTTCCATATCTGTACGGGATATGGATAGTGGGGGAGGGACGGGTTGGAAAACTGAAGGTTGATTTCGTTGTACGCGGTTGCTATAGATCCCGAAATGGGTTTCATCTTCTCATTCAGCACACGTTCAACCGCTGCAGCAAGTTCGCTGCCATACTGCTTTGCCAATTGCACAGTTCTTCTTGGAAGCGGATTAAGATTTCCGCCGGCACCCTGGAAAAATAATGCACTGGCACCCTTGTGTTTTTTCTCAAGCTCGGTTTGTGCATATCCGGGATAATCGCCCGACCATTTGTTTTCATTCAATACTGTTGCATGGCAGGCATAACCGAACGCTATCGCCAATATCGAACCCTTTCTATTCTCCACTTTAATAACCGGAACAGAATAATCGTTCGGACCCTTTAAAATGGTTTGAGCTGTTAGCTCTGCCTCCTTGTTATTTCGCCGATTCACCTGGAATCTTGTTATTCCATTTTCAACAAATATTGAAACAGGCTTCATGTTATGAAAGGCTTTATCAACTACTTCAAATACTTTCCTGATCAATTCATTTGTATAATTATTGATGAACACTTTTTCACGTTCATCTATATTGTAAATACTTTTCAACGCATCCTTCAGCACGGGACCCGAATGAGTATGAGAAGAGTTTATCAGGATGTCGGCTTTCGATAAATTGAACCTAACGCCAAGCTTGTTTTTGATGGTATCGGACACCGCTTTGGTAACACCGAGAAGATCAAGCGTGATCAAAACTACCTGCTTGCCCTGACCATCACGAAGAACGAGTGCTTTTGCCCATAAATCGTCATAGGTTCCATTCGATGGGGCGGTGCGTGATGCATATCCTGCCATCCACATGTGCTGTTTCGGTGTTATCCTGATTTTTGCAACACCGGCTTTCCAGCCATCGTCAAATCCATAACAGAATGTGTTGGTGATAAGGAAGCATACTAATATGTTCAGCTTTCTGATCATTTGTTTTTTTTGCGGTAATTTCTTTTTTTAACCTCGTTCACAACGGATTGTACCGTGCCTGTTATCCTTTCTTCAACTGTTCCGGCCCATCGCCATGCCGGCCGGCCGTATTCATTAATGTGCGGGCCGCCTTCGTAGCCTCCTTCTACCCAAACTCTGCGCGAAGGGATGTAGGCAGCCATCTCGTTAGTGTATCCCGAAACCCAGGTTAGCCCGGGGTATTTCTTTTTGAATTTTAGAGAATAATCAACAACTGATTCACCACCCATACCAATGATCAACAATTTGTCGAGGCGCACTGCCTGCACAGGATATGAGTAGGCTGATGAAAAAACAGCACCATTGTTTAGCTGTTCCAGCATTCGCCTTGCCCAACGCACTTCGATTTCTGTGTTCTCTTTTTGCAGGAACGAATCGAGGTTATTTTGTGTAACTACAACATCATAGTCGAGATCCACATGCTCGAATGCTGTTTGAAGCTTTGGAGCAAGTTCGGTCATGGGCCTTTGTAAAACTTCCTCTACAGCATCGGACAACATCCTGCCATAACGCTCGCAAAGTTCTACAGTTCGCCGTGGAAGCGGATTCTGGTCGCCACCACAGGCATTAAAAAACATAGCATTGGCGTCTGGATAATTTTTTTCAAGATTTACCTGCGCAAAGCCGGGATAATCGCCATTCCATGAATTAATACGCAATGTTGTGGGATGGCAGGCATACCCGAATAAAACGGCAAGCAGGCTGCCATTCATTGATTTTACAGCCAATACAGGCACATAATGATCAACAACCCCTTTAAGCGGTTTGCCTTCCGCCCTTATTTTTGGTACTTCCGCTTCAACATTGTCGCGCCGGTTTACGGCGAAACTGCATTCACCTTCGCCGGCAAAAAGCCGAACAGGCTGAAACTTTGAAAGTGCTTCGCGAACAGCCGCCACGATTTCGGTTTGCATCCATCCGGAGTATTCAGTGACGAGCCGTGTTTGTGCGCTGTCTTTAGGATAGTAATCTTCGAGGTCGTCGGTTAGTCTCGGGCCGCAATGGTTATGTGAGAACGTAAGCATGAAATCGGAACGCTGCAGCCCGAACTCCGAATGAATTTTTTTGTAGAGATTTTCATAAATAGTTTTCGACATTCCCTGGTGGTCGGTGGTAACCAGTACCAACCGGTTTCCATTGCGGTCTTTTAGTGCAAGCACTTTGACCCAGATATCATGAATGGTGGTGTCGGGCGTTCTTTTCATACCATAGCCTGCAAGCCATACCGGAGTCTTCGGAGTAATTACACGCCGCGAAAAGCCTGCTTCCCAATTTCCGGCTTCAGCATTGCCAATAGCAACATCAAACGACAATACAGTTAACAGAAAAACAAGCGCTATTTTTCCTATCATCGCATCAGGTTGTGATAAATGGGTACACATTTTCTTCAAGCCACCTTCTCAATTTCTGTACATCCTCCTCTGTACCGTGGGGATATGGCTTTCTGCAGTGAATACTTGTTTTCAAAACGCCGCTGGCCCGACCGCCTATCCTGTCGAGCGCCGAATCGTAATAGCCGCGTGTTGCAAATTCACTGATAACGAATTTGAGCATCCTGTTCAGCTTCGTACCATACGACGACACTGCTGCCCAGTCTTTTTGTTCGAGAAATTTATACATCGGAATCACTATCTGCGGCGCATAGTAAACAAACGCACTGCAGCATCCGCTCATACCATGCTGGCCAAGGGTGGACCATAGCGTACTTTCTTCCCCGAATACGTTTATACCCAATTTTGTGATGGCGGCGCAACCTTCTTCAGTTGTTCCAACAGTGTTGGCATTGGATTTCACCATCAGGTAATTTGACAATTTTTCCTTTATAGCCTTATGCTGCTCCACCGTCAGAATTTTTTTGCTTCGTTTGGTTTCATAGATAGATAAGGGAAGGAAATCTGACGCTGCAGACACATCATAGAAAAAGTTTACTACTTCGGTATCCGGTACCTCCATCCAGAAAGGCAATGCTATCTGGATAGCATCAGCCCCGATCTTCAATGCATACTTTGCGCGCTTTGCCGCTCCACCAGTATAGGTAGACGATACTCCAATCATCGCGAATTTCCCCTTCGCATGCGCCTCTTCAACAGTAGCCTTTGCAATGCGTTTGAATTCATCAAATTCAACCGCATAAAATTCACCTGTGGTGCCGCCGGTGTATATGCCCGGGCTACCCACTTCGCAGCAGCTTCTTACATCTTCCCTGTAAGTATTTTCATCGAATTCATCGCCTGATGTCCAGGCAACGGGAAGCCCTGCCCACGATCCCCGGAAATTATTGAATGATAAACGCATATCCATCTCAATTTAAATGGCTTACGAAGATATTTATAGTATGATAATGTATATTCTTGATACAATTTTACATCGGGAACTCATATGTTACCTATGTTGCAGGTGTCCAGTAAATACAGGTACCGGCGGCCATTACGGGCCCTTTGAACAACATGCAGGAGCCGCATTGCGCATTTTCTTTACCCGGTATATACAGGTTGCAAGTGACACAGGTCTTGTTTTTGTCGGGCGACTTATCGGCGTAGTTAAATTTTTTACGTGCGTCGAGATCGCTCTCACTCAAACCGGATAAATGGGAACATGGATTGTTGTCGACAGGTGTCTCATTGTCTGGCTTCTTTTCATCGCAGCCTATTCCTGAAATGGTTATTCCGGCCATGACTGCCATCCTGAGGCATCTTTCAAAAAAAATTCGCCTTGACTCGTGCTTTCGCATTACGGCATTACGGCTTTAACTTCTCTAACATTGTTTCAACCCACTTCTTATATTCTGAATCAGAGGTATCGCTCAGTCCTTTGCTAGCCCCTTCAAGTACAGAGGTCCGGCAGCTTTCAGGAAAGTCTTTCGCAGCTATAATCTTTAAAAAGTGTTCAAGATCGCTTTTATTATTCTTAACGACGGTGATCCTTGCAAAATCCGACAGGTAAGCCTGCGAGCCATTTGAATTTGAACCATTGAACCACCCTTTCTTCTGCAACTCTTCAATAAATTGGTTGGAAATACCTGTTTCACTTGAAAGCACCGCGAACCGGAACCAACGGTCGTAACCTTTTTTTATCAGGACCTCTGCCAGCGGTTCTAAAGGCTGCTTCGAAGTAAAATTTCCGAGGCTAAGGCAAGCCTGGTATGAAACACCGATTGATGAGTCGTTAGTGAGCTCGACCAGCAGTGGAAATGACTCGGGAAAATCTTCTGCCAGCCGGGTAGCACTCGCGCGGACTGCAGGATGTTTATCACGTAATGCCTGTTTGACGAGATCAAAGGTGAGAGCATTCATTCCCTTAAGCGAATACAGCGCATGCACTTTTCCTTCTGCGTTATTTCCTGCGGCCAGCGTTACAAGCGGAGGAATTGCAGAGCGGTCATGCCTTTCGAAAAGAATGCGTTGGGCCTGAAAACGGAAAGGCATATTGGGGTGAGAAAGATAATCGACCAATTCTGCAGTTTTCATAGCAGTGAAATTCGTAGTGCGCGGTTTCGCTTGCCCGGCGTTTTTGGGTTTAACACGATAGATTCTTCCAAATTCTGACCCATTCATGAAATTCATTTCTCTTCTCAAATCTTCCGGAATGGCGAATGGCGCTTCGATATGTTGCCGATACATATCAACGATATACAGGTAACCATCAGGGCCCACGCAAAAATTCACCGGCCGAAACCAGGGATCCGTGGAAGCGAGAAACTCTCTGTTCATCTCGTTCTTAGGTTTCACGGCAATAAATACAGGCGATGAGTCCGATGGTATAAGCACATCGCGGTGAACCAGGTTTCCTGCCACATCGCCAACAAAATAATTTCCCCGGTACGTTTCGGAAAACCCATCGCCACCGTAAACAATTCCTCCGGCAGCACCGGTAAAATGCTTGTCCGCATACTCAACCCGGTCTACATTTTTTTCCCTGAATGCGGCATTCCTCCGGTTGGTTCGCTCCTGTCTCCAATATGGTGGCGGCGTTACCTGATCCATAAGTTCCTGATGATCCGACAAAGCATGCGTAGTTGAAACCGGGGGCATAAATGGATGCCGGTTAAGGTATTTCGATTCAATTACTACCTGTTCGATATGAAGGGAATTTTGTGTCAGGAAACGATTTCCCCAACGGTCTATTGTTTGACCGAACTGTCCCGATCCGGAAGCACGTTCGAATGTCATGCTGTTTGCCTCGAATCTGAAGTCGGAGCCTGTTATCGACAATTTTTTATTATCCGATGCATTCGGCGAAGACACCGAGCCGCTCTGCCCATTATTTGCAGCGTAAATCCAGTTGTCGATGTTAAAAAGCAACGCTGTAATCTGGGCTTCAGAGTTTCCTTTAAAAAACCCAGTAAACATTAACTGTTTTATATCTGCTCTGTGGTCACCGTTCGTGTCCTTCATGAAAAAAATATCAGGCGCGGCCGTAACAATCAGACCACCATCCCAGGGCGTGATGCTGGTGGCTTCGGAGAGGCTATCTGCAAAGATCTTCGCGTCATCGGTCCGGCCATCTTTATCGTTGTCGACCAGCATACGAATTTGACCGTTCCCTCTACCTGGCCTCGACTGAAAAGGATAATCAGGCATTTCTACCACGAACGCGTTTCCCCTATCATCGAAGGTCAGCGATACGGGATCGTTAACGAAAGGTTCGGTCGCAAAAATCTCTATAGTAAAGCTATCGTTCAACTGAAAGCTTTCCAACGCCTGCTCCGGAGTCAGGGGGTCGGTGTAATGAGAATGCCTGCATGATGCAATAGTGATGGCGAGCAGGGTTACAATTCCGAAGAAATATATTTTCATATCGATTTTTTACCTAAAGAGGTTTTATTAATTCTCCTTCGACAAAGCCCACCGGATGCTATTCGACAGGAGCATCAGAAAATCTTTGTTCGAAAAATCGGACGGATGCCCCAATGAGGTATAAAATATTTTACTATTTCCTGCTTTCCTTGTCCAGGCAATAGGTTGTGTTGTGTTATCAGCAGTGCCCGCTAACAAAACCACGGCCGAAGAATCGATCAGCGGGGCAACGAGGTATACATTTCCTTTGCTGTGCCAATGGGAAGACAGGTTCTTTACAATCGGGTGATTGGCGACTTCACTTTGCACACTGACGTTGGTGCCAGGTTCGGTTGGGCCATAACCACGGTTCTCGCATCCCAGGATATCGGCGGGAAAAGCGGGCCATTCTTCGAATCCTTCTTCTATTTTTTCACGAACATTAAAGGCGTGGTTTGCCGTACGGATCCCGACCAGCGGTTTGCCCTTCCCGAGGAAAGATTTAAGCGAATTCATTTGTTCGTGCGGTAGCGCCACTCGTCTTGAAAAAATAACTACCAGATCGGCGTCCGATAATTTGTTGAATTTCGGGTAGCTGAAAGCGCCATGACTGCCTTTTCCAAGCAGTACGCTTACATCATAATTCGATTCTTTCCTTATTTTTTCTGCAAAGGCAGGAATTGTTTTGTGAGCATCATAGTTGTTCTCATCCTCAGAAATAAGAAATACGATGTGTTCATTTTCAGGTGGTGGAGTTAAGCGAAGCACCGGAAGCAGTACTAATATCAGAAAGGTTATCGGATGGCGAATCATCGTAGCAAATTAACTATTGCAAGTATTTTACCATGATATTATTGAGTATGATACTGATACAATTTTTCAGCACAAGATCATTTTTAAAGTCTGCACTGGTGGGATTCCGATGAGAAGACGTATAATTTCCGACGCAAAGAATAAAGGAGCTACATTTTTGCATGGTATAATAATTTAATAGAAATTCGAACCCGGCTACTGTTTAAATTGAAACCCCAAAACCTTTTATTGAGAACAACGTATTAGCCTTAAAATGCAAACCCGAAATACAGCTAACTTTTACACAAACCGGATAGATCGCCTGTGCGATATTTCACTTAATCTAAACCTTGATTTTTGTATAATCAGTTCCGCGCCGGCGTTAACTTATTATAGCGGTTATTTTTTCTATTTCGAACATGGTCAATCTCCATTCCAGGTTCTGCCCGCCTTATTGATTATATCGCCGAAACAGGGCCATACATTGCTGCTGGCAGATAATGAGCAACCGCCGGAAGTCACTGCATCCATTCTGAGAGTGGATACATATCAATCATATTCCTTTCGTGAACCATTGAGTTTCCCGGACCAGTTCGACGCTTCGGTAAAATCCATTATAGGAAAGGGCTCCATTTCAAAGATCAGAGTTGGAATTGAAAGCAGATCTCTGCCTGTATTTGCAGCTGATGTGATTGAGAGTAGTTTCCCCAATGTGCAATGGGTGGATATTTTCCGAGACCTCGCGATGGAACGTATAGTAAAAGATCAGCTCGAAATCAGCATGATTAAAAGCGCCGCTGAACTGTGTGATCTCGGTCAACGCACCCTGAAGAATAATGTTAAAAGCGGGCACACAGAACTTGAATTGTTTTCGTTGGTTGGCAGAAGCATTAACGAGGCTGCAGGTACACGTGTTCCTGTAATGGCAGATTTTGTTTCAGGACCGCGCACCGCACAGGGTGGCGGAATTCCTTCTGGTAAAAAAATCCTGGACAATGAACTTCTATTGGCCGACCTCACGCCATGCCTGAATGGTTATTGGGGAGATTGCTGTGGTACCATTGCTGCTGGAAATATTATCAGTCAGCAGCGAAATGATTTTGCGAAAGTAAAGGATGGACTTTTTCGTGCAATTGATGCGATAAAACCTGGCGTGAGATCTTTTCAGATAGACGAGTTGCTGCGTAAACATGTGTACGATTACCCGCATCATAGCGGACATGGAGTAGGAACGATGAATCACGAGGAACCACGCATCACACCTTATAATAATATGGAACTGCAGGCGGGAATGGTGATCGCTCTTGAGCCTGCAATCTACCGCGACGACTATGGAATACGCCTCGAACATCTACTTCTTGTTACAAAAGATGGCGCTGAACAGTTGACTGCTTTCGATTACCAGTTATAATTATTTATGATCCGCCCGCAGCGCGTAAATCCGTATAGATAGCGGCTGCAGCGGTGGTAGTTCGTTGAAAGGTTTATCGAGATAAAAATATGCTATGGCCGAAACATCGTCTGACCGGTAAAAGTTGGTCCATCCATTTTCTTTTTGAGTAGTATCCAGTTTCAATGGACGATCATGATTATATACGTGGCGAAATTCTGCGTCGTCGCCGGTAGTTACGGGAATCATCGGCACCCCGGATTCCTGGAAACGTTGTGCCTGTGGCATCCAACTGCCACCAAGCTGTTGAATTGTTACGCGACAATCTGTATTGAAAAATATGGGGTCAACAATGTGATAGCGATAAAACGCCCATTGCTTGTGGTCGGGATCGGCAACAGTGCACCCGGTATATTGATGTATGAATTTTTTCTGTCCCCATGCGGTACCGATAAAATCTTCTGTGCCCGTTCCGTTCAGTGTTGGCCATTTCGTGTCGCCATCCTTGTATAATTTAAATTCTCCTTCCCCAAACCATGTGGTTTCATATGCAGGATTTCCATTCACGCCAATATTCGATCCGAGATATCTGCCCTTCCCGCTGACCTTTGGAAGTATCTCAAAATCCTTTGAGAGGATTGTAGCGGTGTCGCGGTGCCAGTATGCATGAAAATATAAATTATCGGCATCCCATTTATCAGTGAGCGTATAATCAACATCGTAATAGATATCCACGTCTTTTTTGAAATTGTTTGTGATGGAAATTTTCGCGCCTGTTCGAAACGGCATTGGAATAAAACAATTAAATGATTTCCCTTCCGGGTTTGCAAAAAGCGCATTTTCCATGACGGTTTTCCTTCCGAGACCGGTGCCAAAAAAATCTCCAAACGGTACGGATACTGCAGGCTTCGTATTTCCATCCCAAAACATATTCAGCGACAATGACCGTAGCGCTTCCGGCTCCTGCGCTTCCTGAGTAATAGTGATCCAGATTCTATGCACTATACCCATCCCTCTGATATTAAGCATTTCGAGATTGTCGCCGGGATGCATGGTCAAGTATGGCCGCCCCTTCGCGCCGTTATTTTCCTTACCGCCATTGCCTTTTGCGCCATTTGGATTTTCCGGACTGCTCCAGCGCATGTCCATTCCATTCTGAAAATGATACAATGCTGATTCGTTTTTTGAACCTGCCTGGGCAAAAGCAGAACTGTCCATCACCAGGGAAAATAAAATGACCGACGCTAATTTTATTTCACAATCGAATCTCATCCGAATTTTTTAAGAACGGTTACTGAAAAAATTCCGTGGATTATCTACAAGGAACATTTGAATTTCCTTTAGGCTGAACCCGTTTTTGAGAAGCATCGGAACTGCATCAGTTATCATATATGAGAAGGTCCTGTTCTGGGCGGTAGGATCGAGATGAGGCGCTTCTGATCCTTCAAATTTCTTTTCACCATTTACCCAATGCCAGTTGCTGTCTATAGAAATAAAAATCCTATGAGCATAACCTGCATCGCATACAGAACGAATGAACGAAACAAGAAGCGACTCGGCAGTATAAAAGCTTTGTCCAAACGTGTCTACTTCGAGATAGGAGCCACCCTTTAATAATTTTATAAGTGCGCCCACCTGTCCCTTTCTTCCTACATCTGTATGAGAAAAAAATATTCGTTTCGGGTCTGCGCCGCTATCAGTCAGCAAATCATATTGCTCAACGGCGTTCCCTGTATGCGTTACAATGTGACAATCTGTTCTCTTCTGAACAATTGCAGCGGCCGTAAACGCTTTCTTCTCCCATTCCGACATTGGTGATTTCTGTTGCGCCACTTTGATGATACCTGCTTTGATGGATGTTTCCCCGATGCCATGCTGTATTTCTTTAAGCATATAGTCTACCATCTTATTTTGATCGGTCATATTCACGGCCCATGGCGGTCTTTTGGATTCGCGATAAAAACCTGTGGAGACAATAATCTTCACCGGAGTTTTCTTCGCTATCTGCTCATACAAGTCAATTGTTCTGTATGGTCCAACGTCAACGATAGTATTGATTCCAACGCGCGCCGCGTCATTTAAATTCTTTACTACAAAATCCACCGATTCGTTCCTTAATTCATCAGGAATGGGTTGAAAACCTGGATCGTCGGGTGCGGCGCCATTGAAAAACAGCAGATGCTCATGCATGAGTGTAACTCCCATCTTAGATGGATCCAGTGGTCCGGTCAGCGTGGGTATGCCTTTCGCCGCTATTTCTTCGGGCAATGTATCAGGGTTTGATTTAAAGACGGGTGCACTTGCAGCAAGCAGGGCGCCGGCCGAAAGAGAGCTTTTGCTCAGAAACTGGCGACGGGAAAACGAGTTTTTGGGATGATTCATAGAGAGCAATTTTGGTTAGATCATCGATAAAGTTACCGGAGAACAGGGGTGGATGATTATCCTATATAGATAAATCACTACCCTATTTTGTAACAAACTGTACACTGTATCCACATGTTCTGTGCTTAATCGCTAACCGCGATCTGCAAAATAGGGTAATCCTTTGCCATTTTAGGATAACGAAGGCGCTTTTCAGGAAGGTAAATTTGACCAGACCTGCACTACAGGATTTAATTTCCTAAACGGCCACAAACTAACTATTATGAAACGATGGAAAGCTATTCTTTTTTTTACGTTCGTATTGAGCGGTCTCTCTCTGTCAGCCCAGGTACGAACAATTCGCGGTAAAATCACTTCTGCCACAGACAACGCTCCGGTTGTAGCAGCTTCGGTCCAGGTGAAAGGAAGCAATACCGGTACGGTTACGGACAATGATGGCAATTTTTCATTAAGTCTGCCGCCGGGCAAACAAACGCTGGTTATTTCAAATATCGGCTTTGATCCCATCGAAAAGATTCTTGACGAGGGCGAAACACAGTTAAACATCTCACTCACAGAAAATCGAAATGAACTGGGTGGTGTAATCGTAACAGCTCTTGGCATTTCGCGCCAGGCGAAAACACTTGTTTATGCAACACAAACAGTAAAGCCTGCCGAACTTGTTGAAGCAAGGGATCCCAACAACCTTATCAATTCTTTACAGGGAAAAATTGCAAACGCGGTTGTTACGCAAGGGTCGGGTGGTCCGGGTAGCGGATCGAGAATCGTATTAAGAGGAACGCGTTCGATCCAGGGAAGTAACAACGCGCTTATTGTAGTAGATGGCGTACCGATTAATAACTCCACGAACGGTCGTCCTTCCAGCGACTTTGGAGGTGTGCAGGGTTCCGATGGCGCCTCAAACATCAACCCCGACGATATTGCGTCAATGACGGTTCTTCGTGGTCCGTCCGCTGCCGCATTATACGGCAGTCAGGCCGGAAACGGTGTAATTGTAATTACAACAAAGCAGGGTACAAAGGATAAAGTATCGGTAAATCTTAATTCTGGTATTGTCAGTGAAAATGTAGTTGGTTTGCCCGCGGTGCAAAATGAGTACGGGCAGGGTAACAGCGGTGTGATAGATGTAACATCGGGAGACAGTTGGGGACCTAAGATGGATGGGTCTACCTATACAAGCTATCATGGAACAGAAGAGAAGTACAGTCCGCAACCGGATAATATAAAAGATTTTTTCAGAAATGGAATCAGCACCAATAACTCGATTGGCATAACTGGTGGAGGCGAAAAAACACAGGCCTATGTTTCTTACACGCACAATTATGTGCAGGGAATCTTGCCACGAAACGATCTTACCCGGCACACAGTGAATGTGAGAGTGGGTAACAAAATCGGAAAGCGGTTTTCAACTGATTCAAAAATTACGTACATCATCCAGGATATAAAAAGTCGGCCAACAGGTGGACCTGGCGGCTCAGCGTTTCAACTATACCAGATTCCACGAAGTGTGCCTACCGCTGATGCCAGTCATTACGAAAATCTGGATGCCGCCGGTATTCCTGTTCCTGCACCATTTCCCGCATCAATCGCTGCGCTCTATCAAAACCCTTACTGGCTCGTTAACCGTGCATCTAACAACGAAGCGAGAAATCGAATTATCGGTTTCCTCACAGCCAAATTTCAAATTACAGACTGGCTGAACATCGCAGCCCGCGGAAATCTCGACCGTACCGTTGACAATGGTGAGAATTCTGTGTTCCAGGGAACACTGAGTGCGAAAACCGGGGGAGGAAATTTTTCGGTGAATACAATTACGAAATACGACAAGTGGTTCGATGTAATTCTTGAAGGCAGCAATAACATTACCGCGGACCTTGCAGTTAAATATCACGTAGGTGGTATCATGCAGGATTCAAGATTTATTTCGAGCAATACCTCATCAAACGGTTTGAATGTAACAAATAAATTCAGCATGAACTTCGCCCGCGCACCGTCAGTTGGGTCGTCTTTCTCAAAAGTGCTTACACATGCGTTGTTCGGACAGGTAAACTTCTCTTATCGTGACATGCTGTATCTCGACGCCAGTTTGCGTAACGATTGGGATTCAAGATTACCGGATCCGTTTTCATACCAGTATCCTTCGGTAGGAGTTTCCGCAATTTTATCGGACATGCTTAACCTGCCTCGTAAAATTTCCTTCCTGAAAGTGAGCGCTAACTATGCACAGGTGGGAAATGGCGGTCAGTTTGGGCTGCTTAATGCTGTTTATTTTTATGACCAGGGAGCAGGCGGTGGTTTTCTGCAACGCGGTCTCACTTTCCCCATTCCTGATCTTAAGCCCGAAATCGTAAAGAATCTTGAATTCGGTGCAGAGGCCAGGTTTGTTGATAACCGCATAGGATTTACTGCTACATATTATAAGAGCAATTCCTACAACCAGCTTCTGCAGGTGGATTTACCCGTTGCTTCAGGATATGCGAATCAGTATATCAATGCGGGTAATATTCAGAATACCGGTTTCGAATTGGTGCTCAGTGGTTCTCCCGTAAATACATCACGCCTGCAATGGGATATCTCGCTAAACGCAGCATTTAACAAAAACAAAGTCGTATCACTTAGTGATGATGTGAAAATATTTTACCTGGGCGGTGGCTTTGGTCGATCGGCCACACCAGTTGTGATTGAAGGCGAACCTTATGGACAATTACTCGGTTTCAAATGGGCGACCGATGCAAAAGGCAACCGTGTAGTTGCTGCAGATGGCAAACCGATATTAAGTGAAGAACAGGAATACATCGGTAACTACAATCCCAAAGCAACATTTGGATTTACCAATACAGTAAACTTCAATGATTTCTTTATCCGTGCATTGGTTGATGGCCGCGTTGGTGGAACTGTAGTTTCAGGAACAGAAATGAATCTTGCGTTCAGCGGAATCCCGGAAGTAACAAAAACATATCGCGAAGGAAATTGGAACCTCGGTGGTGTTGATGCCGATGGACAGGCTGTGGGAGAGGAAATTACCGCCCAGGATTTCTGGCAAACTGCGTCGAGTAAAGATTATGGAGCGGGAGAATTCTTCGCATATGACGCTACGAATTTTCGTTTGCGGGAAATGACACTTGGCTACCAGGTTCCTATTAAAAGGTCAAAAATTATTCAGAATGCAAGAGTGTCGCTTGTAGGACGAAACCTGTTTTTTATCTACAGGGGAAAATCCAAAATGGACATACCGGGCCTGGGAAAACGTAAAATGAAGTTCGATCCTGATATGACACTTGGTAATGGGAACTGGCAGGGTGTTGAGTATGGAGCAATTCCGTCTACCCGCAGTCTTGGTGTAAATCTTCAACTTACTTTTTAAATTTCTTTAACTGAACAACATGAAAACACAAATTGTTCTGAATAAAACCTGGTGTTCGATTTTGGCGTACGCGGTTTTCCTGTCATCATGCACGAAAAACTTTTCCGAAGCCAATAAGGATGTCAATACAGTAGCAACAGTGTCATCTGCTGAATTGCCTTTCATTTTTGCAAAGGCAGAACACTCTGCGGTGCCCGACAATGATAATTATGAAATTTCACAGCATCTCTTTGCGGATCATTACGCACAATATTTTGCGTGCACGGCTACCTATTTTCCTTCGGATCGAAATGTGATACGGATGGACTGGATCTATTCTGCTTTTGACCCGGTCTATACCAATATGGTACCGCAATTGCAGACTATTTTTTCACTTACCGAGCCGAGTTCGGCGGAATATGCAATTGCCAATATTGTTTGGGTTTATGGATTTCATCATGTGACTGACTATTGGGGTCCGATCCCATATTTTAAAGCTGGTATTCCGGGTAAGTCGATTCCTTATGATCCGCAGGACCAGATATACGACGATTTTTTTAAGAAACTTGATTCTTCGGTTACTGCGCTTAAAGCAAGCAGCGTTGTTTCTTACGGAAATTTCGATTTGATTTATGGAGGAGACATCAGTAAATGGATAAAGCTCGCCAACACACTCAGGTTGAGGCTCGCAATCAGAATTTCCAATGTTGATCCCGACCGGGCAAAAACTGAAGCTGAAGCTGCGTATGCGAATGGTGTTTTTGAAACGAGTCCTGACGATGACGCATTAATGAAAAAGAGTCTTACCGGAAAAGATTACAATGGTTTATCCAATATGACCGCCTGGGATGAATTCAGGATGAGCGCGACGATGGAATCGGTGTTAAAAGGTTACCAGGATCCAAGAATGCCGGTTTATTTTTCACCAGCTGGTGCGAGCCAGGAAAATCCTAATGGAACCGGAGAATTTGAAGGCCTTAGGAACGGGCTGACTACGGAACAGATGGTCGAAGCGCCAAATAAAGCCGGTGCCCTCTCTAACCTTGGTCCGAGGTGGACCTCGCCCGTGTATGGTGGCACAGAAGGATTTCTGGAAACTCCGCAGAATGTAATGTGCACGGCAGAAGCCTATTTTCTGCGGGCCGAAGGAGCGATGCTCGGCTGGAACATGGGTGGAACCGCCAAAGACTTATATGAAGCCGGCATCAGAAATTCGATGCTCCAGTGGGGAGTAACAGACGAATCGGTGATAACAAATTATATCAACAGCAATAATGTTCCGGTCGCTCCTAATGACTATCTTAACTCACCGCCCGTATCCGATGCACCGGTCAAATGGTCATCTGATCCTGCTGTGCAGAAAGTGCAACTGGGTATACAGAAATGGTTGGCATTGTTTCCCGATGGTTATGAAGCGTGGGCAGACTACAGGAGAGGTCGCGCATTCGTGAGATACCCCGTAGCTAACTCCGACAACCCTGACATAACCAATACGAGTACCCAGTGGATAAGAAGGATACCGTTCCTTCTTTCTGAAACGCAAACAAACAAAGAAGCGGTTGATGCCGCCGTGAATTTGCTCAACGGGCCGGACAAAGTGACGACGCCGTTGTGGTGGGACAAGAACTGATTAAGAAAACTCAGACGCCCGATGATATTTATCACGATAGGTTTTCGGCTGGCAATTTTTAAATTTTTTGAATTGCCGGTAAAAGAAGGGAATACTTTGAAAGCCGGACTGGTAGCAGATTTCGTTTATTTGGCGGTCCGTTTCAATCAGAAGTTTGCAGGCGCGGTTTACCCGGTATTCATTGAGAAAACTGAAAAACGATTTCATCATGGTTTTACTGAAATACCTTGAAAAATTGGCGTCGCTCATACTCACATGTCGGGCCACATCTTTGAGAGTAATTTTGTTCGTGTAGTGAAGGGCGACATATTCATAAACGGCGTTAATCCTTTCGCTGTTGGTTGGATTGGGATCATAGGTAAAACCTTCATGCGAAAGCAGGTGGAATTCTTTTGTAGCAGCCAGTTGATTTAAGATTTGCATCAGTATAATGCATTGTTCTAAATTATTGGCATTGAAAAGTTGGGGCAGCTTTGATTTTATTTCAATCGCGACTTCGCGGCTGAACTTTATGCCTCGTGCGGCGCGCTTAAAAAGTTGAACCAGGTTTGGGAACTGATCGTTATTGAGCCAATCTATGAAATGCTGATCAAGGAAAATAACAATTGCGTTGGGAACCTGTTCCTGGTCGTCGTAATGTATCCAGGTATGGGGCAGATTGGAGCCGAGTAGTACGAGATCGTGATCGAAATAATTCTCAGTGTTGTTTCCGACATATCTGACACCGGCCCTGTTTAGTATTAAAGTGAGTTCGAACTCAGGATGATAGTGCCATGGATAGTTGAATTCCTGGAATGTTTCCTGGCGCTCGATCCTGAATAAAGGGCAGTTTTCTTTTGAGATTGCCTTGAATGCCGGTCTCATAAGCGAAGTTTCATTCAAGTTAACAATAAACTGGTTGCGATGATATATGCGATGGTATATTTACAGGAGGCGGAATTAATAAATAAAACTTCATGAAGGTATCCCGGGTATCAGACTGGTCGCTTGTGATTGTTTTTAATTTCATGTGGGCAACGCAGGTGCCGGTTATAAGACTGATCGGAAACAGGCTTGGAGAAGTTGCTGTTGCATTTGTGCCAATGCTCATCAGCACAATTATATTTCTACCTATACTCGGACTTGAAAATAAAAAGCGGAAAGTTTCTTTTCGCTGGAGGTGGAACGACATCAAAGATTTTATTATTCCCGGACTGATCGGCATTTTCCTCATGCAGTACTTATATACAGTAGGATCACGAATGACGTTAGCGGCGAATGCCGGAATAATTACCCTCACCATACCTGTTATAGTAACCATCTTTGCATCCGTCTTTTTAAACGAAAAACTGAACATCGTAAGAATTTTAAGTTTTGCCCTTGCGATTATAGGGGTGCTACTTACCTCGACCTCTGATATTTCAGGATCAGATTTCAAACAAGGTGAGTACTTTGCCGGTAATCTTGTATTTTTTATGGCATGTGCCTGCTGCGGGTTTTATAATGCATGGTGCAAAAAACTGATCGGCAAAAATTATACAGAGCTGGAAATACTTGTTTATAGTTCCATAATCGGTTCCATAGCTGCCATTCCCCTGCTAATCTGGATGGAGCCATTTAGTATCACCGGGTTTATTAATAGCGGTAAAGATGCGTTGCTCGGCATACTGGAACTCAGTGTAATAGTTTATGGCGTGTCGATGTTGCTATATTTTTATGTGCTTCACAGAATGGACGTAACACAGGCAATATTGGGCAACTACCTGCTACCGTTTTTTATAGCATTGCTCGGTGTGTGGTTGTTAAAGGAGAGCGTTACCACGATGATGTTAGTTGGGGGCTTCATTATTCTTGCAAGCACTTTGATGGTGAGTGTTTATGAAAAAACGATTATGGAATTTTTTTACCGCGATAAAATTAAAGAGCCAATAAAAAATAAATAACAAATATGAAAATTACGAACGTCAGGTCCGTTATTTTAAAACTTCCAAAAATTTCCGATGCAGCCGATGGCACACAGGACGACCTTGTGATAATTGTTGAAACCGATGAAGGCATCACCGGCTACGGTGAAGTGGATACCGCTCCGCTTGTTGGACAGGCAGTAGTAAACGCGCATATGTCGCACGGCATGTGTTACGGTCTTAAAGAAGTAATTGTGGGAATGGACCCATTTGATTACGAACAGATCTGGCAGGAGATGTGGTTCAAATCGTATTACTATGGTCGCAGCGGTCCGGTGATGCACGTGATGAGTGGAATTGATATGGCCCTATGGGATATTATGGGTAAGGCCACCGGCAAACCTGTACATAAATTAATGGGCGGAAGTTTTAAGAGCAAGGCGCGTGCCTATGCGAGCGCTTTGATGCCTGAAACACCTGACGAGGTAAAAAGAATGGTAGACAGTTACATCGGCCTTGGATATACTGCAATAAAATTCGGATGGGGACCACTCGGTTACGATATCAACTTAGACATTAAATTGATCAAAACTGCGAAGCAGGCCGCCGGTAATAATGAAATTATGATAGACATCGGTAAACGTTACCAATTAAAATCTGCGTTACGGGTGGCGCGTGCCATGGAAGACCTCGACATTTACTGGCTCGAAGAACCATTGCCGGCAGAAGATCTGGAAGGATACAAAATTCTTGCGGCATCAACCACTACGCGCATTGCAACGGGTGAAGAAGAAAGCGGAAGACGTGCGTTCAAAAGATTGATAGAAGAGACTCACGTAGATCTCATCCAGCCGGATATGTCGCGCTGCGGTGGATTGACAGAGGCCAAAAAGATCGCAACAATGGCGTACGATCATAATATTTCGTGCATACCTCACGCATTTAAAACCGGCATTCTCGTTGCGGCGTCAATTCATTTTGTCGCGGCAGTTCCCAACGCTCCGTTCCTTGAATTTTCAGTGACTGATTCGCCTATCAGAAAAGAAATTCTTGTGAACCCGTTTGTGATGAAAGACGGATATGTAGACGTGCCGCAGGGACCGGGTCTCGGTATCGAATTTAACACCGACATCATAAAAAAATACGGGGTGCCCGCTGTGTCATGAATAAATTATCGCGGACGCTATTTGGATGGCGAGGAAAAGAAACACCAAACTGTGTTTTCGATTTAGGAAGAAAAAGAAGAATAAAATGAAAACATTCACCAGGTTTAAGAATGACCCAGAATTATTTGATTTCATTAAAAAGCATTTGTACGTAGCTGCGGTTTGCGACATCCTTGATGAACTGGGGTATCGCAACCAGGCAATGCATCACCGCCTGCGTCCGTTGCTTCCGGATATGCATAACTGCGGGTTTGTGGGAAGAGCAAGAACTATTTTGTGGCTCGAGACAAATGAAATTATGGCAGACGATCCATACGGAATGGAAATAGAAGCGATCGACTCACTCAGGGAAGGAGATGTTGCCGTGCATTCCACCGATGAACGTGGCACCAATGCTCCGTGGGGTGAACTGATGTCCACAATTGCAAAGCAGAAAAAAGTTGCCGGATGTGTTTGCGACAGCCAGGTCCGCGATTGCGTAAAGATTATCGAAATGAATTTCCCCGTTTATTATACCGGAATTCGCCCGCTGGATTCAAAGGGCCGTGGCATTGTAACGGCTTATGATATACCGATCATGTGCGGCGACGTAATGGTGAACGCGGGTGATTTGATATATGCTGATTTTGATGGAATCATTGTTGTGCCCGCGGCCGTTGAGCAGCAGGCGATAGAGATGGCGATAGAGAAAGTATCGAGCGAAAATTCTTCGCGCAAAGAATTGCTGCAGGGAAAATCTCTACGTGAAGTGTACGACAAATACAAGGTACTCTGATATTAATTGTCCCATTTCTAAATTCTTCAAATTATTTATATGTTGTTACGATTATTTTTGCTCGCTCCGATGCTTATAGCTCTGAGCTGGAAGGGTTATGGCCAGGCGTCCAGGGAACAGAGAATATTTGATTCCGCGGCTGCAAGATTTCAGCGCAATACCCACAAAGTGGTACTTGACGACCAGGGGAAAATTATTCCATGGACCACTCCTCAATCAAAAGCATACGACAATTTTTTAAGGAAGCGCTGGAACTTTATTAAAACCATGGTACCTATGAGTCCCGGACCGCCGCCCCGTTCAAACTATCCTCAATATTATTTTTATTGTGCCTTCAAGCCTCATGACGGTATTCTCGAGCCCGATACATGGATGAACGACGTGGGAGAAAAAATACCTAACTGGTTCGAGTCTGCGCGGTTATACTATGCTTACACCGGCGATGCAGAAGTAATGAAAATTATGAGTGATTTCCTGGATTATTCCCTTGAGCATGGAACGAGCCCGGCAGATTTTTCATGGCCAAATTTTCCGTATACAACAACTAATGCAGGTGATACGCTCTTTCGTGGTTTTACATCTGCCAAAAGATTTCAGCTTCACGAAATCCAGGTTGATCATGCGGGTGACATCGGTTTGACTTACTATCGCATGTACCAGTTTTCGGGTAAAAAGAAATTTTTAGATGCGGCGGTTAACGTCGCGAATACTTTGGTAGCGAAAGTAAGACCCGGCACTGCGGAAAAATCACCCTGGCCATACAGGGTAAATATGTTGACGGGTGACGTGGTCGCAGAATATGGAGCCAACTGGGCGTCTTCGTACCTGCTGCTCGATAATCTGGCTAGCGCCGGGATTGGAAAAGTGGCTGAATATCGCCGCGCTGCGCGGATTGTTCAGAAATTTATCGTGGAGTACCCAATGAAAACAGGATATTGGACCGACGGGCATACCGACACGGATGTAAAGACCAATAACTACAAAAGTAATTTGAGTGCAAGCAATATGACATTATTGATGCTCGACTATCCCGAATTTAATCCGAATTGGAAACAGGATGTGCCGAAACTGATCAAATGGACGGAAGATTTTTTTGTGCATCGTGGCGACTCGAGCGAGCCAGGTACCATGTGGGGAGCCAATATCGTTGGCGAGCAGGATGGATACATATTCAAGATGGATTATCAAACTGCACGTTATGGAGCGGAGTGTTCAAGGTGGTCGGTTATTTCGAATGATTCATCTTTTAAAGAAAAGGCTTATAGATCGCTGAACTGGGTAACATACTGCAGCGACTCGAATGGGATGGCCTTTGAGTGTCCGCTAAGTGTGGGTATTTCAAACTGGTATTCTGATACATACGGCGAGGGCCCGAGAATGTTTTACCCTGCCATGGCCGCAGTACCCGAATGGGCTCCTCCGAATGAGGATCATATCCTGTATTCAAAAGATGTTTTGAGAGATATATCCTACAGCGAAAAGCAAATTAAATATTCAGTTGCAGCAAAAAATGGAATCGAATTTATAAAAACAACCTTTGCTCCGCGAACTATCACATTAAACGGCGTCAGGCTTGCCAAACAAACCGATCAGAACAAAAAAGGCTACACACTAAAAAAGCTTGACAACGGCGATTATTATTTGACCATAAAAAGAGATGGGGCCGGGAAAATGATAATCGAGGGATGATGTAAATGATTATCTTGTCTGGAATAATTTTAATGAATGAAATTGAAAAATAAAACAGTTGTTATCACTGGCGCAGGTTTCGGAATTGGCCGGGCCTGCGCTTTGTGTTTTGCGGAAGAAGGCGCTAACGTGGTAGTGGCTGATATTAAAACAGACCTGGCGAACGAAACAGTATTTCTGATAAAGAAAATGAAGGGAAACGCGGCGGCGTTTGCAATGGACGTTTCTGATCCTGAATCAGTGCAACAACTTTCCAGGTTTGTTATAAATACATATTCTGCGGTACATGTATTGGTCAACAATGCTGCAATACAGGTAAATAAAACCGTTGAAGATATGACCTTCGACGAGTGGCAGAAGCAAATGACGGTGAATGTGGGAGGTGTATTTTTGTGTTCCAAATATTTCCTTCCTTACCTGAAGGCCACCAAAGGGTGTATCATCAACATGTCGTCTGTAAATGCCTACTTTGTTGAACCAACGTGTGCGGGTTATTGCGCCACTAAAGCTGCGATCGTTGGATTAACCAAAGCCATGGCAATTGATCATGGCCGTGATGGAATAAGAGTGAATTGTATTTGTCCCGGCTACATCGACGCAGGATTGGCTGCCGGATATTTTGAAATTCAACCTGATCCGGCAAAAGCCAGGGAAGAAGCCGGTAAACTACATGCCCTGAACAGGATAGGAAGACCGGAAGAAGTTGGCAGGGTAGCTGTTTTCCTTGCAGGTGACGATGCGTCGTTTGTTACTGGTACGGCTGTCGGGGTAAATGGCGGATTCGGTACCGGACTTCCTCCGCTATAAAATGTTTGTATAATTCAAATGGTCAGCGTTAAGCAAATAGAGTTTAAGGGTTGGAATTGTGTTCAGATTACCAATGGGCATGTAGAGTTGATTGTGTCTACCAGTGTCGGACCGCGTATTCTGTATTACGGATTTGCTGGCGGCGAAAATTTGTTTCATCTCCGGTCGGGCGATGTTGGCAAAACCGGTGGCGACGAGTGGAGAATTTACGGTGGACATCGTTTATGGCATGCCCCGGAAGCGATGCCAAGAAGTTATTCCCCGGATAACGATGCTATTGTGTTTCATGAAATAAAAAACGGTGCTCACTTCATCCAGGCCAAAGAAAAAGCGACCGGCATCTCTAAAGAAATTGAAGTAACTATTTCCGACGATAATGCTGTAACTGTACTGCATCGTCTTATCAATAATAATTTGTGGGAGGTTGAGCTTGCTGCCTGGGGGCTTTCTGTGATGGCGCCTAACGGGCGTGCTATTGTTCCCCAGGAAAAATATGGTGAGGCAGATGTGTTCCTGCTGCCTGCGCGTCCGCTTGCGTTGTGGCACTTTACAAAAATGAACGATCCCCGGTGGATATGGGGTGAAAGATACATCCAGGCTGTTCACGATCCTGCTCACGTTTCGGAGCAAAAGATTGGCGTGGCTAACTCTTTAGGTTGGGTGGCCTACTGGCTGAATAATCAATTGATGGTAAAAACATTTGATTTTGATTCTGCAGCAACATACTGCGACTTTGGTTGTAATAATGAAATTTACATGAGCGGTGAATTTCTTGAAATTGAAACGCTGGGGCCGCTTACCAAAATATCTCCGATGGGCCGCGTCGAGCATACAGAGCGATGGAGCATATCCCAAGCTCCGTTTCCGGCAACTGAAGATGATATTGATAAATTTGTTCTACCGGTTGTGATTTCCCAACAGAAAAGTTAGAGTTAATTTCCATTCTCACTAAAATAATTGACCCTTCTTAGTTGTTGCGGGAGATCAGTTAAAATTCGCTAACTAGTTGTCTATTTTATAACGAATTCTCAGACATGAAAAATGAAACGTTAGCTGGCAAATCGTTTACGATATTCAGAAAAAAATTTTTGCTGGTATGGCCGGAAGTTATCATCACACGTCTGTATACCAACAAAGTTCATGGAGAAAAATAAAACAGGCAACTATCGCTGGGTGATTTGTGCATTGCTTTTCTTGGCAACGACGATCAATTATATCGATAGACAGGTGATAGGCTTACTGAAACCACACCTGGAGAAAGAATTTAGCTGGACGGAAGTTGACTATGGAAGAATAGTCATGACGTTTGCACTTTGTTATGCTGTTGGCTATGTTGTTTTCGGTAATCTCATTGATAAAATAGGAACTAAAATAGGATATGGCGTTGCCGTTCTTCTATGGAGTGTTGCCGCCGTGTTACATGCTGTTGTGCGAACCACCATAGGGTTTGGTTGGGTAAGAGGCCTGTTGGGATTGAGCGAAGCCGGAAATTTTCCTGCAGCGGTCAAAACGGTCACGGAATGGTTCCCGGCTAAGGAGCGTGCTTTGGCCACGGGAATTTTTAATTCCGGTACCAGCATTGGAGCGGTAGTGGCTCCATTATTGGTGCCCTGGGTGCTGGGAGCTTATGGTTGGCAGGAAGCTTTCGTTATTACGGGTGCGATGGGATTTGTTTGGTTGATATTCTGGTGGGCGCTTTATGAGAAACCGTCGCGGCATAAGAAGGTCACAGTCGAAGAATACAGGTATATTCACCAGGACAGCGCAGTTACCGCTTCAGCATCCGAATCAATAGGATGGATGCGGCTGCTGGGTATGCCTCAAACCTGGGTATTTATCGTCGGCAAAGTTTTCACTGATCCGATATGGTGGTTTTTCCTTTTTTGGTTGCCTTCCTATTTTGCATCTGCATTCCAACTCGATTTAACAAAGCCAAGCCTGCATCTGGCAATCATTTATAGCGCGACTACCATCGGAAGTGTGGGCGGCGGATACTTTTCATCGTATTTGATTAAGAGAGGATGGACAGCAGTCAATGCGAGAAGGCTGGCATTGTCCATTGTGTCGGTTGCGGTGGTTCCCATCATTTTTGCGCGATACGCTACGAATATCTGGGTAGTCGTCGGCATAATCAGCTTGGTGGCAGCGGCGCACCAGGCCTGGAGCACCAATATTTTTACTATAGTGTCTGACCTGGTCCCTAAACGATCTGTAAGTACGGTGGTCGGTATCGGAGGTATGAGCGGTTCGCTGGGAGCTACCTTTTTTCCGCTATTCGTAGGTTGGTTGCTTGAGCATTATAAGCAACTGGGAGATATTTCTGCCGGGTATAACATACTTTTTGTCATTTGCGGCTGTGCATATTTTTTCGCGTGGATAATCATCGAAATACTTGTGCGTTCGATTAAATCGAAAGCGAGAAATGATTGAAACGATAAAATTAATTGGAATAATTCGCAGGCAACCTGCTTCTCCCCTGATGGGCACCCAGTTTGGATTTGACAATGGGCTGTTTCCTGTTTAATTCGCAGGCGATGATTTCAAGATTTTTCTTTATCAGCATTACGCTGTTGTGAGATAAAGTTACTTTCAGTGCTGTATCAAGCTTCTGGCTTTCTTTGATGTACAACGTCGCTAATTCGTCGATAGTAAGAGCCTTTACATTATAAATCATAGGATGGATTCAGTAACAAATTTCCAATGATATTTGACATTTGTCAATCGTATTCTTACGACGAACGCAAACGTTTGCGTTCGAATTCTGGATAATTAATCATTTGGATCAACCAGGTGAGTAAGAACATAGTCGAATAGTTCCTGGCTTCCTTCATGTACAACAAGATCATGATGTGGAGAGCGGGATCGGATAAGCGTTTTGAATTCATCCACGTCAAGGTACTCAAGGTGCTGGAGTGCATCGCTGCTCAGAATGGAAATAAATTCATTAAAAAATATTTCTTGTAGTATCCCATAAAAAAGGCGCGAAGTATCTGTCTCGATCAGGCAATATTTTTCGGAAGAGAGTTGTTGCCTCAGAAGCTGCAGGTCATTGTGGGAGAGGAGAAGACTAAAAAACAGCATAGAATGCAGGTTTGCTGGGCGATTAATGATGCCGGCAACGATAACTTGATAGATATTGTAAAACGATAAGCGATGGGGAAAAGCTTCCCGGATAGATAAGTTCTCGGAATCACATTTGAAATTTGCTGAAGGCTGAAATTAATTTTTCGATGGCTATTAATGGCGTTTTTTCGCGGGTACAATTGAATATTAAGTGTAAACCATTAAAAGAGTAGTGAATATCTTTTACTTAAAAGCGTGGGGAATCTATACGCCAAGATTACCCCTTTGTCGAATGTCTGGGTTTTGTAGTTTGACTTTGCGACTTATAAATTATGACTCAAAATTGCTACCTAAACAAAACTATAATTAGCCCCAATCGAGAAAGTATACTTTCAATGTATGGGGCCTGGGTTCGAGTTGCCCGTTTACCGAAGTGTTTGTCGCGATGCTGATGCTGCATTGCTTTCAGGCTTGGATGTCTTTATTTTTTACTATTCTGTTCGCAGCGACTTTACAGGATTAGCCATTGCCGACCTGATTGTTTGAAATCCGAGAGTTACCAATGCGATAAATATCATTATAACTCCTCCCAGGAGGAATATCCACCAGCTTATTTCTGTACGAAAAGCGAAATTCTCCAGCCATTTATGCATAGCCAGCCAGGCAAGTGGCGTTGCTATTGCAAAAGCAAGCAATACTAGCAATATGAACTCTTTGGAGATCATGGCCACGATATCCGAAACGGAAGCGCCCAATACTTTTCTTACACCTATTTCCTTTGTTCTTTGAGTGGTAGTATAAATAACTAATCCTAATAAACCCAGGCAACTGATTAGAATAGCCAGACCCGTGGCCCATTTCAATAAACTGGAAATATTCTGCTCAGATTCATAATATTTGCGAAGGTCCTGGTCAAAAAAAGCATACTCGAAAACATCGTCAGGATAAACTTCGTTCCAGGCCTTTTCAATTTTACCCAATGCAATCTTCCACGTATTACTTCCTGCCTGCTGAGGTTGCAAAGCAATATTCACGCAGTTTTGAACGCCCGTCCAGGAGCCAATTACCAATGGCTTGATAGGCTCGTGCAATGACTTCTGGTGGAAGTCGGCCACTACTCCAGCGACAAGCGTTTTTTTGGTATTGTCCCATTCTATTTGTTTTCCTATCGCCTGTTCCGGCTGCCGGAATCCAAGCAAACGGGCGTAGGTTTCATTAATGAGAAAAGTTTTTACAGTGTCCGACTGTTCATAATTCTTGCCTGCAACGAGTTTAAGACCATAGAGCCGGATATAATTGGTGTCTCCGAACTTTTGTTGCACATCCGCCTGTATTTCTCCCTTTCCATCTTTGTATTTCATTGTGCCACTCCAGGTGCCCCAACTTGATGGTGGATTGGTACTGAAACTGATCATCCTGATTTCGGGAATTGCGTTTAGTTTTTCCGCGAGTACCAGTTTGTGGCTTTTCGCCGTGTCGTAGTAATTCGTCTTCATATAAATAATGGCGTCTTTCTTAAAACCAAGATCCTTATTCAACGAAAACGTAATTTGTTTTCCTACCAGGATGGCACCCATAATAAACACCTGCGCAATTGCAAACTGGGATACCGTCAATGATTTGCGCAACCAGGTATTCCGGTTCTTACCCGTGTCGT
>JAEUVS010000149.1 GCA_016786745.1 Chitinophagaceae bacterium | reverse complement strand
GTTGGCCAGTCCATGATGAGTATCGAATAAAGCTGAAAGTGGATGAGCCATTGAATGCACCACCCCCAGTCCCTTTTGAAATGCAACTCCGCCCATCAATGATGCAATCATCATTTTCGCCCTTGATTCAATATTGGATTGGTGGACTGCTGCCTTCAGTGACTGGGTGATCAACGTAATTCCCGTCAGCGCAATGCCTTCGCACATCGGGTGAAAACCTTTGGCAAGAAAAGCTTCCAGGTTATGCGTCAGCGCATCCATACCCGTGGCGGCAGTAATGAACGGCGGAACATCCATCGTAAGCATCGGGTCCGCGAAAACGATCTTCGCCAGAAGACTGGGAGCAAACAAAATTCTTTTCCTGTGAGAAATGTCTTCCGCGATTATTGCACTGCGTCCCACTTCGCTTCCTGTACCGCAAGTAGTGGGAACCGTGATGAAGTAAGGGATTTCGCCGGTTATGAGGCTTGATCCGCCAATCAAATCATCATAGTCAAAAAGATCCCGTGGATGATTAATGTGCAGCGCTATCGCCCTGGCAACGTCCATTGCCGCTCCTCCGCCAAGCCCGATTATGCAGTCTCTTTGCGTACCTCTATAAAATTTACCTCCGGCTAAAACATCTGACTTTACCGGATTTTTATGGATTGATGAAAATACTTCCACTGATATCCGCATCCCCCGGAGTTCACTCACGATCTTTTTGAAAAATTCCAGGTTGGCCACATTGTTGTCGGTAACGATCAATGGCCTTGAAAATCCAACACTTTTCAGGTGGGGACCCAATTCCCTGATCGCCCCTACGCCAAAGCGGATAACGGTTGGAAAATTATATTGACGGATTACTTTGAAATCTATTCGCATCTTAATTTTTATTAAATGACTTCTAAATAGCGTTTGAGTTCCCAGTCTGTTACTGCCTTTTGATACTGTTGCCATTCCCAATCGCGGGTTCTTGTAAAATGATCAACAAAGCCATCACCGAAAAGTTCATTAGCGATCGCCGATGTCTTCATCAAGTGCGTTGCCTCGAATAAATTACCCGGCAGCACCCCATTGGATCTGTCTGCATACCCGCTTCCTTTGGTGGGAGAAATTTGCAGTTTCATCTTATTGCGTATGCCATACAAACCCGACGCGAGACATGCAGCCATCGCTAAATAGGAATTGCTGTCCGCTCCCACGACTCGAGTCTCCAACCTCGTAGAGGCCTTACCGTTATTAATTACGCGAAGTGCCGCAGTGCGATTGTCATATCCCCAGGTGACGGTCGTAGGGGCCCATGCACCCTCAACGAGTCTTTTGTAACTGTTCACCGTCGGCGCATACATCGGCAGAATATACGGAAGGCAATGGAGCTGGCCGGCGATGTAACTTTCCATAAGGGAACTTATTCGCTGACCGCTATTCTCTGCTGCAAAAAGGTTTGTATCGTTCTGCAACGACCAAAGACTTTGATGCACATGGCCGCTGCAACCCGGAAGCCTGTCACTGAATTTCGCCATGAAAGTGGGAAGGACATTGTGGCGATGCCCGATTTCCTTAACACTGTTTTTTAGCAAGACCCCGCAATCCGCCGCTTCGATCACGTCTGAATATCTTGTGGCAATTTCATACACGCCGGGACCCGTTTCGGTGTGAATGCCCTCCACCGGTATACGGAATTTTGTAAGCGAGTCAAAAAGATCATTGATAAACGCGCTGTTTTGAGAGATACGAACTACTGAGTACCCAAACATACCATAGGTGTACGGCTTCAGGTTTTGGAAGTTCTGTTCGTGTAATTCCTTGCTGTTGCTGGAAAAATTGAACCATTCAAATTCCTGGGAAAAATAGGGTATGTACCCGTCCTCCGCTGCCCGTGCAGCTATCTTCTTCAACAGCGTGCGCGGACATACCGTTACGCCGTCGTGACCTGCACTGGTCAAATCAAGAAGCAGAAACGGGATATCATTTTCCCATGGAATAGTCCTGTATGATGCAGGATCGGGAACAGCCTCACCGTCGGGATATCCTGTATGCCAGCCTGTGAAGGTGCCATTGTCGTACGCCATGTCACCAGAGTCCCAACCGAAGATGACGTCACAAAATGAAAATCCTTTTTCAGCCGCAGACGAAAATTTTTCGGCAGAAACTATCTTACCTCTTAATACACCGTCTATATCTGTAACAGCAAGTTTAACTTTTTGAACATTTCTCTCAGACAGGTTCCGGAGAACGTCATTTATTGACCACTTTTTTTGCATTGCTTTCTGCGTTAATAAAAATTTGGAAACCCCCGTAAGTAATTAACAGGATACTGTAATAAACCAAAGCGATCTTTGTATTCAGCATGCTCATTGCGACCAATGAGATTAATGAAAGAACGAACGCTGTGACCGGAATTCCGGGGTATAACGGAACTTTGAAAGGACGCGAAAGACGGGGTTCTTTTTTGCGCAAAACGATTACCGCTATCATCGAAAGAATATAAATGGTGATAGCACCAAAACAGGCCATGATGATGATCTCCCCGGTTTTACCGGTGAGCAGCGCAATAATTCCTATTACCATATTTGCGATAAGCGCATTGGCGGGAGTTTTAAATCGCGGGTGCACACCTCCGAATAATTTAGGAATGTAGCCGACACGACCAAATTCATATGTTGCACGTCCAGCGGCAAGTATTATCCCATGAAACGAGGCAATCAATCCCATCAGTCCTATCGTTACCAGCAAATGATACATCCACCCTTCTGAACCCGTTATGTAAGATAAAGCAAGAGGCAGCGGTGAATCTGAGGGTTCGGAAACTCCTGTCGGATAAACGACGGCCTCCCAACCCGCTACACCAATCGACGAAATAAATGTAAGTATGCAAAGTACCACGAGAGTTACCAGGGCGGACCCAAAACCCTTGAAGACATTTTTTTGCGGATTGATTGTCTCCTCTGCGACATTAGCCACTCCTTCCAATCCCAGGAAAAACCAAATGGCAAACGGAATGGCCTGCCAAATTCCGATCCAACCGTTTGGAAACGCATTTCTACTGATGTGCCGAACCTGAAAATGCGGTAACGCGATTCCAATAAACAGCAACAATTCGAATACAGCAAGGATAGTAATTACCAATTCAAAAACAGCGGCGGCTTTTACTCCATAGACATTCAGTGCCGTAAAAAGTATATAAGCCGAAATGGCAATGGATTCAACAGAATATTGCGGCAGAAAAATGTGAAAATAAGCGCCTATTGCCGACGCTATCGCGGGAGGAGCAAAAACAAACTCGATGATCTGTGCAATGCCTGCAATAAATCCTATGTTTCTACCGAACGCACGGTTTGCATAATCGAATACACCACCCGCTTTTGGAATTGCACACGCCAGTTCAGTATAGGAGAAAGTAAAACAGACATAAAGAATGATGATGAAAAAAGTAGCAACAGCAAGCCCCCCTGTACCACCTTTCTCCAAGCCGAGGTTCCAGCCAAAGTACATACCTGAAATCACGTAACCGACGCCAAGCCCCCACAACATGAGTGGCCCCAATGATTTTTTCAGTTCAGGATTGTTTAATCGGCTATTTTCCGTTTGTGCCATTGATAACAATTAGTTTATTGCCCACTTATAGCGCGGCATTTACCTGATGCGAACGATGTGGGACGAAAAATTAGAACCATGATTACCTGCAGGTATGTTTCCCGTTTAAGGACTGTACCTGCAGAATAATCAGGTGGTAGTTTCAGAGATTCTAGTTTCTTGATTACTATTAATCGTCCATGGTATTTTCCAATCGGTAAAGGTTATTTTCTTTGAGGAATACGTGTTAACGCGCCGGCTCTGTTTCCAATATCAACTTTGTTGTATTCGGATTAGTCGGATCGTAGCTTGACGGCCGCAAATTTTTGTGACCGGTTCGTTTCATAAGTTATCGATGTAAAGGTATACGGTCGAAAAAAAGAGCAACAGCCATTTTTGGACTTTCTTTAGCCAATTCTTGCGCCCGCAAAAAGGTTATCGAATAGTATTATTTCGTTACTGTTGACAGCTTCGCAAGTTCAACTTTCGTGGGATCGAGAACTGATAAACAAGGATTTCAGTGATAAGATAGGGAGCAAAAGAAAATATTTGAAGATCGTAACATGTTATCACTACTCTTTTTAACCTTGCTATGTTTGATCGTCGGTGTCGCAAGAAATAAAAAAGGTAATGCTTTAAAACATTACCTGTAATAAGTAATATTTGATCGGACAATAAGGGATTTTAGTTTTTTAGGAGTGATCAACGATTTTAAAAAAGTCACTCACCTCCAGCTATGAAATCGACCCATGCAAATGAAAAAGGAAATCTATTTGGTCAATGCATTTGCTGCATTGACCTGTTTCGTGTAGGCTTCCAATGTTTTTGCCACAATTTCAATATACTCCTGTGCTTCTTTCCAGTTACGTTCTTCAATACCTTCCCGAATACCAGGCAATGTTTTGACACCGTACCCCGTATAGTAGCCCGGGGCATAAACCTGGTGTTTGTACCAACTCCTTCTTGGTAGCCCTTTCTCGCTAAGAAAACTTCTTTCCGCTTTATATAAAATGGTGTTCAACTGGCTTTGCTTATCAGCAGAAAGCTGGGGGGCTTTGCCATAGCGTTTCTGAAATTCTTCGCTGGCATTTTTCAGTTGGACCAACACATTTTCTAAACTGCTAAAATCGAGAAACGGAACAGCATCTTTAGCCGTAGGTGGTCCATATTTCTTCTTTGGGTCTTTTGCAAGCTCAAATAACTTTTCGTTCATCATTTTTGATTCAGTCTCAATATCGATTCTTGAATTCTCCAATAAAGTTTTTATTTCTGCTACATAATCATTCACTGTTCTGTAAACGCTGTTGAAATCAACAGGCAATATTTCTGCGTTGGCTAACCGAAGCATCATCAGACCTTTAACTTTAGCCAATGCCGCACCATATTGAAAACCCGAATCAATGAACTTAACAAAATGATCATAAGTATCATAAATAGAATGGTATTGACCGCCATTGCTTTCACCACCGAAGCTTATATCCATGGAAGCAATTCCCAGATGCTGTAAGAACGGAGTATAATCCGAGCCCGCGCCAAGCGCCCCTATTTTCATATACTTATTTCCCATCAATTTGGTGCGGCCGGCACGATCAGCGTCCACCATAGCCTTTGCATACTTACGGTCTTTGATTGAAACGTTGGTTTGAGGATCTGTTACCTGTTCGATTACCTCATTAAAAAATGGTTCCAGTACGTGTGAACCGGCCGCATTAATAAATCCCCTGGCACACCCGTCGGTGTTAATATATGCTACCGCTTTTTGCCTCAATTCTTCCTTGTGGTCCTCCATCCATTCGGTTGAACCCAGCAACATCGGCTCCTCACCATCCCATGCACAGAAAATCAGGGTCCGCCTTGGGCGAAACCCCTTTTTCACTAATTCGCCTATTGCCCTTGCTTCTTCCATCTGAGCCACCATTGCGCTGACAGGGTCTTCTGCACCATTTACCCAGGCATCATGATGATTACCCCCAAGCACCCATTCATCAGGCAATTCGCTTCCGGGCAATTTCGCAATCACATTGTACAATTGTTTTGTATCCCAGTTGAACTCTAATTTCAAATGCACTTTATCTCTGCTCGGCCCAAAATGGTACGTAATGGGTAATGCCCCGCGCCAGGAGGCAGGAACTACTTCACCACCTAATGACCGTAACAAAGGCAATGCATCTTCATAAGAGATTGGCAGAACAGGAATCTTCATTAGGGTCGTTGCATTTTCTCTATCCAGCCGCTTTGCGTCTTTCGTTGCACCAACACCAGGCGTTAGCGGATCGCCGGTATAAACCGGCATATCCATGACTGAACCACGTTGCACACCGTCTTTCGGGCGATAACCTCCTTCCGGGTATGAATCGCCCAATGCATAACCATCATCTGCCGGATCAGAATAGATTATACAGCCAATGGCGCCATGTTCGGCGGCCACTTTCGGTTTAATTCCCCTCCATGACCCGCCATATTTAGCGATCACAATCTTTCCTTTTACGTCTATGCCCCTTCGCTGCAACTCTTCATAGTCGGCTGGAACACCACGATTAACAAAAATCAATTCAGCAGTCACATCGCCGTCGGCCGAAAAGGCATTATAAGTAGGAAGCTGCTCTGCTTTTTGTGCCGATGTTTTGTCTGCTGTCAAAGCAGGTTCCTCAAGCTTTGCTCTAAAAGGTTTCTTCCCAGAAAGCTCAAGCAACCTTGTTTTAGGGGTAGGAAACAAAACATAATAAGATTCGATCTCAGCTTGATAACCCCATTGTTTATATAAATTAGCAATGTACTCCGCATTTATTTTGGCATGCGGGCTGCCAACATGATGTGGATGCGAAGTTAAAAATTTCATCCACTCATCCAGGTTGGCTGCTTTTATCTGCGCAAAAAATTGTTTTTCCCAGGCGAATTGTTTTGCAGCGCTGGAATCTGTAAATCCCATAATCTTCTGTGCATGGGTTGCGGCAACAAACAAAAAGAACATCAAAACAAAATTCAGCCATTTCATATTATGTTTTTTTAGGAGCACCTTGCTTTTGAATTGCAAAAGTAGCATTACTGAAAAAGGATTTTAAAACAAGATACTTATTCATAATTAGTTTCACTGCGACAACACAACCACAACATAATCTTTCGCTTCGGGGAATCCTCCGGAAATCGGAGATCCAAAGCCAAATTAACATAGAAGACGTAATGTCTGCATGACCAGGGTCCCTGTCAGCCAGTCAACTTAATCCTATGACCGTCTATCCTTATGCGACCTTTGCTTCCTTAGATTTTATATTATTTTTCAGCCATCATGCTTAAGTTTAGTAAAGTCAGGAAACAATTCAACAGCAGGGTGATTTTGGATATTCCCACGTTAGATCTCGACAGCAATTTGTACTGGGTACAGGGACAAAACGGATCAGGAAAATCAACATTTCTCCGGATGGTGGCGGGAATTATTCCATTCGATGGTCAAATAGCTTTCGGGAACGTGGATTCAAAACTTCATCCGGTGGCCTACAGGCAAAATATTTCCTGGGCTGATGCTGAACCGCTATATCCGCCATTTTTAAGCGGTCAGGAACTTCTTGAATTTTATGTAAAACTTCGCGGAACACCCGTTAAAGACGCGCAGGAACTTATCGACAGAATCGGAATAAGGGAATTTATTGACTCCAGGACAGGGACCTATTCCAGCGGAACGCTTAAAAAACTATCACTTCTGCTGGCTTTTGTTGGAAGCCCGCCTATTATATTACTTGATGAGCCGTTGGTTACTCTCGACACCGTTGCTGTTAAGTCCATATGTGATATCGTGAAAGAAATGCAATTGTCCGGCAGTCTTTTGCTTGTTAGTTCTCACCTGGAACATGATGCCCTGGTGTCGCTATCAAATAAAAGACTGCATGTAACCAATCATACAATTACACTATCGTGATTTCAACGATCAAAATTTTTCGACAGGTTTTTTTAGAGCCCTTCTTTAGAGAAAACACAGGCGCTTTTATATTGTTTTACACGGTTGCGATTTTGGGAGTTGGCCACCTGGACGGACAGGGTGTGTTGTTTTATCACCATTCCTTAATTACCGGAATGCTGAAAAGCACCGGAACATCTATTCTTGTATGCGCGCTGTGGTTATTATATGTACTGAAGTGTTTGTCGTTTGTAACCCGAAGCCTGAATAAACCTGATAACACATTTTTGTATGTTATTAATAGGACTTCTTTCCTGCATCGTCTAATTGCATGTATCATTTTAATGACCATATTATTTTTTCCTGTTGGTTGGTATGGTTTTCTAATTGTCGGTGTCGCACTATATCATCACTACTACGTTTCTGCACTTCTCCTCCTGATGTATTTGATACTACTATGTGTCGGTCCGGCCCTGAGGATTGTTTATAAAATGAGGCACCCGGGAACACCAATGTATCGTGAATCCAGGCGACCTCGATTGTCATTCGGATATCCCGGCGTCCTTATTCACTATATTGCCGCTCAGCAGAAAATTATCTTCATCACCATAAAGATTTTCACTTGCTCCCTGCTATATTTTTTCACCCGAATAAATATTCCTGAGGCTTACGACATTCAATTCCCTTACCTGTTTTTCAGTCTTGGAATTATGGCCAACGGCATTATTATTCATCGGATAAGATCGTTTGAAGAAAATTATATGCTTCCTTATCGTGGTGCGCCTGTTTCGCTTCACAAACGTTTGGCAGATTACCTACTCTTTTATTTGATCATACTTCTTCCTGAGATCATAACCCTTGCGACGCTTACGCCTGTTCACCTTCATTACCAGGATGCTGTTTACTTTGCCCTATGCGCATTCGGCCTGGTCGTCTTAATGAACAGCATTTGTTTTCTTGAGGATTTTACGATGAACCAGTATTTAAGGATTATCCTTTTGGTACTCTGCCTGCAATATTATTTTGTAGTTGCATCACTATTATCAGTACTATATATCATTTATATAGTTACCGCTATAATTATTTTCTACAGGAGTTTTAATTTGTTTGAAAAACGCCCCAAACCCCGTAGCGGATTATAGAACAAAAACTCTTCTCTGTTTTTTAGCCGGTTAATTCTCATAGTTTTTTCCACAAACCCTGTTCCATTGAGTATTTCTTATCAACGAACCGCTATTTAAATAAATTAATGAGGTCTCTTACTGAAAGCTTCGTATCGACCTCTTCTAATATGGAGTGCAAAATATCAATCTCCCTGCCGGAAAGCAACAAGCACATCTGATCGCAGGGAGTCGGAATAGAAATAGATTTCGTTGCAGACAATGTGATTCCTTCATTGTCGCTTATTATTTCAGTTATAATGCGACGGAAGCTATTAAATTCGTCACGATAGAAATTGATCAGGATACATCCGTAACCAAGTTGAAGTCGAGAGCAAACGTCACAATAAATAACGTAACCTATCTTATCATTATAATAGAGTGTCCGGTATTCACACATCTTTTTACTATTTCCTAATAAATTAAATCTTTGTTGTTGAAACTACTCTGTCAGCAATAGGAAAATAATTGTCGAGATCGGGAATTTGTTCTTATTGACAGAAAAAGACAAAGACCGGTCGCCTCAAAGAAATTGTAGGTTTTGGGAATCCAGGCAAAAGTTATTCAAACTCTTTTTTTCTAATCTCGCAATTTCTATTTCCGATAAGGAAAATATCTCATTGCACTTTACTTCATCTTTACATCCTCGAAATTTTAATCATTTTTTACATGACAAGGCTTCTGCTGGCCAAGGCTATGCTATTGGCAGGTTATTATTGCCATGCCCAGTCCGATTCAACACGCCACCAACTACTTGATGAAGTAGTGGTCACCGGTCAGTATGCGCCGCAATCGGTAAAAAATTCCGTTTACCAGCTCAGGGTTATAGGCAGGGAAAGAATCGTACGGCAAGGCGCCACCCGGTTGCAGGATGTTCTTAACAACGAATTGAATATTCGCTTTTCACAGGATCTCGCAACGGGCGGATCAAACATCGAAATGATGGGTATGTCAGGTCAGAATATAAAAATTCTTATTGATGGCATCCCCGTTACAGGTAGACAGGGTACTTCCAACGAAATTAATGTTAACCAGATAGACATTAATTCCATAGAACGTATAGAAATTATCGAAGGGCCCATGTCAGTTATTTACGGAGCCGATGCACTTGCCGGCGTAATCAACATCATCACAAAGAAGAATTTTAAAGACGAATTGTTCGCAAATGTCCGGGTAAATGAAGAAAGCGCCGGCGATGAATATGGACTACGGCAGGGAACGCACTCCCAATATGGAGAAGCCGGCTGGAATCACAAAAAATGGAAACTTAACGGAGGCATCGGCAGAAACTTTTTCGGCGGCTGGAAAGGAGCATCTTCCGGTCGCGAACTCGACTGGCATAAGAAAGAACAGGTGCAGGGAAATATTCTTACCGGTTTTCATTCTGAAAATAACTCCACTCATTACCGTCTCGATATACTCGATGAGGTGATCAAAAATCCTGGTGCCTTTGCAGGAAACGAGGCGATAGACCAGGATTATATCACTACCCGCTTTATGCACCAGTTGCAATCGTCGCATAGATTTGGAAGCAGGTTTTCTGCGCAGGCTGCCTTATCATATACCAATTACAAAAGAGAAATTTATTCAACCGTTCTCAAAAAAGACGGAACCAGAACGGTTGCCCGTGGAGCAGGAATGCAGGACTTGAGTCGATTTAATGGTTATGTTGCCCGAGCCACCGCGGTATACATCTTCTCTCCCACTTTTTCTATTCAGCCCGGCGTGGATATTAACGTGGAAACCGGATCCGGTGAAAGGATCAAGTCAGGCGTACAACGCATTAATGATTTCGCATTCTTTCTTACTTCTGAAATAAATGTGTTACGCTCGCTAAAACTACGACCGGGTGTCAGGATCATTCATAATTCACTTTATGATGCCCCACCAGCCATTGCATCTTTCAATACACTTCTCAATATATCGCCGCGGTTTAAACTCCGGCTCGCCTATGCAAAAGCATTCAGGTCGCCATCGCTCAGGGAGCTTTATTTTTATTTCTTCGATGCCAATCACCAGATTGTAGGTAATACGGATTTAAAAGCTGAGATGTCGAACAGTTTTACAGGTTCATTTGATATTGCAATACTGAATAAGAAGAAAGTGTCGTTGAATTCCACCCTGAGTGGATTTTATAATAATATCAGGAACCTTATTGACATCGGACAAAGCGCGCAGGATCCAAACGTGTTCACTTATATCAACGTGTCGAATTACAAAACCAGGGGAATCAATATTACCAACAAACTTGTTACTGGCGCCCTGCAATTGAACGCAGGCGCAGCCTATACGGGAAGGTACAACCAGCTTTACGAAAATGACGAAACGCTTCCTTCCATTCAATGGTCGTGGGAGGCCAATACAGGCGTCTCATACACGTTTTCCAAAATCGGGCTCACAACAAATGCCTGGTACAAATACACCGGCAAAGTTCCGTCGTACCAGGTTCTGCAGGATAACGGGCAGCAGAAGATAGAGCTAATACAAACCGAAGGTTATCACTGGATGGATATCTCATTTAATAAAAAAATATTCCGGTTCCTGACTGTAAATGCAGGCGTCAAAAATCTTTTCAATATAAAGCAAATCAATTCAGGCTCTGCCGCAAGCGGTGCGCATAGCGACGGAGCATTACGCGCCATAGCATACGGCACGTCGGTATTTGCCGGGATTGTTTTTGAATGGAATAAAAAAATTACAAATTCAAATAATAAACGATGAAACAATACATGAATTCAAATTGGCTGCTCATTTTTTCGCTTTTCCTTATTTCGTGCTCAAAGGATGAAGCCGGTCCCCCGGAACCCGATCCGGTGTCTCCTGAGGGCGAAATGGTTATTGAGGGCGGAGGACAGTTTTATAGCAAAAAAGTTTTCGTAGACCTCAGTGAGAACAAGCAATTGTCCATCGACAGAACGGGATGGGATCTGGGGTTTTATACAGGAACAGAATTCCGTGTTATACTAAACTCTTCCACAGGCATGATGGCCAGGAAGCTTGATAAAAGTGATATTACAGCAGTGTCCGCTGCCGATACTGCCGGGTTTATAGAAGAAGTGTCGTTCAATGCATTTTCAACAGATGCACTTGCCTATATAGACTACCCGGATGGCGATCTCAACAAAACAGCTATCGCGGAGATTTCATCAAACGCCGACGATAATAAGGTATATATTCTCAACAGGGGTGCAGGCGTGGGCAATCCGGCGCCAGAAAGAGGATGGAAGAAAATAAGGGTCCTCAGAAATAGCAACGGAGGGTACACGCTTCAACACGGCGACATAAACGCAACCACATTTACAGAAGTTCAACTCGAGAAGTCCGGCGATCATTATTTCAGGTATGTGCTGTTCGAAAACGGCGAAGTAGAAGTGGAACCTGAAAAAGACAAATGGGATTTTGCATGGACCTACTTCTCAAATGTTACATCATTTGGTGGCGGGGAAATTCCGTATCCCTTCCAGGATTTTATTATTACCAACAGGAACGTCCAGACGGCAATGGTAAAGGACAGTGTGCTGAATTTTGAAAATTTTGTTGAGTCCGACTTAAACGGATTGACTTTTGTGGGTACGCAAAATAGTATCGGGGCCGATTGGCGTGCAGGTGGCGGCCCGTCGACGGCGCCGGCAATCCGCACCGACAGATACTATATCGTGAAAGATGCCAATGGTAACTACTATAAAATTAAATTCACTTCCCTTACCCGCGATGGAGAGCGAGGATATCCGAGCTTTGAATTCAAGCTGGTAAAAAAAGCGACCTCATAAATAAAATTTCAAACAATGAAAATATTATCAACATTAATTGTTTTTTTCGGGAGCTTTCAGATTCTTCAGGCTCAGAGTAAAGAAGATGTAAAGAGAATAGAGCTGCTATGTGGATGCTTCGACGTGGAGTTCAAGTATGCTGAAACGTTTGCTCCCGATGAAGAGTATGAATATCACAACAGGGAAAGAATCAACTGGGCGCGTGAAATAGTTATACCCATCGAAAAAAGCAACAAGAAAATATCCCTGCAGCATCTGCTGGTGATGGACGATACAGTGATTATAAAACACTGGCGCGAAGACTGGTCATATGAAAATCCGGAGTTGTTAATGTACGATGGAGACTACTCCTGGAAAAAGGTAAAAGTTGAACCCGCACAGTATAAAAAGAAATGGACGCAAACCGTGTGGGAAGTAAGCGACGCGCCGCGATACCAGGGAGTCAGCGAGTGGGTGTCGACAGATGGAAAAACTTTCTGGATGAACACCACTGATGCGCCATTACCAAGACGTGAATACACAAAAAGGAAAGATTACAATGTATTGAAGCGCCGTAACCTCATCTATATTACACCTGATGGATGGGTACATGAACAGGATAACCAGAAGGTCATTCGAAGAAATGGAGTTGATACCTTGCTCGCGGAAGAAAAGGGCATGAATACATACAAAAGAGTGGATGACAGCAAATGTTTACAGGGTAAGCTATACTGGGAAAAAAATAAAGAATACTGGTCGAACGTCAGAAATGCCTGGGATAAACTTCTGAGCGCTTATCCTGTTATCAATATCAAGCCGCAGGTCGATGGTAAACCGCTGCATGAGTATTTATCTGAAATTGAAGATCAATATGCGTCCAAACAAATAACATTAGCTGAAACAAATCAGAAGATACAGGAGACACTCCAGCATTTTATAGCTGACAGAAAAATAGAGCTCAGTAACCGGTAACGAAGTATTAGTAACCCCTAAACCTAAATTCTCCACCCGGTACCCTGGTAATTTTTGAATAGAGAAGATGTTTATAAGTGAATGCGGCAGGCATTTAACCTTCGAAAACCACTTAAGTTCACGGAAGAATATTGCCTATCTTTATTGTCGTGCAAAGAATTTGCAACCAGGATCATGCTCCATTTTTAAACCTTATCAACGAGCTATCTGTATCCACAAATAAACGTCTGGCAATACCTTGTGTAAGTCACAGGTAAAAATTGGATTTCGTGATTAAAGTTCATCTTCACCTTGCAACGAGGGTCCGTATCAACTTTTTTCTGTTGATAAAAACCTTACGTCATGTCATACTCATTGAATCGGCGGCGTTTTGTGAAATTTTATGATACCGACCGTATCATGCTTCCTGATTTCAAAACACTGAAACGCACACCAAAGATGAGCGGAGAAAATAATAAGGTGATGTAATGACTATTGAACTATGAAAAACATCACCAGTCTTCTGAAAATTATCATTGCCTTTATTGCATGGCTCGTGTTTGCTGCAGGTATTGTGCTAACGATTATTGGCGTTTATGAATTCGTCATGGTCTTTTCGCATTTTTCTGAAGGATTGCACCATACTACCACCTCTTTAATGATCATTGGGTTGCTGCATACCATCGATCTGTTCCTGGTGGCTATTGTATTCTTTGTAATGGCACTCGGTTTTTTTATACTATTTACTAATCCTGAAGTGATAATGCCCGTGCTTCCGGAATGGCTTCGAATAAAAAACTTCACAGAACTGAAGATCATATTATGGGAGGCTATTCTGACGACGCTGGTAGTATCATGGCTGGCGGGATTGGTGGAAAGGAAAATCAGGGGTGATGCTATTGATTTGCAATCGTTGATCGTGCCGGGCGCAATACTCATCATAGCAATGAGTTTATTTTTTCTAAAAAAGCGGGAGAAATGAGGAAGCAAAACGATAGATTGAACGTCTTCTGATTAAATGTTGTCAGCATAAACACAAACAGGAACGTCCGGGCGCTTAAGCTCCTCCTACACAGCGGTTCTTCACTTTAATTTCCTGGTGCCTGCAATAAATATCCAGGGCTGCAAAGTGTTTGGCGCGGAGAATGATTTCTTAGCTCCTGTTGAACTATCTGAATGGAACTGCCCTTTAACCGGATCAAACCAGCGATTTCTTTGCTCACTTTCTTGTTGCTGCCATAACTAGTCCGGATGTAGTTGGTAGAATTCAGCAGATACCTCGCTGTGCTACGGGGAATCACCTTTGGTCATCAAGCCTGAAAGAGATCTTACAGATCACTCCATAAGTAGTGATCTTATTGTCCTTTACATGCACTTTAATGTCTTTGACGTAAATGGAATCAATATTATGGATAGTCTTTGAGGCTTCTGCTAACGCCTGTTGCAATGCATCTTCAATCCCTTTTTCTGAAGAGGCTATCACTTCAATAACTTTTACGATAGGCATAATACTGTGTTTTTAAAATTTATCTACACAAATCTACTGATTTTTTATTCTTAAATCTGTATGCTGAAGAGATGCGACGACAATCGCCGCGCCGCCCAGGACTGGCTTGCGAATATATAAGTTACAAAATCGCGATAGGATTAAGAAATGACCCCGTTCCCCCTTTCACGATTAACGGAGCAAGAATGAGGAAAAACTCCCATCTCTCCTGCTCATCACAAATTTTCGAAAACTCCTCCAGATCAATGTTCTAAAGGGTCGGCAATCCCATATAAGGGTTAGCCACGGCGTGAATGGGAATTGCTGTCGGATAGCGATTATTAAGATTGGGCGCTTCATCGAAATCACAACCGAGCAGCGCAGAGTTATAAGCGTGCAAAAACTCGAGGACAGAAGGATTTAACCCGGGCTTCTGTCCAAGCCAATTTGGATTGTTCGGATTGGACCGAAAAAATTCATTCCGCCCACAGTGGATAATTGTCGCATCTCCCTTCTTCGGCTGGATATTGTGTTTACGTGCATAGTCTTCAAGTTCATAACCCTGGACTGGCTCATCAATAGGTATAAACGGTACACCTCTTAATTTTGAGATATCGTAAAGCACTCCGCGTGTCGCGATTCCATCTTTCCAGTTTTCTATCCCGTGAACAGACGCTCCTTTTTCGTTAATAAGTGTTTGGGAATAACCGTTGTACACTTTTTCGTCAAGCGTATAAATATGTGACAACGCATCAATGTGCGTTTCCGTGTAACCGTGACAAGTTACTGTGATTTCATCGTGTGCGGTTTTAAGATTCGTTCCTTCCCTGTCATAAAAAATCATCCTTAATTTTCCGGATGTCATCTGCCTGCCGAGAGTAAACGACCTTCCAAGGCGAATAGAATTTTTAGCATTCAGGACAACTTCTTCATCAATAAAATTTAACGTACCCAGTTTATCGTCCTTGCCCCATCTTCCCCAATTCGTAAAGCGTTCATAGTACGACTTCAGGTCATCTGCAGTGGGAACTGATCTGTTTAGAGTTCTATACTGAAAAGGCGCCTGTGCCGATATATGTCTTGTACAAGAATTCAAAAGGGATCCCGCAGCAGCGCCAGCTGCTAAAGAAAGGAATTTACTCCTGTTCATAAAAAATGATTAAGCTGGATTTATATTCTGGTTGACCCTGAAGAAATTCTCCGGATCATATTTTGCCTTAACCGCGGAAAGGCGTTTATAATTTTTACCGTAATTAGATTTCACGCTTTCTAATCCTTCGTCCATTATGAAATTAACGTAGGCACCCCCGAGAGAATACGGTTGTAAGGCATTCCAGTAATCTCTCGTCCAGTTTTTAATCAACTCCCTGGCCGAAGGATCCGGATCTATTCCTAAGATAACAACAACATATCGTGCATCGCGAAAATTCCAGGCTGTATCATCATCTTTCACCTGCGCCGCAACGCCATTTACGGGATAGATGTGCATTGTGGACAAAACAGTCGGCATATCGCTGCCGTGCCGGATAAATAAGTCGATAGAATCTTTATTCAGATCCTTTATAAAAAGCGCCTTCCAATACCATTGCAATCCGGGCGGATACATTGCATCGAACATGGTTTGGATCGCGGTAAAAGGCATTGGCCCCACAAAATCAAGAACAGATTTTTTATATGACCGGATAGGCGCGAAAACTTCGTCTGCCAATTTCGTATCACCATTGTAGCACCATACAATTCCACAAACTTTTTTATTATGCAAATGAATCGGAAAAGGATCAGCCGGGGGAACAATAAGCAACCCGAAAAAACCATACAGATCATTGGAAGCAGAACTCATCAACTTATCATACCACTGCATTATTTCCGCACTTTCTTCCCAATCCCACAACATAAGCCCTCCGTAGATGGTATGCACAGGGTTTAGCCGGAATAAAAAAGAAACAACAACACCGAAGTTTCCTCCGCCTCCTTTAAGTGCCCAAAGTAAATCGGAATGTTCAGTCGCCGACGCCCTCACCAATTCTCCGCTCGCCAGCACCACGTCAGCCTCAAGAAGATTGTCGATCGTAAGTCCATACTGTCTCGTTAAATAGCCCAATCCGCCTCCAAGCGCCAATCCGCCCACTCCCGTGCCGCCAAAGAAACCAAGCGGAACAGCCATACCAACTTCGTGAGTGGCAGCATCCACTTCCTTGAGAAGGCAACCACCTCCCACCCTGGCAGTCTTTGCTTCACTATCGACGTGTATTGCTTTGAGCGCCGACAAATCAATAACCATCCCGTTATCACACACGCCAAAACCTGCAGCGTTGTGGCCACCGCACCTGACGGCCAGAACAATATTATTTTCTCTGGCGAAATTTACAGCGGACCTTACATCGTTTACATCTTTGCAGTAAGCAATTAATGAGGGCCGCTTATCGATCATTCCGTTGTGAACCTTGCGTGCGTCCTCATAATCAGGATCTGCAGGAACAATGATGCGTCCGGCGAATTTTGATTTTAAAGAGTCAATTGAGTTTACTTGCATACACCTTGAGTTATCAATTTGTTCTCTAAAGGTATAGGCAGGATAATATCTGACAGTTTGTTTAGACGTCCAAAAAATTATCCAGGAAGGCCATGGTAAAAAAAATCAGGCTGTTACATGAGCCTGGTTTGCTTTTCTGTACTGGTTGGGAGAAATGGAATATTGCTGCTTGAATATTTTGCTAAAATGCGTCATATTTTCAAATCCGCTGTCGAAAGAAATCTCGCTGATGTTTTTCTCACTTGTATCCAACAGAAGCTTTGCATACTCAAGTCTTTTTCGCGTGAGCCATTTGCCGGGTGTGGTGCGATAATACCTGTGAAAATCTCTTTTGAATGTTGTAACACTGCGTTGTGTTAAGCGTGCAAATTCAGGGATGGACAAATTGAAATAATAGTTGTTTTCCATCACTTCATAAACTGGAGGTTTTGCGTTATCGCACATATTATTGATGTATGCAAGTAATCCCGCATTCTCAGGATTGGAAAGAATGGTAAACAACAATTCCTTAAACTTTAATTCAAGAAGATCTTCGGGAGGTGCGGGTTGCTGAGTAAAGTATGGCAGGATGCTGTAGAAAAACGCTCGGGTTATTTGATTGACCTTTATTTCTATGAACATATCACCGGAAGGTACTGGAAGTGATTTCAAAGGCCAGAGTTGCCGGTTTTCCTTGAAGAAACGATGAAGGAAATTATCCGGAATGTAAAAGGAAAGTATCTCCCATCCTGTTGATCCAATCTCCTGTTTCCAGGCGCCTTTCTTTGCAAAAATTGTGGTGTTTTCGGTCATGATCCATGATTTGGTACCCCGATGAAAAATCTTATCACCGCAAAGTGTAAAGCTGATCTGGTTAAAATGGTTGAAGATGTATAGGTATTTATCTATCTGCGGACATGTATAATGCAGAAAAAGCATATCCTTTACGGCAAGTTGCCTGAATTCCTGGGGCCTGCGAGATAGAAAATCGTAGGTGTTATCCACTTAATTAAGTTACGGAATATTAAAAGAAAGCCCAAAAAGAAGAAGGGGAAAGAGTGGTTACAGCCAGTCGATGATCGGGAAGCGCGATGGAAAGAATTTGTCCGATTTGATATGGAGTTCTTCCACTTCTGCATCTCTTGATATCGAAAACTCTCACAGCTATGAGAAAGAGTATGTTTGCCACGTTCGTTTTTTGCATTGCAATGTTGAATATTGCCGTTTCTCAAACCATCGATACCCTGGTCGACGTTGGAGGATATCGGCTCTACTTTCGCATAGTCAAAGGTACAGGCATGCCTATCCTTTTCGAAGGCGGGGCTGGCGCTGATGTATCTGTCTGGGATACGTTAATGAAACCAGTCGCAGATGCTACCCATGCCACACTCATAACGTATGATCGTGCCGGTTACGGGAAGAGTGAATTGGACACCTCCAATTATGACGTAGACAAACATGGTGTTCCTGAAGGCGTTCGGGACCTTGAGATTGCATTGAAAAAACTTGGCTATGATCGCAGCCTGATGCTCGTTGCGCATTCTTATGGAGGCTTTTGCGCAACACTGTTTGCATCAGGGAACCCGCAAACTGTAAAAGCAGCAGTATATTTTGATGCCAACCTTGCCTGCTGGTTTCAGAACAGTTATGTGGACAGCGTCATGACACTAAGGAAAAATTATTGGGAGAAGAATAAGCCGACCGACAATTGGGCAGATTATTATGCTGGTCTCAATCTTGCCCGAACTATCGACGTCATGAGAAAACATCCGTTCCCTGAAAACATTCCTGTTATCGACCTGGTTGCTGAAAAAAATTTTCCTGATTCTGCAATGGCTGCAAGATGGCGTGATTGTCATAAAAAATTTGCTGAGGGCGCATCTAACCGAGAAGGTATCATTGCTTATGGCTGTGGCCATTTTATATTTAAAGACAATCCACAGCTTGCTTTGGCTGCCATTCTGCAAGCATATGAAAAGACACGTAGGTCAACTGTCTTTCAAAAGAAATTTATATTTTAATTGTATAAACCAATAGTATCGAGCTTCTTTGATGCGAGACAACTACCTGTATCCACGCACCTTCTTCATTTTATAAATTCGTCCGATCTGTCTGCACTCTGCGGCAACCACATCTCTTTGCGCACTTAATGTGAAATGAAACGTAAACATCTCATCTTTAAGAAATAGTTCCGACTCAGACACAGCGCCGAGCTGCTGTTTTTGCCCATCATTAAACTGAACAAAGATCGAGTCGCTGTTCTGACCAATGGTTAGCTTTCCAAGATCGCTCTCATAAACACCTAACAAAGGAGCAATTTGACGATCAGTGAGCTTTATCTCCTTAACTTTCTCCATAATAGGGGCAGTTACTTTATACGACCACCTGTACCATCCATCCGATCCGGCGATAATAGATGTGACGATCTGTAAAGAAATTACAATTGCTGTACCCAGGAGCGTGTACCTGTGAATCTTCTTAAGCTTGATCAGGTCGTACACAAAAATCGGAACCAATAAAATATCAAGGTAGACAAAACTGATTGCAGGGGGATCCAATGCCAATGTTGGCAGGGAATAAGTGTACCTGCTCCTGTCCACCGCTGCCAATAAAACCATCGCAGTAACAATGGTCAAAAGGCGTTTATGCGCGGCCGGGTTTTTCTTTCTTAACAACATACCCCATGTAACAAATAGCCCGAAGCATAACATTGCAAAAAAGTCAATTAGTAAATTAAGGAAAGCAAAACTGCCCTGTGGAGGATGATAAACAATTATAGACCTTATGGAAACTATCCCCATGAATACGAAAACTATTATACTCAACACAACGGATACCGGGCCCAGCCGTCGGTGAATTTTCAAATTGCCCGTTGCAGCAAAAAACGCCTGCATGAAATAAAGAACGAGCCATCCTGTCATTGCAGAAGCATGTATATGGGTAATCCAGTGAATGATCAGCGTTCCAGATGCGAGAGTGCGGTAGCTGTGAAAAAAACCAATGAAAGTAACAACGAAGAACAACGCTCCCATGAATACAAAAAAATATTTTGCCTGTGCCTTCCGTGACTTCATTTTTTCCGGACTTACTGACGAAGTACTGCCGGCAACGAGAACGCCTGCATTTCTATCCATTGTGCAAAAAATAATTCGCACAAAACTTACTTTTCAAAACGAAAAAAGCAATCCCATTTTTGAGTGAAATTGCAGTTAAATGATACGTTCAGTGAGCACCTTGGCAATAGCCTCTTTGCCACAGTTTACATGTAGTTTGTTGTAAATGTTCTTCAGGTGGGTTCGCACAGTTTCAAAAGACAGGAAGAGCATGGATGCTATAATTTTTGTGCTATGACCTTTTACCAGTAGTTGCAATACGTCGATCTCTCTTTGAGACAGGTGATATTGGCGTGTTTGCCGTGTTTGACTAAAAGAATCCAATACTTTACGAGCGATACTCGGACTCATAGGCGCCCCGCCTTCAACAACTTCTTCAATAGCATCAAACAATCTTGCAGGCGAAGTTTTTTTCAGCAGATATCCATTGGCACCCGCGCACAGGCAGTCGAACAGTTTGTCATCATTTTCAAATACCGTGTACATGACAACGGCAGTTTGCGGCCTCACTTCTTTTACCTGTTTTACGCCTTCTACTCCACTGGCGCCCGGCATATCAATATCCATTAACACCACGTCCGGCTTATGTATGCGAACGATATCCGACGCTGTATTACAATTGCCGTAGCCACCTAAAAGGTTGTAACGTACGTCCCTTTCAAAAAGGCATATGAGCGACTCACGCAGGTGATCATTGTCTTCAAATATGATTAAGCTGATTGGCACAAGGCTAAATGTAAATACAAAAGCGTAATCTTTAATCCCCCTTTTGAGTGATGTTATACAACCGGGAAGTTTAAATACAGAGTAGTGCCCTTGTATTCTTCCGTTTCCACCCGTAAATATCCTTTCCACTTACGTACGCGGCTTTCCATGTTCTTTAATCCATTGCGTCCGTTTTCCTGCATCTTAAATCCCCTTCCATCATCCCGAACCGTCATTAAAAGGCTTTTATTTTCTTTCGTAATACTAATGGCCACGTTTCCGGCGGCGGCATGTTTGTGAATGTTGTTGACAGATTCTTTGAATACGAGATACAAATCCCGACGCTGTTCCATGTTTAGTTTTACTAACATTAATTCTTCATCAAATTCAATGGCATAGTTTGTTTTACCTGCGTCAAAAAGCTCTCCTGCATATTTTCGCATACGGGAGACAATTTCTTCTAACGAATCATTACGCACATTGACGCTCCAGATAATATCGTCGAGTGCCTGGCTGGTTAAACTTATCTCCTCCGAAATTCTGTTTAAATAGGTGTCAGCGTTTGCTGGTTTGGTACCGTTTTGTTTGCTCAATTCGGCCAGGATGTTAATGTTGGTAAGTGTGGCGCCAATGTCATCATGCAGGTCTGAAGCGATGCGGCTCTTTACCAGTTGCAGATTTTGTAATTGCTTGAGCCGGTATTTGTAAAAAACAAGCAGACCGACACTGATTAAAATCAATATCATGGCCAGGAGCCCGCCGGTAATAAAGTACCCTCTTATTTTACTACTGTATGCGCTTTGCTTTTCCTGTATATCACGTTGCCTCAACTGCTCACTGAACGTCATACTTTGCAGTTGCATAACTTTCCGGTGATTGAACAGGCTGTCTTTCGTGGAAAGGGCAAGTTGCAAATATTTGACGGCGCTGTCGCTCCTGTTTTTTGATATATACAGGTCTGATAGCAATTGGAGCGCTTGTAGCAATGAAAGCCGGTATTTTGCAAAATTGTTTAATTCGACCACTTTTTTTGCATAATAAATGCTGGAATCGGTCATCTTCGTTTGTTGGAACGCCTGTGCCAGTCCGTTTGCGTTCTGCATTGCTGCAGCATAGTATCCTTTTTCGATGGATTTTTTGTATCCCTCTTTATAATTCTCAATCGCCTTAGCGTATTCCTGGCTTTGAAGATAGATATTGCCCAGAAGGTAGATGGCAGGATGTTCGGTCGGCGCCTTAGCAAATCCGATGTAATGAAGAGCCGAATCAGGCAGATGGAGCTTATCATAAATCATTGCGAACCCGATAGCGACGTCGTTCTCGAGCCCATAACAGTAAGATTGTTGAGCGCTATCACGCATTGAGATGTGATATGATTTCAAAAGCGCCTGCTGTTTGCGGCCGTAAAAAAGTGCGCGCTCATAGTCTTCTGCATCTATGTATGTGGAAACGAGCGAACTGTAACGCCATCCAAGGCTAATCGGGTCATTAACTTTTTCTGCGAGTTTCAGACCTTCCAACTCGAAGTAGATTGCCTGGGCATAGTTGCCCATCTGGGTTAATACTCCTCCATAACCTGAAAGGGCATGCGATAAGCAAACGTCGGATTTCATTTTCTGTGCTAACCGGATAGCCTGGCGGGAATAAACCAGGGCAGAATCGAGATTGGAGAAAGTGAAATAATTGGTAATGATGCCCAACGTGTAACACCTTTCATTGTCGTTTTTTGCTCTTTGCAATGCTTGATTAAGGCTGTCAATTGAAAAGAATTGCGCTTGCAGGCAGGTTAGGTGTGATGCAAAAATTATAAGTAGAACCATGTTCTTCATGGCAGATAATTTCTCATCCTAAATTCCTGAAAATCCTTTTGATTTTTAAAAATTACTTTGGGGGTTGCACCCGGTACAGAAAATCAGGATAGGTGAGGGAAAAAACTAAATCAGGCAGCTCGTGGTTATTTTTTGTAGGAAAACGCCAGGTTCTGGATAATATATAGGAATAGCAGCTACTCAAAACAAGGGATTTTTGCCAGACCTTTGAGCACAGATCGGAAAAGCTGCTCCTATGAAAAGCATAATCACCGGCTATTTCTCATAAATAAAACAGCATGTTGTTCCAGAACATATCGATGCCTGTAAATTTAAAAACCAGTTTTCAGTATGTATCCATATTGCCTCACTCTTGACATTTCGATAAAAAAAGCTTTTCGGAGTGCCTATTTCCTACTAATTCATTTTATTCCTTTTCTCACGTATGCGCAAGTTTCAATGGACAGCCCGATGGATAAAATTGCTTTCTCAACTGAGAGAAGGATAAAGTCGCCTCTTGACACTGCAGGCTTTATTATAGTGAATGAAATACAGCAATTGAATCCGAAAGAAACAGCTATCATCATTTGCGATATGTGGAACCGTCATTGGTGTAAAGGCGCAACTGCAAGAGTTGCTGAAATGACGCCCAGGTTAAATGAAGTGATCACAGCGGCGAGAAGCAAAGGAATGCTGATTGTGCATGCACCAAGCGATTGCATAGATTATTATAAAGGTCACCCCGCCCGCAAACGAGTGCTTAAATACAGCAGTAAAAAATATGAAAAACGGATAGATAATTCGATTCTTGATTCAGAAAAGGATGCAGTTTGGCCGATTGATCAATCCGACGAAGGCTGCGACGACGCAATAAAATGCCAGCTGGTAAAGTTCTCGAAAAAGGAAATCGAGGGACTGCTTATAGATGAAGAAAAAGATGCGATCAGTGATTCGGGTGCCGAGATGGCTGCGTTGTTTGACAAGAAAGGAATTAAAAATGTTATCCTGACGGGTGTGCACACGAATATGTGCATCATTGGCCGCACGTTCGGTTTGCGCAGTATGGTGAGACTGGGAAAGAATGTGATGTTGATGCGCGATATGACCGATGCCATGTATAATTCCAAAATGCATCCTGTGGTTAATCATTTCACAGGTGTCAGCTTTATGGTCGAGTACATTGAAAAATATGTGTGCCCCACAATACTATCAACCGATCTTCTGGGTGGAAAGCAATTTCGTTTCAGCGAGGATAAGCGTCCCCTGGTGGCTTTTATAACCGCTGAAGGTGAATACCGGTCTAATCAACGTTTGCCAGAATTTGCCGATGATCTTATGCTTCATCATGGGTTGAACTGTGAGTTCGCTATTGGCAAACCGGCTATGGACGGGCCAGGCAGAAATAATATTGAGAATCTCCAGATACTGAATGATGCAGACCTCGCTGTTTTCTTTACACGCCGGGTGGCGCTCGAGCCGCAAAAAATGGAGCTTGTTAAAAAATATGTGGAGCGTGGTAAACCGGTTCTTGGCATTCGCACTGCCAGCCATTCTTTTAGCCCGAATGACGACGTGCTCAATGAAAAAGTAAACCCAGGGCAGACCAAAGAAAGCGCAGCAGGTTTTCTCTCCCGGTGGATTGAATTCGACCGGGATGTATTAGGCGGTAATTACCAGGGGCATTATCCTGTAGCAAATGACCTGATAAAGATCGATATCGTTCCAGGAATGGAAAATCATCCTTTATTAAAGAATATTCCGGTGGGGGGATTCAGCAGCCCCTGTACCTTGTATAAAAACCGCCCTTTAAGTTCTCCCAATGACCAGGTTCTGTTGATGGGCTCCATATCAGGTCAGTTGCCCGAGCCGGTATTATGGACCAATACAACTGCGAATAATAACAAAGTTATTTACACCTCTCTTGGTCATCCGGAAGACTGGAAAAATGACGCGTTTCATAACCTGATGATAAATTCGGTAAACTACTTATTGGGGAGTGAAAATATAAAACGATAAAAGAATGAGTAAAGGACGGATAGAAGATTCTTCGCGGACGTGATTTGTGAAAACCCTAGGTCTTTTTTTGATTTTTCGCGCTATAAATATGCATCCGGCTATACTCCAGGGGACTTACTTTAATAATTTTTTTAAATTGATAATAAAAATTTGAAAGGCTGTCGAAACCACATGAAAATCCAATTTCCTTGATCGATTTTTGACCATTTCTGATCATTTCGCAGGCGCGGTTAATCCTGTACTCCGACAGAAATTCAATATATGTTTTATTGATCTGCGCTTTAAAATACCTACAAAAAGATTCTCGCGACAGATTTGCGACCCGGGCAACATCGCCAATACTGATATGCTCATCATAATTCTGGCAGGTATAATCCAGGATACTGTTGAGCCGGTGATTAATTTTATTGCTTACCAACACCCTGTGCGATGCCGCGGAACTTATCTTTTTCAGAATTTCAAGCAACAGAATTATGCCGTCGAATGCAGACGATCTAAATACCTTTTCAAATAAGGGAATGACTTCCTGTTTTCCCCATTCTGTAATACTCAGACCCTGTCTTGATTTTATCAGGACCTCCCGCACTTCAGTTAGTGCCGGCAACTTTAGAAAATCATGACCGAGGAAGTTTTCGTTAAACTGTATAATCATTGCATGTCGTTCTCTACTACTATATTGCCGGCACTCTTCATCATGCAGAAAAGCGTGAGGTGTATTTTCTCCAATCAATACAAGATCATGGTTGTCGAATAATTCGACGGAATTGCCCACAATTCTCGTTCCCCTTGATCCTTTTATCAGGATCAATTCGATTTCAGGATGATAATGCCATGCGTTGGATAATTTTTTGCCGGTATCAATTTTTGCATGGAAGCAACTTTTATTGTGGGAAACCTGTTGAAATGACGGTTCTACTGTTTTTGGCATATTTATAAATTTCTCGGGTAACACAAATACTTAGCGGATCAGCATATTTTATTTTACTTTTATCAATTGCATACTATTTGAGTTTTTGCTGACAACAATCTTTTTTTCTTTTTTTGAATCTGTGATCATTATCATATCTCTGACGTCTCCATTGATGAGCAGCCCGGTGTCATGATATACTAACGGTAAATAATTACCCTTCCCATTGCCCTTTAGCAACAATCCGTTTCCTGCATCTTCTCGTCCAAGTTGAACGCGGAATGGATAAAAATTGCCGCTGAGCAATAAATCCTGCTTTCCGTCGCGGTCAAAATCATCAGCTAAAATTCCAAATACAGCTGAAAATTGTGCTTCAAATGGCAAATCCCTGACAGAAAATTTACCGCGCCCATCGTTGACAAGAAAGATGCTGTTCATCTTCACTACCTTAACCACAGCGCTTCGATCCAGTACCGGCTGCGTAAAAACGTCAGCAGCCGTCGCGTTTGCATAATCTCTATAATGCAAAAACTTTTTCCGGACGACCGGTATCTGACCCGCCAGTTCATCTAATGAAGGATAAGGATAATTTTCTCCGTCTAAATAGTAGCACAGAACAGGATCTGAAGTGCCGTTCTTATCAAAGTCATTGACGTATATACGCATTGGCTCTTCAGCCATTGCTTTCAACTGTGTATTGGGTGCCAGTGCCCCGACAACAAAATCCAGGTCGCCATCGCCGTCAATATCTGCAGGCAGTATTTTTTCCCATAGTCCTTCCGTGTTTTCCAATCCATAACTGATAGAAGCGTCTTTAAATTTTCCTTTCTCATTGATAAAAAGTTTTAAAGGCATCCAATCTCCCGCAACTAATAAATCAGCCCAACCATCTTCATTGATATCAATACTTACAGCCTGTGTTACCATTCCTACCGTGCCTAAGGCGTGCCCGGCGGTTTCCATTTCAGTAAATAACAGGCGGCTCTTTTGGGAATCGTTTCTTAACAGGTAACTTTTTGATGCTTCCGGAAAATGCCCCGGTTGACTGTATCCTCCCACAAATAAGTCCAGGTCTCCATCATTGTCATAATCTATAGGAACCGGGCAGGATCTGCTTCCGCTAAACACAGGCAATGCTCCGGGCACCTTGCTAAAATTGCCATTTCTGTCGTTGAGGTATAGCCGATCTTGCATTTCGCCATCGTTACCATGCGGCTCGCTCCCGCCGCTCACCACGTAAAGATCATAATCACCATCCTGGTCTGCATCAAAAAAGCAAGAACCAATATCTTCAGAAAGTGAATCCTGTATCCAGGGTTGGGATACCGATCGCACAAAATGTCCATTCTTTTCCTGGATAAAAAGCACGGCGGGTTGTCCATAAGGCGCCCCGACAAATACGTCTTCCAATCCATCTCCGTTTACATCGGCCTTGCTCATTTTCGGCCCCTGCCTTGAAATCTGCCACGGTAAAAGAGATTGCGTTTTAGTATCCACATATGCATTTTCTCTTTGAACAAAATCCAGTCCGCTGTTTTCTGTATCACTTTCAAAAATTTTTCCTGCACTTGCTGAAGAAGAAATAGCGTTTATATTTTGCCTTTCGTATTCATTTATCACCAGTCGTTCATCAGCTTTTACATTATGAAGCGTTGTAGTTCCGCCATACGGCCATTGGATATCTATTTTGATAGTAGTATCGCTGCCCAATCCGAAATGTAACCTGAAATCAACTGAAGACTGGTAACCTCGTGTTGGAGACATTTCCTGCACCTGCAGACCTGACCTGGTGGTTGCTGTTACTTTCGCACCGAAGCAAAACGTGTTTAGAGATTTGCTTTTAAGTATTATGTCGATATAATGCCCGGCGCCGGGTAACTGGCGTGCATGATTTTCCCATAGTTCCGAAGGCTCTCCAAGGTTATTTACAATTAAATCGAGATCTCCGTCATTATCGAGGTCCGCATATGCAACGGAGCTACTGACGGAAGGCTGAAACAGGCCCCAGTTAGCGGTCTGATTTATGAATCCACCGTTTTTATTATTCCCGAACATGTAGTTGCCAAGCCGGGTAGCGGGCATTTTGTTTATGAGTTTCGTGAGCGAGCTTGCGTCAAACACTCCGGACATACCAATCTTTCCATACTTGATAAAATCCATATCCGTCAAATCTTTCCAAACACCATTGGTAATATAAAGATCCTTCCAGCCATCGTTGTCAAAATCCGCAAACAAAGGCGCCCAGCTCCAGTCCGTGTTAGAAATTCCTGCCAATTGACCAATTTCACTGTAAACAGGATTACCGCCTGGTTCAATACCAACATTCAACTGCAGCATATTCCTCATATTCTGATGATAATACCCATTGGAAACCAATAGCTGATATTTATCATAATCATCAGCTCCCCGCAGCAGTTTCTGGCGGTAATTATCTTTCGGATTCATGTCCATAACAGCAATATCCTGCAAGCCGTCATTATTATAGTCGGCTATATCTACTCCCATTCCAAACCGTGTTATGTGGCTGATGGACTCTTTAGTAATATCCTTAAACGTTCCATCTTTATTATTGAGGTACAAAAAATCCTGTTCCTCGTAATCATTAGTTACATAAACATCAGGCCACCCGTCATTATTGACATCGCTAACGGCAACGCCTAATCCAAAATTATTTCCGCCACCTTTAATGCCTGCAGCTTCGCTTACTTCTGTAAAATGGATTTTGCCATTCACGGGGTCATTCCGGAAAAGTTTATTCCCAAACAATGGGTGACGCAAGCTGCGCAGCCTCGCGGTGTTGACAAATGGATTATAAAACATGGTACCATGATTCAACAGGAACATGTCGAGATCACCGTCATGATCATAGTCGAAAAAAGCAGCTTGTGTCGAATTGGAACCATCGCCGCTTATTCCATACTCCAGGGCTTTGTCTTCAAAAAAAGGAACGCCGTTTCGCATTCCACCGTTTATAAACAGTTGGTTCGATCTTTCCTTCTTTGGGCCGATACCAGAATAACAAACATAGATATCCGGCAATCCATCGCCATTCACATCAGCTATCGTTGCACCTGTTTTCCATCCCTGCCGGCCCGCAACACCAGCCTGTTCTGTAACGTCTTTGAATTTCATTTTTCCTTCATTCAGAAAAAGTTTACCGGGTACCTGGTTGCCGGCAAAAAATAAATCCACCAGCCCATCCCCGTTTAGGTCACATACCGCCAGGCCGCCGCCATTATACATATATTCAAACTTCAGGACATTGAAGGAATCCGTTTCATGAATAGTATTCACAAAACTGACGCCGCATTCTTTCGACAGCAACTGAGTGAACATCCTTTGCGGAACATCACGGCAACCGGCGCCTATTACAAGTAATAAAAATAAATACCGCATGTATTTTTCGTTTAACCGGGTCCACGTATAACATAACATATCATATCATTTCATTTCAATTCAACCTTCAATACAAATCCCTGCAACGTTTTTTTAGAGGCAACGGGGTTGACAATTTCCACTTTATTCCCGGCGACTTTCCAAGCCAGGATCTTTCCATCTTCCAATCTGCTGATACTCTTTATATTCTTAAAACAACTGAATAGTGAGCTTACCCTTATCTTATCGCCTGTTGAAGATGCCAGTGAAATGATATATATATTCTTGTCTTTTGCCGTAAACCAAAAATCCTTGTGGGTAAAAGTGGTATTGAATCCTTTTTTCCTTCTTTCGCCGGTGCCTTTCATTACCAGAGACGTGGGTCCTTCTTTCATCGTTGTCCATCGTGTAGTTCCATATATCGCTTCACCATTCTGTTTCATCCACACACCGATCTGTTTTAATATTTTCTGGCTGGCTTCAGGAACTGCTCCGTTTCCATCCGGCCCGATATTGAGCAGGTAATTACCGCCTTTACTTGCAATCTCAACGATCCAGAATAACATTTCATTCAATGATTTCCAATCATGGTCGTAACTTTTATATCCCCAGGTGTTATTGAGCGTTCCCGGAGTTTCCCAAAATGAATAGTTCCCGTTGATGTCATTCGGTATTTCATTGTCGCCAGCAGTTAATACATCACCCAAATCGTTGCCAACGCGGCTGTTTATCAAACACTGCGGCTGATAGTCGTAGCCCAGTTTACAAAAATCAAAGCTCTGCTGCAGGTTCATATAGCTGGGATAATCGAACCAGATCTTCAGCAAGTCAGGAAATTTGGTAAGTATTTCTTTTACCTGTGGTTTGGCTTTATGCTCTAAATAATCGTCGAAGGAAACCGGCGAAGGATCCCAGCTATTGCCCTGATCGGCATCATCATGTTGCGGGTCGAGCATCTTTGCTTGCGCAATGCCAGCATCTCCGCCATCCATCCAGTCAATGGAATGAGAATAATAGAGGCCAAGGCGCAAGCCATACTTTTTGCATGCTTTGTAAATTTCGGCTATTGGATCACGTTTGAATTCAGTATAGTCATAAACGTTATAGTCACTGACATCAGAATGGTACATCGAAAAGCCATCATGATGCTTTGTCATGGCGATGATATATTTCATGCCTGCGTCTTTTGCGAGTTTCACCCACAGGTCTGCATCAAACTGCGCCGGATTAAATGTTTTGGCCACTGAACAGTATTCATTACGAGGTATTTTAGCGCTGTGCATAATCCATTCGCCAATGGTTGCCTGAGGACCGAATTTTTCCGGAACAATTTTTACTCCTTTCCATACACCTCCCAGTTTTGAATAAACACCCCAATGAATAAACATGCCGAACTTCAGGTCATTATATTCTTTTAAAGCATTTTGTTTTGATTCATGCATTTTATGCCACTCGTTTCTCAGTTCCTCGTCCCCCTGGCAAAAAACAAAACCAGTTAGGAGGAGGCAAAAAAATAACAGTATATTTTTTTTCATTTTTAATAAACTTGGTTGTAAACAATATCAATGCAGCTTGTGATACCTGCGAAGAAGAGGGAAATTTATTTTCCCAGCTCCTTAACAAAAATCGCTACCTGTTGATACAAATCCGTCAGTTCATTTCCCGTAAAGCCATGGCCCTGTCCGGAATACACTACCAGTTTATTAACTACGCTGTTTTTAGCAAGCCTGTCACGGAGCCTGTACGCTTGTTCAATTGATATGATCGTGTCCTTATCACCATGAAGCATTAAAGTGGGCGCCGAATGTGAAGTGATAAAATTGATTGGATTTGATTGATCGTATATACCAGGATTGGTTTCAGGAGTCGCATTTATGCAGGTTTGTAAATTTTTAGATACCGCAGTTTTGCCATTTCCATACAACTGCAGCAGATCAGACGGGCCGAAAACAGAAATGATTCCTTTGATCTGAGCAATATCATTGTGCTTATATCCGTGCAGCAAGGCAAGATGTCCGCCTGCACTCATGCCAAATAAAATGAAATCAGTTGAAATATTGTAATCCTGAGCTTTGCTTTTCAGAAATTCAATTGCAGTCACGATGTCATTTTCCTGCGTCGGAAAATAGTTCTCATTGTTTTTTACAAGCCTGTAATTGAAATTTGCAATAGCATATTCCGGCAGGCGCTTTTGGAACTCAGCAACGTAACTGTTGAATTCTGATTTATCGCCCTCACACCACCCTCCACCATGTATTATCACTAATGTCATTGTTTTTGGATTTCTAACCGAAGGCAGGTAAACATCCATTTTCTGCTGCACGTCATTTCCATAGCTTACGTTATTGTAGATTGTCCATGGTAATGAATCTTTAGTAGTTTTAACGAGGGCATTTCCCGGAATTCTATTTTCATGCAGAGACCCCAATCCTTCATTGCGGCAGAAAACAAAGAGAACTGGAAATACACAAGTCAATGACAATATCATTTTTTTCATACTGAAAAATTATATGCTGTAACAATAAGATCTATAATCCTGTAAGAAAGCGTAAGGAAAGACTATTCATGTAACTTAAGATGAAAGAGCTCAATGGCATTATCATGAAAAATATGTTTCGCAATGTCATGTGCCAATTCCTTTGTCATCCAGCCCTTTTCCACTCTTTCGGAAAGTACGGTAGCAACCACTTCTTTCGCGAGTTCAAGTGAACCAACGGCGTCATCGATTCTTCCGACATCGCCACCCCATAAAATTTTATTATACGGCACGGCGTCCAGCATTTCGTGCAAAGTATATATGGCTGATGTCATCGAAAGTTGAGGAAGCCAGACCAGGTCGAGGTAGACATTACTGAATTGTTTGCCAAGGACGACAAAATCACCTGTCCATGGATAGCCACCGTGAAATAACATGAATTTCGCTGTGGGGTACCGGATGAATAGATTGATCAGTTTCATTGGCTGGCCATTATCGATCCTGCTGCCCAGGCCGGCCAGGTACCCTGTATGTATCTGGATGGGAAGATCCAGATCAATCGATCTCTTGATGATATTATGAAACACATAATCTTCAAGCTTTTTTTTGTCCTGTGCAGTCAACGCGCCGGACTTGTCAAAAATGCCGCGTGCAACATTGCTATCGACATCTTCAAATTCCAGGGTTCTAAAATAGGCGGCCGTATTTTTAATACATACGGCGCCTTTTCTTTTAGCCGTGTTCAACACTGTATCTATCAGATTTGTGTAGTCATCGAGATTATTAATAAGAACTTCTTTCTTCCCCATAAAACGTAGCAGGCTTTCCGACGAGACTATTTTCTTATTAGTCGCCGCTTCACCAACAAGGCTGATGCATTCATGAACATTACAAACCAGCTTAAAATAATCAGTGTCGATATTTGTGTTGAAGCGGTCCCAGTACTGATCCTGCAGCATGGTTTCAAAATTCTCTTCATGGTACACTTTGTCAAACCATGTATTGTAGTTTTTATAATGATTGGCGATCATCTGCCGGTATAAGCCGGGCAAGTCACTTTTTTCAACATACGGTTTATCATATCCGTAAAGTATACGCAGGTAGTTCATCATTTGGGCATGCGAGCTAAGCGCCCGTGAATAATTATAGTATTTCCCGACATGCTCCCAAAGACTATCCGTATTGAACCCGCCTGTCAATGGTCTATCAAAATCCCTTAAGCCCGCATCTCGCAGATCATTTTCGAAATAGGATGTATTAAAAAAACGAAAATCTGCAGAATCGCCTGGTGTACGCTGATGCTCATGGGAGTCGACGATCTTCAGGCTGTCGATATATTTTTTTATATCGTCGTAGTAATTGTCTTTGCAGCCAGACAAAACGATCATTAACAGCAATAAAATTCTTTCCATGTTTTTATCGGTGGGATAATATAGAAATTGAAGACCCCTACTTTATCGTTCGTTTAGTAACCCGGATTCTGCGTCAGGTTTTTATTGATAGTAATTTCGGATTGCGGAATGGGCCATAGTTCGTTTTTCCCCGCTACGAAGTCCTTTTTATGAAAGAGATAATACCCTTCATCGTCCACGGGATAATCAGTATAACTTGAAGGATTATTGGTGAGCTTCATGCCTGTGAATTGCCTGTGCAGTTCCTGCGCAGCAATATCCCAGCGAATGAGATCATACCAGCGAAGTCCTTCAAAAGCCAGTTCCACACGTCGTTCTCTTCTTACAATTTTTCTGAGTTCTGCCTGATCAGTTGAAGTAACCGGGGGCATGTTTACTGTCGCCCGTCCGCGCACTTTATTAATCGTTGCATCAAGAAACGACTGGTCAATAGCTGCGCCTGATTCAAGTTGTGCTTCCAGGTAACTCAACAGAATTTCCGCATAGCGGATGAGCGTAAAATTCTGACCGGACATAAATCTTGATCCGGAAGTGAATGTATCGTCTACAAACTTGTGAAGAAGGTAACCAGTGAATTGTGTTGGATGTGTATTGATGCCATCAGGGCCCACTCCAGGGCGGGAGATATAAGTGATACCCTGAAAAACGGTACGATCAGAAATAAAAACGGTATGCTCTAACCTCGGATCGCGATTGTCATAAGGATTGTTGGGATCATACAGGGGTGATTCGTCGATGGTCCTGCCATCAGTGCATTCGTATTCCTTTACCAGCTCGTTATATGGGAAATAGGTTGTCCAGCCGCCATTTGCTTCGGGAAACATTTGCTGCATAGTGGCGTTGCAGTGCTCCGGTGAAGAAGTGTACTGTGTACTCAGGATAATCTCTTTATTCAGTTCATTAGCTTCCCAGAATTGCTCCCTGAATCCGCCCTGGTAAATAATATAATCCCCGTCTTCTACGATTGTTTTATAAGTTGTTACGGCATCACTCCATTTCTTTTCAAACATCTGTATCCGTCCCAGTATAGCGAGAGCAGCTGCTTTTGTAATGCGTCCATTTTCCTCATCCGGTCTCGTTTTTGGGAGAACACCAAAACTTTCTTTTAAATCTTTTTCAGCGAACGCAAAAACATCGGCTCTCGGGCTGCGGCTGATACTGTTCGCCTCGTCAACTGAAAGTACATGATCAACTAAAGGAACATCTCCGAAGTAAAGTGCCATATAAAAATATTCGTAGGCCCTTATTGTACGTACTTCAGCTGTCCATATAGCTTTTTTAGTTTCATCCATAGACACCTCTCCGATATGATCCAGGAAATTATTGCAGGCTGCTATTTTCTGATAAGCCTGGGTCCAATTGGCTGCAATATTCCCATTGGAAGAATTGAGGGTTCCGTCGGTATAGCCATTGATTTCGGGGTAAAAGCAAGATGCATTACCCGCGGCAGATTCCAAACGTAATATGGAATTCCCTTTCCAGAATTCATCAGCTCCGAATGCTTCCTGATTTATGTAGTAGCAACCTACTAAGCCCAATTGGGCGTCGGATTCTGTTTTCCAGAATGTTCTATCTGAAATAGCATCAAGTGGTTGCTTATCAAAGAATTCTTTTTTGCAACTCATCCCCGATGTCAGCGATACCATTACAAAAAATATATAATTAAAATTTGATCTTTTCATTTTGATTAATTTTAAAACAAACTCCAATATTCGTTTACCGCTCAAAACTTAACATTCATCCCAACTGTATAAATGCTGGTAATCGGGTAAAATGTCGGCGCATAATTGTAGGGATCCTGCACTACTTCCGGGTCCCAACCTTTATAAAATTTGTTAAAAGAAAACAGGTTTTGACCACTGATGAAAACACCCAACTTGTTCACCTTCAGTTTCTTTAATACAGCCGGAGAAAAGTTGTATCCCAACTGTACGTTCTTGGCGCGGAGGAAGCCTCCACTTCTGTTCCAGAAGGTAGACACAAACGTATTACCGTCATTCTGAGTAGTAGGTGTAAGCGCAGGATAAGATGCGTTCCGATCCGGTTTTTGGGTGGTCCACCGGCCATCAGCTTGCCATCGCTGTATCTGACCAGCGTTATAAAATGCGAAAGCACCGTAAGACCTCAATTGTTTTTCCAGGCCACTTAGGCCCTGCAGCAGTAATGAAAAATAGAATCCTTTGTACTCCGTGGCAAGTGTAGCGCCATAAGCATATTTTGGAAACGAGGAGCCAATGACCGTTCTATCATTGTCTGGATCCACAATGCCATCGGGTTTGCCATTAGGGCCACTGATATCTTTATACCGAATTGATCCGGGCATTGCTGTATAAGGCTGGCTGGCATAAGATGCAATGTCATTCGCATCAACGAAGAGGCCATCGGCTTCCAAACCATAGATTGCTCCCAAAGAGTGCCCGACAAATAAACCAGTGCTGCCATTATCGGCGCTTATTGATTTCTGAAGCCCGTTACCAAGTTCAGTAACTTCATTCTTTGTGTATGAAAAATTCGGTATTAAGTTGAAACTAACAGGACCAATCTTGCGATGGTAGTTTATAAAAATTTCAAATCCTTTATTTTCTACTCCACCCGCATTCACCTCTGAAGGTGTAAGTCCGAGTATACCTGATACAGCGACGGAATACAGGATACCCGATGTTCTTCTCTGGAAATAATCAACTACCATATTTAAAGAACCTTTCATCACTGTAAGATCAAGTCCCACATCAGTGATCGTGGTAGATTCCCAGGTGATATCTTTATTTGCAAGTGTTGTTACAGCAGCGCCTGAAGCCGTATTACCGCCAAATGTATAATCTCTGCCTAAGGTTATGAAACTTTGATATGGGTAGTTCCCAATATTCTGATTACCCAATTTTCCCCACGAAGCGCGAAATTTGAGATTATTAATCCAGGCCGCATTATTTTTTACAAAGGGTTCTTCAGAAATTCTCCATCCTATGGAAAACGAAGGGAACAATCCCCATCTGCCAGCTTGTGGAAAGCGCGATGTGCCATCATATCTTGCATTAGCTTCGAACAGATATTTTTCTTTAAAAGAATAATTTAGTCTTCCGAAATAAGACCGGAGGGCAAATTCACTTCCAGAACCTTCGTTAGTCATACTGCTTGATGCGCCTGCATTCAATTCAAATAATAAATTATTCGGGAAATCACTTCTGTATCCTGTCTGAAATCTATCCCGCGATGACTCCTGGGAAAAACCTGCCAGCACATTAAAATTATGCTCGCCAAGTTTCTTTGCATATTGTAATAAAGATTGAAGAGTGACTATTGATCCTTCAGCATTGCCCACGCTTAATGAATTAGGCCCAAGCGAAGAAACGGGGTCGAATTCCATTGTCGAGGTGAAACTTCTAAATTGACTGTTGCTATAATTGTACCCAACTTTACCACTGAGTGAAAGGCCCTGAATTACTTCCCAGATAAGTTCTGCACCTCCGAGAAACATTTTATTTTTATTCTTTGAAAAAGATTCACTTGCAAGCCACGCTTCAGGACTATAGTTATCCTGATGGCCATAAGTTCCATCCGATTTTCTTCCCGCATAAATGGAGGGCTGCCGTACAGCAGCAGCGATTATATCGGTTACATCTCCTCCGGAATGACGCGGTTCATTGGTAGTTGCATCGTAGCCACTCAGATTAACTCTCAGCAATAAATTATCCTTAATCCGGCTGTCGAAATTCAATAAAAAATTATACTTCTTATAATTGTCTTTAGCCACTACGCCGTTCTGCCCGAGATAGCTTACTGAAAAAAGATATGAATTTCTTTCGTCGCCACCTGTGAAATTGACATTATGATTGGTTTGAAAACCCGATCCTGACTGCAATAAGTTTTTTAGGTGAGGAACATTCGGATAATTATCCGGATCGGTGCCTGATTTATATTTTTCAATGTCAGCATCTGTGTAGCTGTTGTTAATACCTAAATTGGCATTCGCTTCATTTGTTAGTGTAGCAAATTCCCATGATGGAAGAAAATCAGGTACCTCAGTTACTTTTTGCCAACCTACATAATTATTGTATCCCACCTGGAGCCTGCCCTTTTGTCCGCGTTTTGTTTTGATCAAAACCACACCGTTTGCAGCACGGGTTCCATAAATAGAAGCTGAAGCCGCATCTTTCAAAACAGAAATGCTTTCTATATTGTTAGGATCAACATCATTTATAGAAGAGGCCAACCCGTCGATCAATACCAACGGCTCATTTCCTGCTTCAGAAAACGTGCCTAACCCTCTGATCTGAATCGTTGAAGCATCACTTCCAGGCCTGCCCGATCCCTGTGTGACGGTGACTCCACTTACCAATCCTGCCAATGCCTGTGATGCCTGCGTGATAGGCCTGTTTTCCAACTGTTCCCCTGAAACCGTCGATACCGAACCCGTCAGGTTCACTTTTTTCTGTGTGCCATAGGCAACGATCACTGCTTCCTGCTGTTGGTTTGAAACTGCGCGCAATGAAATAGCTATTTCGGTTTTCCCGGCAATACTAATCTCCTGCTGTTCCATTCCCACATACGACACGATGAGAATTTTAGAGGAATTATCAGGTATCTCCAGCTCAAAATTCCCATTAGAATCAGTGACTGTTCCTTTGGATGTTCCTTTCAAAAGAATACTTACCCCCAGCAGCGGAGTGCCAGTTTCATCTGTAATTTTTCCGCGGATGGTTTGAAATAACAGCGGCGCCTCTATTTCTTTCTTTATATTTTCCTTTCGTTTGATTACAATTGTTTTTTCGATAATAGCATATGACAACGTGGTTTTACCAAGACATTGCTGTAAGGCCATATCTATTGAGGCATTTTTCACCCATACGTCTACTTTGTCCGCCTCATTTATTAATTCAGCAGTGTATAAAAAATTGTAGCCCGTTTGCTTTTTTATTTCTTTAAAAACTTTTTTCAGAGTCGAATTTCGTAACAGAAGTGTTACCTGCTGTGCATATCCATTTGCACTAACATTAAGACAGGCAGCGAGAATTAGAGTAGCTGTCAGTTTCATGATCAACAGCGTTTTGGTTAAATACCGGCGGCGGCCTATGCCGGAAGCATTCAATTGCATAACTTTGATTTGATTGGGTTAAACATTAAGCAGTCCTTGACGATTGTACTAAAGGGTAACCCAATATCTGCCGGGTTCCGCTCCAACGGAATCCGGTTTCTTTGGCTCCCTACTTATTTGTGTTTTATATTATTTTACTTTTCAAGGGTATCTGTGGTCAGGGCATCACAATAATTTTTCCTCCTTCTATCCAAAATTTTATTTCAGCACTTTGCTGCAGCATATTCAGCACCTGTAATAAATCGACGTCGCGGGATATTGTACCGAAAAAATGCTTTGTAATCGTTCCTTTATATTCTACCTCCATATTATACCATCTGCCAATCTGGCGCATAGCATCATAGATGCTTGTATTTTCAAATTGAAAATTTCCTTCTTTCCAGGCGATTGCTTCATCTATATCCGCCTCGTTGACCATCTCGCATTCTCCTGACTTATTTGTCTGTATCTGCTGGCCTGGTTTGAGCATGCGTAATGTGCTGTTTGTTCTTATGCGAATACTTCCTTCAAGCAGCGTAGTTTTTGTTACCGCTTCATCACTATATCCATTAACATTAAAATGGGTACCCAACACTTCAATTTCCATTTGATTTACACCAACAATAAAAGGCATATAACGACTTTTGGCAACTTCGAAATAGGCCTCTCCTGTGATGGAAACCTTTCGCTGCGTACCTGTAAATGCCACCGGGTAGGTTATAGAAGAACCAGAGTTCAACCAAAGTCTTGTGCCGTCAGCCAGTTTTATATCAATTACTTTGCTGCCCAGCGGATTTGTCAATGTATTGTATAGAGGTTCAGCAGTTGAGCCGTTATAATCGATTCCGCCATCAGCCAGCTTTATTATTTTCACCTTACCCTGAACCGCCAACGGGCCTTTGTCAAAGCTGTCAAGGGATATGACCTGTCCATCTGCAAGAGTTATTGTTGCCTTACTTGAAGAAGGAGGGTTTTTATTGGACGGTAAATTCGAAACATTGGTAACCTCTGTTTTCTTTTCTTTGTGTTTTGCCATATTCAGCATGATGACACTCACCGCGATTGCAAATAAAACCGCAGCGGCTGCAGGCCATTTCCAGTGTATTACGCGGCGTTGTGTGTTTTCCATAACAGGGTTCCGATTAATATTCGCTCGATAATTTTTCATATCCTGTGCAAGGAATTCATCCAATTCGCCCTGTTGTAACAAGTAAAAAAAAACTTCCAGTTCTTCTTCCGTGCATTTATTTTCAGCAAAGCGCTGAACGAGTAAGCGGTGATATTGACTATTTCCATTCATGTCTTATATGGCAAAGACAATAAAACGGGTCCCTGGGGTACCTCTTATAAAAAATATTGTAAGAGGGCAGCCACAACTTCTATCATTTTGTTGATTACAGAAAGGAAATTTTAAGCGGAAAGAGGGGGAGGTATCAAGAAGGAAGGATCAGTAAGCGTTAATGAGTATTAAAAAAATACTGAGTTGAATGTCAAGCTCATTTGCCAATTTTTCTTTAACAATTGCTACGGAGCGGGTCATATGTTTTTTCACCGTGTTCCGGCTTATTCCAAGGATCGCAGCAACTTCATCATAAGATTTCTGCTCCTGCCTTACCAGTTGAAATGTTTTTCGCATCTGCGGGCTCATCTGGTCCAATATTTTTTGCAGCCAAATCTTGTATTGATCACCAACTAATTTATCATCAGCTAAAAAGACAGGTCCGGACAATCGTTGTATCATAATTGCCTTCGCTGCATTAATTTTCGACACCCGATTCAAAAAATTCAACGTGTGGTTACGCGCTATCGTGTACAAGAACGCACTAAAAGAATTTACCTCTCCCATCGAACCTCTGTTTTCCCATATTTTGCTGAATATTTCCTGAGATAGATCTTCGGCCAATTCAGGAACTTTTACATACCGGATGAGAAACAAATTCAATGGTTCTTCATAATGCCGGTAAAGCGACTCAAAAGCTATAGAATCGTTGTCAGCAAGCCTGCGTTGCAATTCTTTTTCGTTATATAATGGTTTTAGATACAATTTGAGCAGGCAGTTTCTATTTCAATCCAATTTAACTAAAAACAAGTACTGTAAAGTAAAGATTTTTTAATAAGTAAGAGAACATAGCCTGAGAAGTCAGGGTTTTATTGTACTATAACATTGGTTAATCAGATCCATTATCGACAATTTGATAAACATTATCAGCTCGCTATTCTCCGAACCGCTAAAATAAAAGAATGGATACGATGTAACCCCACATCAGAAAACAGTTGATAAACAGGATGAACTGGAAAAATGCCCTGGCAGCCAACAATCGAGCAGTATGGAGAGCCGAAAAATAGTTGGGTAGAACGTCTGTTCCTTTTTATATTTGCAGCCCTGAAACAGGATGCCCAGGTGGCGAAATTGGTAGACGCACTGTGTTCAGGTCGCAGCGTGAGCAATCATGTGCTGGTTCGAATCCAGTCCTGGGCACGAAGCCGTTTTGACGAAGTCAAAATGGCTTTTTGTTTTAGCGAGGCGAGCTTGCTCGCCGGAGCGAATAAACAAAAAGACAGCCGATGCGAAGCATCGGAAAACGGCTTAGGGCTGCACAACATTCATGGATCGCCCGAAGGGCAATCCAGTCCTGGGCACACTTCTTCTATTTTTTTCCCTTGTAATCGAATTAATTGCAAGGGTTTTTTATTTTCAGGGGACGTTGCAGGGGATGCTTTGATTCCTCGATCAGCGGAATGATTGAATCCCTGAACAAGATGTCCATGATTCCGGGGATGCTGCGAACCTGCCAGATCCGAATATCATTGCCGCTTACCGGCCCGGGCCCTGCGCCGGCGGGTATTGCGAATACGCGCAAAAGGTTATGAATATGACAGACAGGAACTGGCCGCATTTCTAGAGGGTTGAGGTTCGCATGGTTTCTCGTTTTGCCCCGAGAAGTTATTTTATTTGCGGCGAATAACACACCGTGTTTTCACGCGTTTAAATGGATTAAAAATTGTTAATCACACGCGTTTAATTGATTAAAAATTGATTAATCAAAGGCAATGCTGGAAATCGATTAACTTTACGGGATGAACAATTGGCGTTCTCATATTGAATTCAATAAGGAAATCAGGTTTGGTAAACCCATAATCAAAGGGACACGCATTGCGGTCAGCGACATCCTTAAGTGGCTGGCGTCCGAAATGTCGTACGACGACATTCTCAGGGACTATCCATCACTTACTCGGGAACATATTTATGCTGCCCTTGCTTTTTCCGCTGACCGGGAAGTAAACATCAAGACTATCGCTGCCTGATATGCAACTACTCCTGGATGCAAATTTATCTCGGAAACTTGTTGAAAGATTGAACAAGCTCTACGAGAATTGTTTTCATGTGGATCATATCGGACTTCTGGTTCCTGCGACGGATATTCAGATTTGGAACTACGCATTGGAAAATGACTTGGTCATTGTGACTAACGATGACGATTTTCTCAACTTATCGAACGATAAAGGTTTTCCCCCGAAAGTCATTCTGTTACGCGTCGGCAATCAGAGCACCAAGGCGATCGAAGAGTTATTGGTCGCAAAATTCAATGAACTCGAAGCGTTTGACGACCTTGATCAGCAGGGTTGCCTGGAAATTGTGTAAATTATTAAGCAGCCCGCTAATCCTTACCAATAAATAGATTATTTCTTGCTTTACGTTAGGTTTCGCGATGGACGTATCCGGCTAGGATGAAATTGGTATGACCGAAGCGCAGTAAGAGCAAACAAGGACAGAGGAGGATCTTTTGGCCCACCTATCCATCAGTTTGTAGGAAAGTTTTTGCCCTGATCTAGAGATAATTTTTTCTCCGGGGAGTTTTGATCGCACCTTTGGCCAACTGATTTTCATATTCTTTTTTGGGAACCACCTACATACGCTTTCTTATCAATCGTCAGGGTATTCATCGCACTTGGGATTTTCTACAAATTAGTTTTATTTGAGCTGGAATTGCTTAAAACAAAACAATACGACTGGTGTCGTATAAATTTCTATAAGTATCAATAGTTAATGACGTTAACCAAATCCCCCAATAAAAAGTTCGAACTAAGGCTAGTCCTGGGCACAAAGCGGAGAGCGCAGAAAGAGAGTACGGAGCGCACAACACTCTTTCTGCGCTCTTTTGCTCTTTCTCTTTATGAATCCGGTTCTTCTACCAGTCTATCGATCTAACGTAAACTTTCAATCCAACCTCGAACAGGCATTACTACCTCCGCAGGCCGTTAAATCAGTAACCCGATTTCGTCCACGCGGGTAAAGATTTACAATACTTACAGGCTTCCCTTCAACGACAGTATTAAGCTCACGAAGAAAACCACCTGAAAAATGCGTCGAAAAAATTTATTCGGCAGAAGGATTCAGCGGTAATAGTATCGTAATTGATAACGACCACGATCTTGTAATCGTTTCGCGATGGCTCGAACCATTAAAGATTTCAGATTTTATTCAACTTGTTATAGCCGCAGTAGAACAAAAATAATTTTAATCGTCGCGCGACTTCAACGTTTCGCCGAACGTTAGATTCTTCAGCATGCCATCAACTGTTTTGGCGATTCGTTTTGCTTTAGTTTGTTGCGTTTTCGCTTCAGTAATCCATTTGCTGTAATAACGCTGGTGCGACCCAGGTAGCTTAATAAACTTTTTATATGCTGCGGGTTCATCTCTCAGGCATGCAATAAGTTCCGCATCAATTTCAAGTTCCCTTGCATCTTCTGCGAGTTGCACCTTCACCATTGCACCCGTTGATTTTTTAATTGCGGTCCTCATCGCTTTATTCAAGGGAAGAATAAAAGCGCCTTCACCCATCGGAAGAAGGCTCGCTTTTTCGATGCCGTGCCTGTCGATTTTCCCTTTAACGCGAAACGATCTTTTTGTACCGGGTTTAATCTTACCTGCAATCGCCGCGGGGATTTCAATATAGGTCCACCCGGTCTTCTCACCTTGCTTCTGAAATTTTTTGACCAGGCATTCGAATGTGATCATAATGGGCAAAATAAAATTAACAATTGAAACGCGGTTACCTCAGCGACGTTTGGAGTATCAATATGCAATTAACGAAATCCTGCATCTAAAATAAAGTAACCTCAAAACATCCCATATGAAATATTTACCCCTGTTGCTCACAGCATCGGTGATGCTGGCGGCCATGTCGTGCAATCAATTGTCAAATAAGCAAAATGCCGATGAGGCAGGCGCCCAGGTACAAGCCATCCAGGTGAATGAGCCTCCTGATCAGAAAAACGAACAAATACCAGCAAAAAATGAAAACAAAGATTGGGATAAGAAAATTATTAAAACACTTTTATTAAACGTTGAAGTAACCGACTTCCATCAATACAACAAACAGCTTAACGGCATAGTGAAGACAATAGAAGGATACATTGCAAATGAAGAAGAAAACAGCTCGGACGAAACTTTGCGCAATACGTTAATTCTTAAAGTACCGACCGCACGGTTCGACGATGCAATTAATTTGATTGAAAGTCTGGGCGGCAGGATGGTGACGAAAAAAATTTCTTCTGATGACGTGACGGCCGAAGTATTCGATACCAGGGCGAGGATCGAGGCGAAGAAAAGAATCCGGTTGCGCTATCTCGACATGCTGGCGAAAGCAAAAAACATGGAAGAAATTCTGCAGGTAGAAAAAGAAGTGAACCAGGTACAGGAACAGATAGAAGCGGCCGAAGGAAGATTAAATTACCTCGTGCATTCATCTTCGTACAGCACTATCGAATTGACATTCTTTCAAATTTTGAACGGAGGTATGGAGCATAAAGAACCGGGTTATGGCGACAGGTTTATCATGGCGCTTAACGATGGCCTGAAGTGGACGGCCAATTTAATTATCTTCTTCGCCGCACTATGGCCCTTGTGGATGGGACTGACGATCTTTTTCATTTTGTTGAAAAGACTGCGTTTCAGTCGTGTAAATACTCCAAAGCAGTGAGGAAAACTTCTTGCCAAATTATTTAGCTTTTTCCGTACTTTGCTAAAAATATTGCCACATGGAAGCTTACACCGATAACCTGAGAAAATTTCTTGATCAGATCCGCTCAATATCGCTGTGGAACCGGATTTTCAATTGGAGAAGTATTACCGGGCAGTTGTATACTGTAATGGCTGACCTGCAAAGACTGTCGCTGGGTTTCGACTCTTACCGGGAAAAATGTTTAAAATCCGATTCTCTGCTGGCCGCCCAAAACGAAAGGTTGATAGTTCTCGAGCGTGACAGGTCTGAGCTTTCGCAGCACCTCAAACACGCTAATGAGGATTTGATAAAATACAGGGATGAACTTATCAGCCTGAAAAAGGACGATCAGTTCCGTCGGACGGAGCATTCCAACGCGATGGCTACGCTAACCAGGCTCCAGCGGGACTTGCTGGATGACAGAAAGAAAGAATCGGATGAAAAGGCAAGGATGGAACACGACAGGCTGATCAGGATGAAGGAAACCTGGCTCAATCACCAGGACAATGTACGCAGCGCCATTAAAACAATATGTTCAAAACATGCCATCGAGTATGTTGAGAAAGTGCCGTTCAAAGGGGATCCGGACAATACATTGAAAATATGCGATGAATATGTGGTGTTCGATGCGAAGAGCCCGGCTGGCGACGATCTCACCAACTTTCCTTCGTACATAAAAGATCAGGCAGAAAAAGCAAAGAAGTATTGTCGCGAAGAAGGCGCGCGAAACGAGATATTTCTTGTTGTACCAACGAATACGCTGACCAGAATTAAACAATTCGTGTTTAATCTTGCCGATTACAAAGTATATGTTGTGTCGCTCGATACACTTGAGCCGGTGATACTTTCGTTGCAGAAGCTGGAGGAATATGAATTTGTCGATCAGCTGAGTCCGGAAGAACGGGAAAACATATGCAGGGTGCTTGGCAAGTTTGCGCATCTAACAAAGCGTCGCATTCAGATAGATACCTTCTTTATTAAGCAATTTATGGAGCTGGCCTACAGGAGTGAAAGTGATCTGCCTGCCGACATTCTCGGGAAAGTAATCGAGTTTGAAAAAGCAGAAAAACTAAATCCGCCTACGGAGAGAAGATCGAAAAGGATAAATATTAAGGAGCTCGATGAAGATGCGGTTAAATTGAGGAATGAAACACATACGAAAGGAATTGCGCCGATAGAAGGATTTTTATCGTCGGAGCTGGATAAAATGCCGCTCTACAGGGGTGAGTTTGAATAGAAAAGGCATGTAGTATGAAATAAGGGAATTTCTATATATCTTATGTGTATCGAAATCCATCCTTATGAGTAAATCAATCATCGTATTCGCGTGTTTCACGGTATATTTTTTCGCTGCGTGTAAAAAGAGCTCACAACAGCCAAAAGACAGGGATAATACATGTAATGCTTCAGCGGCAAGCCTGGAGAACACTATGATTTTTCCGGCCGACAATGCCTGGAACGCTGACGTAAGCTCAGCCGAAATAGATCCTTACAACGATCAGGTTATTGCCGGCATAGGCAACGCTTCACTGAAAGCAGATTTTGGTAGCGGACTTTGGGAAGGGGCACCGATAGGAATTCCATATGTAGCCGTGTGCGGTGACCAAGACAAAATTGATGTTGTGTTCCGCGGAAACGATTACGATGATAATTATGGTGATGAAAGCGACCAGGGACCTTATGCAATTCCGCTTGACGCACCAATAGAAGGTGATGGCGAAGGCGATTCACATGTGATTGCAGTTGACCAGGAGAATGGTATTTTGTACGAGCTGTACAATGCAAGTGTGAGTGGCAATCATTGGGAAGCGTCATCTGGCGCGATATTCAACCTGAAAGCGAATGAATACCGCACAGAAGGGTGGACATCGGCCGATGCCGCGGGCCTACCGATTTTTGCAGGACTTGTACGCTATGAAGAAGTGTTGAAAGGAGAAATAGACCACGCAATTCGATTCACATTGAACAAATCACTCGTAAAACCTGGTTATATTTTTCCGGCGTCTCATAAAGTAAATAGCACAGGAGGCACATACTCGCTGCCATTCGGAGCGAAACTCCGGTTGAAAGCAGATTTTGACATCTCAGGATTTTCTGCAAACAACCAGGTAATTCTGCAGGCAATGAAAAAATATGGAATCATCCTGGCTGACATTGGGAGCAACATGTATATCAGCGGCGCCCCCGACGACAGATGGGACAACGATGACCTGCAGGAACTACGAAATGTAGACGTGACGAATTTTGAAGTGGTGAAGTTAAACTAGTCGGCCTCACGCTTCACGCTTCACGCCTCAAGCCTCCTGCGACAAAATCGTCCAATCATCCTTGGCATGACCCTTATCCAGCCAGCGATCCATCTTCTTTGCAACAGATGGTATCACGAGGAGCTCTTTGTCAGCAGCAGCAGCCTGTTCCATCATCAGCCGCGCATCCTTCCTGGCCATAGCCAATTCCCAGGAAGCCTTGTCGAAGGTATTGCTGGTGATTTTCTTTACACGAGCCTGCGCAACACCACCAGGGTTAAGAATTTCAAACAACGCACCCAGGTCAGTAGCAGGCACATTCAACGCCCCGGCGAGATTGATCATATCAGTGATTCCGCCGAGCAGGCTGATATGAAAAAGATTGCCTAACAATTTGATCGCGGCAGCCTTTGAAGGATCGTCGCCGAAATTCAACAGCTTGCCGGTCATCTTCGACAATTCCGGCTCGATGGATTTGATCACCTGCTGGTCGCCGGAAACCATCATGGTGCCGCTGCCTTCAAGCGCATTCGGCGGACCCATGAACACAGGCGCATGAATATAGTGAACACCCTCCTTCTTCCACTGTTCAGCGCGTTTGGCAGCGCCGGGAGCAGAAGTAGTCGTATGGTCAACAATCACAGCTCCCTTACTAAATCCGGCAGATGCGGCCTTCAACACTTCATCGACAGATTTATCATCTGAAAGAGTCAGGTGAACACGCTGTGCACCTTTCACTGCTTCAGCAAGATCGCTGAAAGCTTTTGCTCCATCTGCTTCGAGAGCCTTTGCCTTTTCCGGCGAACGGTTCCAAACGTTTACCTTCTCTCCTCTCCTTAACAGCGCCTTCGTAAAATTAGCGCCAAGTAAACCCGTACCTAAAAATGCTATCATCTTATTTCGTTATTTAAATTTTTCGACATGCAGACACTATTTTCAACATTCGCATACTGTCCATAATTCGGGATTCTTTCATAACCTGATTTTTCATACAATCTTATTGCCTCAGGCTGACGCTTGCCCGTTTCAAGCACACACCCGGAATATTGCAATTCGCCTGCCCAATCTTCAAGTTCTCTTAAAATTTGTCCGGCAATATTTCTTCCACGGTATTCAGGAAGAACATACATCCTTTTAATTTCAACGGCACCTTTCCCGAACGGTTTGAAGGCTCCGCAAGCTACAGGCTTTCCATACATGTACAACACAACAGCATTCTTTAACATGTCAATCTTGTTGAATTGCGCATAGAATGCGTTCTCAGAGCCATCACGAATTCTTAATTCTTCGTCGAGCAGTTTAACAAGCGACTGGAAGTCGGCGTCTGCAGAATCCGTTCTTTTAATTGAAGTCATACTAAGGCCAAATCCCGGCAAAGAAATTTTTCATATCGTTCCATGAATTCCTGTCGGCATCGGCATTGTAAGCCACAGGTATATTGAATTTCTTGCCGTATTCATCGGCGCCGGGATTGGTAAACGCATGAACCGCACCGGGGTATTCCCTGAAAGTATAAGGAACCTTCGCGGCATCGAACTGTTTCCTGAAGGCTTCTACATCCTTCGCAGGCACAAACGGATCAGCAGCGCCATGACAAACAAGTATCTTCGCTTTTACATCCTTCGAAGGTGTTACTCCCTGTAATCCACCATGAAAACTTACCACGCCGTCGAAGTCGGTTCCGAGTGTCGCGGCATTCAGCACCATCGTTCCTCCAAAACAAAAACCGATCGCGGCGGTCTTCGAACTGTCGGCCTGCGTATAAGTTTTTGCTTTATCAAGAGCCGCCTGTATTCTGCCGGTAGCCAGTTTCTTATTTGTGTAAAATGGTCCCGCTGCGCTGCCCGCAGTTTTCGGGTCGTCGGCAATTTTACCATTGCCATAAATATCTACCACCACAGCAAAATAACCCAGTTCGGCAATTTGTTTCGCCTTCGATTTAGTGAAGTCGGTTACTCCCCACCATTCCGGTACTATTAATACGATGGGTCGCGACCCCGATTTATTTTCATCGTAGGCAATGAAACATTTCATGGTGGTAGTGTCGGCAGCGACATTTACACTATCGGTTTTTACAGATATGGCCATTGCGGAATCCATTTTTACAGCAGTAGAATCAGCTGCGGTTTCTCCATCTTCCGGTCCGCTGTTGCAGGCCGAAAAAATGATGCCAGCGGCAACCACTGACAAATAAAGAAATTTCATTTTGGAAAATTTGCCCGAAAGGTACTTATTTCCGGCTGCCAAAATTGCGCAGCCTGTAAGAGAAGGTAAGCATGAAGTACTGTTTCAGTACCTGGGTTTGCACATCTTCCACATAAATTTCTTCGACGTTCCTTGCAATGCTGCGGTTTTGTTTCAGGAGATCAAACACGGTAAGACGCAGCTCACCATTGTTATTTTTAAGAAACTTCTTGCCAACACCCATGTTCCAGAGCCAGAAGTTCTGGTTAAATCCATCGGTTAATCCGCGGTACGACTGATTATTCAGGTCGTTCTGGAACACCCAGCCATTATTTGAAATCAGGTTCATCTGCACACCCGCATTCTGTGTAAAGTAATTGTTATTAAGTGAAGGCTGAATAGAATTGCGAACCCTGTTGAAATTCGCGGAATACGATAAAGTAAAATCCACGTTTTCGCTGATATTACTTGCCAACACCGCGCCCGTATTGTAGGTTTGCGCCGCCGATACATTGGAAACACCGTTTACGATCCCGGGGATGTTAGAATAACTGTAACCAGCATTGAAGTTGAGGTTCGACCTGATGAACTTCAACGGCATGCCCAACGTTAAAAACGAACGAAGATTCCAGTATCCATCGAGGTTTACAGGTTTCACGAGCTGTGAACCTTTATAAAGCACAACGGAGTTCGACAGCACAGAGTCGGACGCTGCAAGAAATGTTGCGTTGCCAATATAATCGTTCGTTTTCTGGAAAAACATATTGCCAAAAAAGCTTAAACCCTTCGCTGTATTTGTGTACGTATACCTTGCGATGATATTATGCGAATATTGTTGGTCGAGGTTAGGATTACCCGTTGAAAGAATCAGTGGATTGTTATTGTTGATCACATTCTGTAACTGGTTGATCGAAGGCGCCGATGTATTTGAACGATAAGAAATCCTTATACTGCTCTTCGCCGATAGTTTACTGTTCCACATTGCCGTCGGGAGAAGATTGGAAAAACTTCTTTCGGTTGTCGTTTTTACAGGAAATTCCTGCTCACTCGACAGATCGGCCCGCTGATAAGAAAGCCCGACAGAAAACGAATTCTTCTTGTTATTTATGCGGTAATTGACACCACCATTCTGTGTAATATATTCATTGTCGAATTTGTTTGAAAGACTTGTATCAAACACGTTATACTTGCCGGCAAAGCCGTCATATTGAAATGTTCCCTGGTCGGCATGATTCACACTATACGACGGCCGGTAACTAAATTGCAACATCCCTGTTTTTCCGACGGGCTCAGTATAAGATATGTTAGCATTCAGCTGGTAACCGTTGGTGAGCCTGTCGGTGAACTGCTGAAGCGAATCCTCGATATTATCGCTCGTATTAAACGCATTGATAAAACTTTCACCGGAACGGCGGTTTACCGACGTTCCGAGATTAAGGGAAAGACTGCGACCCCTTTTGGCAAAAGCATGCCGGTACAGAATATTATTGTTGATATTAAATCCTGAATTGTTCGACGTATTCAGGTTCTCAGTTTCGCTGATAATTCCTTTCAGGGCCGAGTTAACGCCGATAACGTGGTTGATGGAATTATTTTTCTGAAAGCTGATGTTCGGAGTAATTATAAGTGTATTTGAAGAATCAATTTTATACTGCAACCGCATATTCACACGGTGATTGTAGTTAGAGGAAGATGATAATTGGTTTTCATTATACAACTGTGTCGAATCGTTCTCGAGAAAGTACTGGCGATTGGTAATTTCGTTGGCAGTGTTATTACTGTTGTTGAAAAAATAACTACCAGACACATCGAGCTTGTCACCCCATTTGTCGGAGAAGTTAATCCCCAAAGAATTTGTTTTACTGATTCCGGATTGTTGTCCAACCAAAAAATTTCCCTGTCCGGACGAACGGAAGTTTCCACCTCCTCCGCCACCACCACCCTGGCGGCCTCTTCCGCCACCTCCACCGCCGCGTCGTTGCCCGCCGCCACCGGAACTCGTTACACCGAGTAAATCTTCCGTCGCGAAGTTTTGAGCGTTGATGTTGTTGGTCATCCCAACGAGCGATATTCTTCTGTCGCCATTAAAAAAACTCACATTTCCTCCCGCAGAATAACGGTTATCTGTACCGTATCCGGCGAACACGCGGCCAAATTGCCCATTCCGCATATTCGCTTTCGTTACGATGTTGATGCCTTTCGCGGTGTTGTCATCCTCGAAACCTGTCAACTGCGCCTGTTCGCTGAGCCTGTCGAATACCTGGATCTTATCTATAATTTCAGCGGGAAGATTTTTCAAAGTTGCTGTAGCGTCCTCACCGAAAAAGTCGCGGCCATCAACCGTTACCTTCCTTACGTTTTCACCATGTGCTTTTACCACACCCTGCTCAATCGTAATGCCGGGCATTTTCTTCACCATATCTTCCGCGTTCGCGTCAGGATTCACCTTAAAAGCCGATGAGTTGTATTCAAGCGTATCGCCTTTCTGTTTAACAGGCGGAAGGGTTCCTTTCACCACCACTTCACCCAGCAGGCCTTCGTTTTTCAAAAGAGAAATAGTGCCGAGGTCGGTAACCGATTCGCCGGCCACCAACAGCGTATCCAGCGAAATATATCCGACAGCACTAATTTGAAGTTTATATAAGCCCGGGAACACGCTAATCCTGAAGGCGCCAACGCTATCTGTTACCAGGAATTTAGTGTTTGTTGAGTCCGTTCTCGATTGAAGGAAAATTGTTGAACCAGCCACCGGCGAACGATCTGACCGGTCTCTGACTGAACCCGTTATGGTTTGTCCATAGGACGTAGATACAACGGCAAGGATTAAAAGGGTAAAAATGATTCTCATTAACCATTCTTTGTGTTAATAATAGACGACACAAATGTTAGAATCCTGTGCGTCAGAAAAGTTTAATAACTAAATGTTAATGAGATTTAAGATGTTCGGCGAGGCTGGCGCCTTTTAGTCCATTTAATCTTTTCGCGTGATTTTTAAGGTCGCTTGCGTAAGCTTCAATTGCTTCGTCGCGCTGGTTAAGGGCCAGATACATGTCGCCCAATAACTCTCTCGCAGGCAGTACCTCTCCAGGCGTAACGGGATGTTTCATCGTTGCATCTTCAAGGTCGGCGGCCTGCCGCATTTGTTCAGTTGCCTTCGATTTATCTCCTTTCTTGAGATCAATCCAGGCTGAGCCGGCAAGAATCTGCACCTGCACCTGGTTAGCCTTGTATTTATCTTTCTGGCTTAGCAATTCAGCCTGGAGCTTTTTTAACTCGTCGAGTTCCTGTTCTGCACCTTTAATATCACCGGTATGTGCTTTGCCGAGAAGCCGTGTGAAAACCGTAATGGCGTTTTGCCACGGGAAGTTTTTCCACGTAAAATTTTCAGGATACGATTGTAACACGGCAGCTTCCTTCCATTTACGATTTTCGAGCACATAACGGGAAGGCATAGCTGCATATGCATAAGCAACCTTGGCGTTGGTCGCGGATACCTGCTTAATGGTCCTTAAATATTTGAGCAACTCTTCCGCTTTTTTATTGTCCCCTTTTTGCAGGTAAGCATACATGAGATAATCAAGCCCATGAAGCTCTTCATCAAAATTACCGTTGAGTGTCGCTTTCTCCGCATAACATCTCGCAGAGTTCACCGACGCGATGTTGGAAGCAATAGCTTCGTCCCAAAGTCCAAGCCTGACAAAAATATGCGATGGCATGTGTTGCGCATGAGCGGAAGCCGGAGCAACTGACGCATATTTCCTCGCGGCAGTCAGCGCATTTTCTGCAAGCTCAGGACTATCATAGTTATGAATGATATAATGTATGATGCCCGGGTGATCAGGTTGACCATTAGCCAGCTTATTTAAAATTTCACCGGCCTTCATCTGGTTCGCATGGGTTTTGTCGGTCGGCTCCGCTGTAGCGTTCAATGCCAGCGCATAAAAAACAGCCGCCTCGCTGTCGTTCGGATATTTCTTATAAACAGCCTCCATCTTCCTTTCGTAATTAAGGCATCTTGTTTTATGATCAACTGTTTGCCAGTTATCATAAAAAGCGGCGATCGCTTCGAGGTAATCGGCTTCACGCGGTGATTTATTTTTTATCGCTCTTGCAATTTCTATGGCCTTTGATCCTTTTTTCAAATCATCCGGCTTTGGAGGTTCCCAGAGAGGATGAAAATTACTCATGGCAACGCCCCAGTAAGCAAGCGTAAAGGAAGGATCCTCGGCAATCACAGCCGCGAATGCTTTTTCAGATTCCTCGTACTCGAAAGAATGAAGCATGGCAATAGCCTGGTCAAAATCTTTCTTTACTTCCGGCGATGCGGTGACGTTAAACTTTACTGATCCGAAGTTGGCCATGGCAGGACCACACCAGATAACTTCACCTTTTTTAAGATTGATGGCTTCGATTACTTCAGGAGCGGGAACATTATTTTCAGGAGAGTTGCAGGAAGCTACAGCAACAATCGAGGCGATGATAACTTTTCTCATAGCCCTGTGGTTTGAGCACGTAATTTCGGTTATTTCATTATATAACTAAACAAATCCTTTAACTGTTTATCACTCAGCCCATCAAGAAGTTTTTCCGGCATCATGGATGTCTCCATGGCCTCCAGGCTTTTTATGCGATTCGCGGTCATTGTAACCGGCTCGCCGGTAAAAGGCTGTATTGTCACCGACTTATCACTACGGGCGCGTAACGTGCCGATTACAGTTCTTCCATCAGTAGTGGTAAGGCGCCAGGTACCATAACCCTCACGTATATACGCAGATGGGTCAGCAATATTATTCAGTAAATCCTTAACATTTTTACGATCGTATCCAGTAAGATCAGGTGCGATGGTTCTTCCTTCATTAAAAAGCTTGTGACACGTGCCGCATTTCGCTATGAACAAAGGATGACCCAAACCCGGA
>JAEUVS010000140.1 GCA_016786745.1 Chitinophagaceae bacterium | reverse complement strand
AGGGTTTTCGGTGTAGTTGAGAGATTGTAATACAATTTTGTTATTACGTTTTATAAACGCAGTAGTCAACAAACTTGTGAATACAAGGCTGAAGATTAAGACGGTTTTATTTTTTTTAGAGATTTTTTCAGAGATTTTTTTATAGTACAGGGCTATCATTTCAAATACCATTTCGGGTGAGCATTATTATACGCCTGCAACGCGGTCCAGTTCGCACCCGACGAAGTGGCCCTGCTTACGTTATCCAGGTACACTCCGTCAAATCCCATATCAACAATCCTGTCGATCGAAGATCTGCCATCGGGAAACCGTGAATGATTAAACCCCGGATTTTTATACCGGCTGCCGCCTCGTATAATTATATCTCTCCACTCGGGATGCCACCAGATCGGCGTTGATTCATCAGCGTACTGACCGGCGTATGCCGGCCATAGTATCCAATTCGGAGTTCCAGCTTTCCGAATTCTTTCACGCGCAGGTATAAATTTTCCATTCTCAACAGCGCCCTGCAGAAAAGATTTTCTATCTGCAGTTACCATCACAGGATCAGCAAACCACCGTCCCAACTCCATCGTGCCGATACTTAAATATGCAATCACTTGTCGCCTGCCTCCTTTTGGCTTCCACTTGAGCGTTTCAACTTCTTCCTTACTAAGTGCGTCACCACCAAAATGTGCGTCTATATAAAAAGCGTCCCACTCCGATGCCGCAAGTTCTTTGATGTACGCCTTCCTGCCTTCATCCTGCTTATAACCTTTCGCGACCCAGAAAAAATCCCATTTCGTCCCATGATCTTTTATCGCCTGAGCAACCACCTCCGGAGTACCGGTGGGACGAAACCGTCCTCGTGCAAAAGGAACCAGGTAACCCGCAGTTTCAGTTATATCGAGTCGACGTTCAGGATTTTTTTCCCAGTCCGGCCAATTCGAATATTTACCTGTACTGATCATGTACAAATGGTTTTTCGCATCCATCATTTTGTTAACATCGTTGCTGTTTAATGTATGCGCCACGCCGGCAGGTATAGGGTCATGAATAATATTGTATGCGTTGGAAGAAGGTGAATATATCGGCATGTATCCAGGATTTCCTATGCCTGGCGACTGATACACTTCCGCGCTTAACCGTGGGTGCCACAAAATATTATTATCAGCAGCAATTTTCTGGTTGTTGGTCACCACCTGCACCGTGCTGCCATTCGTGTTTGCAGTACCTTTTATGCCGATTTTAGTCAGGTTGGCCAGGCGGGTCACAGTAAGAGCGCTGAAATTTTCAATGCCCCATCCATCAAGCAACTTAATGAGATTGGAATCATATGGATTATTTGGATTTCCATCAATATGCGCATACTCCAACGTGTCTTGCGGAACAACCTGGAATTTCGGGTTACGTGCCTTCGCCCTGATGGCAAGTTCCATTATTAATGCCTGCATCTTTCGCGCACGTCCCACATCACTCACATCATCAGGATCCCCGTAGTATTCTTCTACGAGATCATTCAAGGGGTAACGTGAGGCGTAAGGCGTGAAGCGTGAGGTTCCAATTGCGGCAAATGCGAGGGCGCCGTTTCTTATGAATTGTTTTCTGTTCATAACACTTTTGTTGATCCAATTAAATTAGCGCCAAGCTCAGCGTTCCAACTGTTACCCTTATTTGCAAATCGTATGCAACGCCGGTTGGCGCTGGTTTCACCGGGATCGTTGATCTTTAGAAAAATATCATATGCGCCGGGAGGAATGTTGCCGAATGTGTGCATATCAATAGAGAATTTCAGATCACGCCATGCAGTGGTATTATCTGCCCTCGTGTCGCCGTTCTCAGCGGTCAGCCAATTCCGCGCATCAACATTTGTAATTGCTGCGTACGAGTTTGAACCATCTTTGGCTTTCAGAATAACTGACACTCTTTTCTTGTTGACAACATTCCCAAAACCTACGTTTTGAATTTTCCCCTGGAATTTTAATATTCCATCCTGCGCCACCCATTCACTTACTTTCGCCTCGCGCAAGAGTAACCGGTAGCCCATCCTGTCGCGGAAATATTCCAACCCGTTTTTGCCGTCATACACCTGGTCGAAGAAGGCTGTTTTTGTTTGACCGGTATAAGGAGGAGACTTTTCATTGCCATTGGCCGGAAACGTAACCGGCGTGGTAACGTTTGTTCTATTGTAAACAAAGTTGCTCCACAAGCTATAGTTACCGTGTCTCATATTTAAATTAGTTGTCCGCAGCTGTTGAGCTTCCAGGATAGCGCCTGGCATATTTCCGAAAACATTATTGCCGATACCACCTTCGCCCTGCACAATCTGATCCTGCTTGTTGATCCAGGAAATAGTTTTATAACGATCGTAATCTGCACCGTCCGGGGAGAACATCCTGGCGCCCTCCGAAAGCGAGCCATGATCGTCCCAGCTACCAGCAGCATAACTATCATTGAAATATCCAAAACGCGACTCGGGCGACCCCTTAGGTGGAACAGGCAGGCCGTCTATATTCGAGAAGTTGTAATGAGTATTATACGTGAGGTTGTACCATGCAAGAAATGCGCCCGCATGCCCTAAAATCGGGCGCGAAGCCGGAACAGCATCGAGATATGCATCGTACAGTTTTTTGTATTCCTTCGGATCACGCGCCACAGGCGATGTATGCATCTCACCCCACGGCCCAAACATGCCCGCTTTTACGCACATGATCACGTCTTCAAACTCATGGAGAATTGGCTTCAGTTGCAGAATATGGTACTCCACCCAGTTTTTGTTCGTATAGCCGGGAACGTTACACATTGCAGATGGATTGTTGGCTGTAACGTAATTTGGTTCGGGTCCCAGGATAAGGTGTTCGTTCTTTCCTTCAACATAGTTGAACCCATTTCCATCATAAGAAAATTTTACAAAGGCAACACCATTACCATCTCTTACTTTTTGAAGCAGGCCTCTTATATAAGCAAGCGCATATGGTGTTAACGGTTGCGTTTTACCCGTTCTTCTTTCAAAACTTTTTGCAGAACCTTTGCCCGGATCGGCATCGTAGTCGAGTCCGCTTTGCCTGCTGAGAAAAGCATTCGACGAAAAGTTACATAAGTCGAAACCCATAAAAGCTATTGAAGGAAGAGCAGAAACGCCGGTGCCGCCAACGTACGGGTCAACATTCACCCTGTTATACACCTCCGTTTTTTCAATGTCATCGCCTTCTACAGGTGGCATCTGTCTGCCATGGTACAAAGGTGATTTTGCATCAACAGGAACCCGGTGATCAACTTCAGGTGTGCGACCAAAAGGCGTTTCTGCAGCCTGCCACCTGCCCCTGTAAAATCCCCTGTCGGGATTTGGAATATCAACAGGATCCTCTGTATAATCAAGTTTCTGCAACACAAGCGGCGCATCGCCAAGGGTTATTATAGCGCCTCTTAAAAAAGCAGGCAGGCTTACAGTCAGGTCGTTTCCATTCCACACCCCTTTTAGTTGTACAGGCTTTTCCAGGAAAGAAATAAAGTTTACTACAACTGCCTTGCTGGGTAAATTATAAAAGGTAACCGTTACATCTCTTCTCGGTATCGGGATAGCATTCTCTTTACTTCTTAATCCTGTAAAGTTGGCTATATACACCGTGGGTTTACCGTTTAACAATGCCACCTGGCTCACACATCCTGTTCCACCTTTTATCGCAACCGTTGGCAAATAGTATTTACCGAGTATCGTTTCTATCTCTGAATAGCTTTTACTTCCCTCGTGTTGTGGCTCTTTGTCGTTATACGTTGCTGAGTCGTATTTCATTTTCATGAATTTATCAAAGTCCGAACCTGGATCATCTTCTATTAATGTTGCATTCTGTTTATAATTTGCAACAAGCAATTTCACAGGATTCTTCTCCACTTTTTTTCGCACGCCGTCGTAATCACCTGTGTTTCCCGTAAATACAAGTTGCTTCCTGCCCTGCTTCAGGATATTTTCAATTTCAGCCAACTCCTCCGTTCCAAGGCTTTTTACATCAGGAAATATTAACAGGCCGCTACTGAATTTGTTCAAAGTTGCCGGGGTAACAATTTCAAATTCTATCCCTTTCTGCATAAGAAACTCCATCGTTCCGAAATACGATCGCTCCCAGCTATCCGAAAAGTAATCTCTTGTGTTTGGTGAAAAGTAAACCCCTACAGGCGATATAGTCTCCCGTTTACTATATATCAATTGTTCATTCTCCTTTATCCATTTATATACCTGTGTACGCGCGTCGTAATCATTCGACCCGCTCATCACATGCCGGGCCGCATCCCATGGGTTGGTTCCACTCATCACCTGGCTCACAAACAGGTTTTTTATCGCATCCGATGGAATTATTTTCTCCTCGCCGTCCCAACTATAACTCAGCATCCATGTGGGCTTCCCTTCTGCCATCGCCCTGAATGTATACATGGCTATCATGTAACGCATCCATCCTGATGGATCGCTTCTGGAACTATTACCTCCTCCTCCATCTACATAATCTTTATCTCTCGGACTATATTCATGTGCAATCACATCTGCTATCTTATACAACTGGTAATTATCCGTTCCTATTCGTGCGACTGCTTCACTTAACCCCGGGTATATCTCCAATATTAATTTGCAACCAGGATTTACTCTCTTTATATTTTCTTTTACTTCCGATACGAAATCAGCGATAGTGTTCTTGCGAAAGTTTATCCACGCTACAAAATGCGGATCGTTCCAATCGCCGATCTTTACCTGCTTCAGTGCATTAATACCCGTCTTTTTTTTGAATGCCGCTACGGTATATTTATCGAAACTCGCCCAGCTGTCTTCCCAACCCTCAAAATGACACATCCAGTAAGGAATATCTATATAAATTCCATCTATCCCGGTCGCGGTAATCTGGCGTATCCGTTCCATATATATTTTTCTCCACTCCAATGCGTATGGACTTATCCATGCATCTTCATCTCCTTTTGAGATCCAGAAGGCATCCCCTCCTCCAAATATTGCCGGTTCTCCTTTAATGTTCCGCTGGACCCAATCTGGGTGATCCTTGAAAAAACTATGACGCGCGGTATCAGAATTTGATGTGATGATTTCCAGCCCGGCTATGTAAACAAAAGCGTAATTATCGATCGCATGCGCGCTGTCGGCCATCGCCTTAATTGCGCGTAACTTTTCAGTAGGATCCAAAAAACTCTCATACCGTCCCGTGATGTCATTGTCCACTTCTATGCCATATAAATAAGTGGTCTTCGCGTCTTTTATCGTGGCCGAAATATTACCTGGATGCAAACCATGACCCGCGGTCCTTACGTAGTGAGACCAATCCTGCGTCATTGCACGATCCACACAAAGCAAACAAAGGATAAAGATTACAACCCGCTTCATCCGCTAAAATTCAACCCTTATGAACTGGGAAGACGGATCACCGGCTGCCGGAATTACTCCATCAGAACTATAGTCATAGATAGCGAAGCTTATGGAATTGCTGACTCCTCCCAACAGTGACTTTGGAAATGCAAACTCTATTGCTTTACTGCCATCGGGTAAACCTTCAACACTTGAATATGTAGGTCCGCCTTCAGCACTGGTTTCGTCGTCGAAGGCATCAAAATAAAAAATGTTTTCCCAATCATCATCTTCAGGTTCGCCCTGGTGCTCGTTAACTTCGGTATAAACGTTTAATCCTTCTCCATAAAAATTAAACTCGGCGCCCGAACCCGCGGGAAAATCACTGAGCTGGTAACCCGTGCCCGGGTTATCATCGGTATTAAAGTAAACCTGTACCTCAGAAAAATCCATATCACCGCTTCCTTCAACATAGAAGTTGATATTTCCGCCAGACTCAAAAATTTTTACTCTTTTCAGGACGGCATCTCCATCATCATTTGTGTAACTAAAATCAATGTGATCCCAATCAGTAAAATCGCCCTCTATTTTAATCTCCGGTCCTTTAATGGCAACCTTATCTGTGAACGTACTCGTCTGACCTCCTTTAGTAGCTGTTAAAGTCACATCATATTCACCGATTGCCGCGTAGATATGAGATGGCGAAGCCTCCGTAGAAGTTTCACCGTCACCAAAATCCCACGCATACTCCGCATATGGTCCCGTATAATTTCTAAAATCGGTAAAGTTGAAAAAATTTGTACTGAAGCCACTCACGCTGAAGTTGAACAATGCCTTAAATGGTGCATTATTCTCATCCTTGTCGCAGCCGGCACCTAAGAATAGAGCAGTTATTATCAGTAGAAAATATTTAGGTTTCATAAAGAAGTTAATTTTTAATTATAACCGGGATTTTGAACAAATGCACCTTTTCCCTCGATAATATTGTCGAGAGAAAAAGGAAACAGGATCTTGTATTCATCAACAAACTGATCTCCGGCTATTAATTTCACCCTGTCTAAAAGTTTGCCGTAGCGTATCAGGTCGGCCCTGTATTCTCCATTCTCGCACCAGAATTCATGGCCCCTTTCCATCAACAGCATATCTATAAAACTGTCGAGGGAAGAATAATTAGCAAGCAAATAATCATCGAGGTTTGCCCTGTTGCGAATCTGGTTAACAAGGTCCATGCACTCCTGCGATGGGGCGCCGTTAATGTTTGCAATTGCTTCTGCTTTTGAAAGCAACACATCAGCATACCTGAATTGAATGATATCAACTTCCGAAAGTTCGGATGTGCGATCCCAATCGCCATCCATTTTCAACGGTCTCGGGCCGTAGTTTAAAAATGTAGCAGGATTTTGCCTGTTATAGTCAACACCATCAGAGCCGGTGTAGGCAGTAATTAGATTAGTCTTCCTGATATCATTCGCTTCAAAACTATCATAAAACCACCATGAACTCTGAATTACGCCATATCCAGGTTGCTGGGGATAATTACCTGGCAGCGCCATCATCTGCCACTGATTTTCGCTCGTAGCATTATAATCGCATGGAATTGCCCAGATCACTTCGGGACTATTCTGCGCGGCTCTCACTCCCCACATACCAACATAATCAGGATCCAACTGGTAATGGTGCTCATCAATAATTGCATTGCTTTGCTCCAACACCTTGTCCCACTGTTTTTCGTGGAGATAAAGACGTATCAAAAGCATCCTTGCTAACCCGGTGCTGAATCTTCCATACTCGGCGTCCGCTGGTGAAGGCAATCCCTCCACACCTGCCTGGAAGTCTGCTTCAATGAAATTTATCATTTCACTGTATTCCAATCTCGCAAGAGGTTGATCTTTCAATGGATTCTCCAGCGCTTCTGCAGGTGCAACCACAATGGGGCCGTAGAGATCAAAAAGATAATAGCACAACAGCCCACGCGCCGTGCGCATTTCCGCCAGGGCCTTTTGTTTTTCTGCCTCGGTTATATCGATGTCAGCATTTTTTATCCTTTCGATATAGCTTGTCATTGTGCTGATCGAATTGTGATAAAAATCATAGAAGAACGTCACCATTTCCGATTGTGGGTTGTAGTTCATGGATGTAATGTTTCCATCGTCACTACCAACACCACCTCTCAACACCCCGGTCTGGAGTTCTTTGGTCATCATTAATCCTCTCTCGGAAGTTGTATTGATTCCATCCCACCACGCGCCCCTTATCGGGTAATAGCAGGCATTAACCATCGCTTCAACGTCTTTAGCCGTTCTCGGAAATATATTAGGATTGATGGCAGACGTGTCTACGTATTTTAATTCTTTGTTGCAACCGGCAACGAAGAAAGAAAGCAGAACGATTGATTTTATAATATTTTTCATTTGAAATATCTTTTTTGATATCAGAAATCGAAGTTTAAACCGAAGGTGAACATTCTCATATTCGGATATGCTGCGGCATAAACATCAGTCTCAGGATCGATGCCTTTGTAAGGTGTAATGAGGAACAGGTTATATGCGCCAACCTGAACACCGACCTTCGAAAAAACTCCCTTCAACAAATAATCAGGCAACCTGTATTCGAGTGAAACATTCTGCAACCTGATGAACCAGGCTTTCTGAAGAAAAAAGTCGCCGTGACCATATACCGATGCCCCCTGGTAAGAACTTGGTTGTGTAGTGGACGGATTTGTTGGCGTCCACCTGTCCAGCACATTTACAAACCTGTTTTGTCCACCCGTGAAAATCCCTGATGCATCTAATCCATATCTCATGAAGTTGGGATCTTCCATTACTCTTCCGAAGACGCCGTTAAAACTAAAATTCAACGTGAATCTTTTGTACTCTATTGAGTTGCTAAAGCCTATTGAGAAACTTGGATTCTCATCGCCAATCAACCTGGCATCTGCGGAATCTATAATCCCATCCGCGCTTCCTGATAATACAAAACGACCTCTTTCGTCTACAATAGGATCACCACTGTCATCTCTCACGTATCCATCCACGTCTGCGATAATAATCTGACCAGGCAACAAATCCGGCTGAGCATCCGGGGCCTTCTCTCCTGTTTGCAAAATTCCGAGTGCATGCGTGTAAAACATTCCACTTACAGGATCGTTGTCTTTCTGATAAATTGATGGTTTCCAGTCTGGAGCCCTGCTGTCCCATGTGGTTTTAAACCTGGAAACGTTGAGCGTCGAGCGCCAGCTGAAATCTTTCCGGCTCAAATTCAGGGTGGAGATTGTAAACTCCAATCCTTTTACTCTTGTCGCTCCTATATTAGCAATAACAGTGTTGATAGGCTGGTACGATTGCAACGGTTTTTCATCTAAAAGATCCGACACCTGCTTATTGAAGTATTCAAAAGAGCCGCTCACTTTGTTATTGAGCAAGCCGAAGTCAAGACCGATATTGAATTCCTTGGTGGTTTCCCATTTGAGATCGGGGTTTTCTAACCGGTCGGGGAGCACGCCAATAACACGCTGACGTGTTCCTGATAAATAAGCGGGTACCGCTGCATATGCTGCGAACGCATTTGTACCGATAGACGAGTTACCCACCTCACCATAACTCAGCCTGAGTTTAAGTTGTGAAATTTTATCGGGAGATATTTTAAAGAAACCTTCCCTGGTAACATCCCATGCGACGGCTGCCGAGGGGAAAAGGCCCCATTGGTGACCTTTCACAAATAAACTCGTTCCGTCGTTCCTCAACGAAAATGTGAAATAATATTTGCTGTCAAAATTGTAATTGAACCGACCGAATAACGACGCGATCTCACTTTCAATGTGCGAAGACGACAAAGTTCTTTTACCGGTAGCGGCCCCGGTATTATACATCAAAAAGGCATCTGTTATAAAACTTGTTGCATTCTGCGCGTCCAGGTCGTCGATAAATTTTTCGCGGGAAGCGCCTAACAATACATCTACGCGATGAACGGCTGCAAACGTATTGTTATACGAGGCCGTTGCCTGTAAAAGGTAGTGGTTGTTATCGCTGTTAATAACGTCGGCAACTCCCTGTTCCGCCCGTCCTCTTACTATTGTAGTTGGAGTATACACCCATCTTTTAAATGTTGACTTATCAATTCCCCATTTAACGTTTATATTCACGTGATCCACAGGATTAATATCCAGTGCTACGTCACCTAATAATTTCTCCTGTCTTCCTTTATCGGTCATAGTTAAAAGCGAGGCAGGATTAGGTTGAATGGCCGCATCGGGATTAATGGGATAACCTCCGTTTTGATCGCGGGCCCTGATGTGAGGCCCCTGTTGAAGAGCTGCTGTAATGATGCCCGATTTTTCGAACTGGTCGTCACCGAGCTGACTATTGAAATTGGTGACCCTGTTGTAATTCAAAGAGGTTACCAGTTTTATGAATTTATTCAGCTTGATATCCACGTTGGATCTAAAACTACCTCTTTCGATGCCGGAGTTCCGTACTACGCCATCCTGTTTGAAATAGTTTCCCGAAAGCAAATATCTCACGCCCTCACTGCCACCGGAAATAGAAACATTGTGTTGCATGGTTGTTCCTGTTCTCGTGATCAGACTGAGCCAATCGGTTCCCTGGTCTGCATTATCGATAAACGTCTGCGAAAATCGTGGAGTGTATAAGCCGGCAACAGGATTAGCCATAGCTTCCTCTAAAGTTTTTGTGCCCCATGGCGCCACCTGGTTTTGGAACAGAAAGTTTTCATAACCGGCTTCATTATACGTTTGCAGCCATGTTTTAAATGGAAGTAATTTCCACCTGTTGTCGTATGGTTGAACGGAGTAATTTCCTGAATAACTGATCTTCGCCTCACCTGTGGCTCCTCTTTTAGTAGTGATAAGAACAACTCCATTCGCAGCTCTTGAACCATAGATGGCAGTGGCGCTTGCATCCTTCAAAACAGTAACTGTTTGGATGTCGTTTGGATTTAAAGAGTTTAGCGTGCCCAATGAACCTTCCGTATAGTAACGCAAAGGATCAGTGCCTTCGGGTTGACCCACCTCGTAAATAGGAAATCCATCAACAACAAACAATGGCCGGTTACTCGCGTTTATTGAACCGCCTCCCCTAATCAAAATATCCAATCCTCCACCGGGCTGGGCGCTGTTCTGCAAAATTTGTAAGCCCGCCACTTTACCCTGAAGCATCCGGCTTACATCAGGTGCAGTAGCTTTGTCGAGTTTGTCCGCATTTATTGTTGAAATCGCCCCGGTAAGATCACTTTTTTTCATTGTCTCATAACCTACTACTACCACTTCGCTGAGATCGGTTGCGGAAGGGGTTAGTTTCACTGAAATGGAACCCGACGTGATAGGAATTTCAAGTGGAGTGTATCCGACTGACGATATCACCAGGCTCTTCGCATTGTCGGGAGCATTCAAAGTAAATTCTCCCCGCGAGTTTGTTTTTGTTGCGATTGTGGTGCCTTTAACAGTGATTGTCACTCCCTCTATTGGTAAGCTTGTGTTTGCATCGTTAACGGTGCCCTGGATTGTGCCGAACACCACAGTGGCTGGCGCCTTGGCATTTTCGGGTTGTTTCTTCTTTACTACAACCGTTTTGTTCACGATTTCGTAAGAGAGAGGTTGATCCCTGAAACACCACTGCAGTACTTCCGGCAAGTTGGCATTGCTTACCTCGATACTTACTTTTTTATCCTGTTGCACATCATTGTCGAAGTACAGGAATTGAAAACCGGTTTGTTTTTCTATTTCCCTGAATACCTTCGTAAGTGGTGCATTTTTTTCCCTGAGGGTAACTCTTTGAGAAACCCCTTTGGCGCTGGCTGCGAGGCAGCCAATTAATAGAAATGCAGTCAATTTCATAAACAGTAGCGTTTTGGTTGAATCCATAACTTTACTTGTTCCGATAACCCCGGAACAGGTTTGGGTTAATCATTTATTTTGGCCTGACAATTACTTTCCTTCCTTCTATTTCAAATTGTACTCTTTCCGTCAACTCCAGCACGTGCAGCAGCTGCGATGCATTTACATCACGCGCAACTCCTCCCGACAGTGTACCTTCTACTTTTCCCTGGTATTCTACATCTATATTGTACCACCGTGCTGCCTGTCGCATGATCGTTTCTATGTCCACACCGCTGAATTTGAAACGGCCATCCTTCCATGCCATTACTGCTTCAACATCTACATCATTTGCTACGCTAATGGTGTTGGACACCGTCGCCTGTTCTCCCGGTTTCAAAATCCGCGATTGTTCATTCATTTTTAAGCGTACGGCTCCTTCAAGTAGGGTGACTTTAATATCTCTTTCATCATCGTAGGCATTTACATTGAAATGTGTTCCCAATACCTCCACCTGCATGTCGCCCTTGCTTACCCTGAAAGGTTTTGTTTTGTCTGACGCCACCTGGAAATAAGCCTCACCGGTAATGGAAACTGTTCTTTCGTTACCGATAAATACTATTGGATAAGTAATAGATGAACCGGCATTGAGCCAAACGCGGCTGCCGTCGGCAAGCGTCATGTCAACAACCTGGCTGCCTTTTGGATTGGTGAGTGTATTGTATGTTAGTTCTTTAATGCTCTCTCCCGACTCTGTTTGATAAGCGATTTTCCCGTTGGCAAGTTTTACCAGTTTTACAGTTCCCTGCACCGCCAGGGAGCCGACAGCGGCGCTATCGAGGTAAACTGTTTGTCCGTTTGTCAATGTAATAGTGGCGCGGTTTACTTCAGGTGGCTTTATATCACTGGTGATCCTGTTCTGAACTACTTGCTGTTGCTTATCATTTTTATTGAGAAAGAAGAACCAACTGCTCAATCCCACTGCAAGTATGATGGATGCAGCGGCCATCCATCTCCATTTACGGCCTGGAGAAATGGCATGAGTAGGTTGATTCATTTGAGCGGCGAGGAGTTCCCAGTTGCGGCGTTCTGTCTTTTTATTTTCGGCTTCAGACAATAGTGTGGACAACCCCGGCTGATCTTCGAGGTAATCAAAATACCGGTTCAAAAAAGTTTCATCTTCCGGTGTAGCTTTTTCCTCCAGGTATTTTTTCAATATGCTTTCTAGTTCCTTCTTGCTTGGTTTGTATGTCATACAGCCAGGATTGGTTTAATGCCCTCAATTGATACAGGCACAGAAATGCGGATAAAATCCCGTTCGTTAACAAAAAAATTAATGAAGAATCAGAGATGACCCTGGATCAGGAAGAAAAGAACAGGTGTGAGCCTGGTGCGAAGACCCTGCAAAGAGATGCCCAATTCCTTTTTGCTTGGTTTGTATGTCATACAGCCAGGATTGGTTTAATGCCCTCAATTGATACAGGCACAGAAATGCGGATAAAATCCCGTTCGTTAAGAAAAAAAATTAATGGAGAATCAGAGATGACTTTGGATCAGGAAGAAAAGAACAGGTGTGAGCCTGGTGCGAAGACCCTGCAACGAGATGCCCAATTGATTTTGTACTGTTTTCTGTGAAAGCGCAAGCGTTTGCGCAATTTCTTTCGTCGACAGACGCGATTGGATGTACAGCATGAATATCTCTCTTCTCTTCGCCGGCAATACCGCTGCATAAGCGTGTATCAACTCCTGGAGATTTTTGGTAAGAAGAGTTGTTTCCGGCGTATTTTTTTCCTGGAAAATTTCATGGAAGGATTCAAAAAATTCATGTGTCCGCTTCGTACGTACGATATAGTTCAGCACTTTATAACGCACGGCTGTCTTGAGGTAAGCTTCGAGATTATTGATGTGTAATTGTTCTCTTTTTTGCCACAGGCTAAGGAACACGCCCTGTACCAGGTCTTCCGCAGCTTGCTTATCGTGCAAGCCTTTCCAGGCTAAATCCAATAAGGGACGCCAGTATTTACTGTAAATGATTTCAAAGGCTTTCCTGTCCGCCTGGGAAAGTTGTTGCACGAGCACACTATCGTGTATAGAAGTTACCGTAGTCAAAAGAGGAGCCTATTGCCTTTGTTGACTAAAGTACAAAAAATCGGGCTCCTGAACGTTATTTCCCTTTAGGCTCCTCGCGAATAATATATTGTTGAATCAGGGCGGGAATTTCAGGCGAGAGAGTAAACCTTATAAAAATATTCGTCTTCTCTCCTTCCAAAATAAAATTTCCTCTTAGCTGGTTATCCGGAATCATTTCGCCTACTCTCAAAATTCTGCCGGCCTTCTTAAACAGCTCCTTCGCTTCCTTTCTTAACGAATCAACAAAATAATCAGAAAAGAAATTTTCTGCGAATATGCCACTTGTCTCAGCATCTTTCCAATCCGGCAACAATTTCACCAATTGTTGTTTACGCTGATTCAAAATATTCGAAGCCGGAAGTTCGAGCGGTTTAAGTGCGGCAAGAGAAATTAATGTATCGAGAATTCTCTTGTTAACAGCAGAAGGCGCCATGTAGGTCAAATTGCTGAATGCAACTATGCCAATTCCATACTGGGGCAAAAAAAGCCAATTGGTTCCGAAACCGGGGAGTCCTCCGTTGTGACCGATGTATTCATTCCCGGTGCAGTTTTTCGTCCAACTTAAACCCGCAAAGTAAGATTGTATTACCGGGCATGTAGCGCCTAAAACATCTTTCGCCACCGGGTTAAAACCTGTTACTTTTTCGGGTAGATGCATTTCGCGAAGAGTGCTTCTTTTTACGATTCCGTTGTCGGCACCGCTACGGACGGGCCACGCTGAAATGTGAAGACTGATGTATTTACTGAAATCCTCAATAGAAGTAAGCAATCCGCCCATTGCGCCGTAAGAACCCCTGTGCAACATTTCTTCTTTCACCCATTTGCCGTTCACAAGCCTGTATCCATTTGTCAACGTATTCGCAGGTACTTCAGAATATTCCCAGTATGTGGAGTTCATCCCCAGCGGGCGAAAAATATTTTCATTTATATATTTCTCATAATGCTGTCCTGACACCCTGGATACAATATTTCCCAGCATGGCAAATCCAAGATTACTGTATTCATAAGTAAATCCGGGAATGTTGGAAAGCGAAACACCTTTTTCAAGAAACCTGGTCAGTTCTTCATCTGTGCGGGCCAGTTGCCTGTCACCCCACGGGTTATCTTCAGGAAATCCTGCCGAATGAGTCATCAGGTTACGTATTGTAATCGGAGGAGAATCGTCTGTTAGTGGTTGAATGTTTTTAGCTTCAGGAATGTATTTATACACAGGATCGTCAAGCTTTAGTTTCCCTTCGTCACGGAGCCTGAGAATAGCCATACCCACAAAACTTTTCGTCATCGATGCGATCCTGTAAACCGAAGATGTAGTTACCGATGTCTTTTGTTCAAAATTACTATAACCATAACCGCCCGAATGCACCAGCTTATCACCGACTACGATACCAAAAGCCAGTCCCGGTATTTTATACCGCGTAGCATGATCTTTGTAAATACTGTCGATTATTGGAAAGACAGGTTTCATTCGCTCTATTCTGTCGTTGCCGGTAAATACAGCAGGTTTATAAGTGGACTGGGAAGTAGCAGACGCCTGCGGCTGCTGAGCTTCGACATTTACCAGGATTGCTAAATTAACAATCAGGTAGCTCGCGCTAATGATAAACTTTTTCTTCATGCAGATAATTTTTTATTGAAGGCTTACGGCGCTTCAAATATTTCACCAGTAATATATAACCAACCAGCACGACCACAGGAAATATAACAATATAACCAAGCGCTTCTTTTTTCGACTTATCACGTATCGATGCAACGATAGCCATATTTTCCTTTTCGAAAGCAGCAAGTTTTTTCCGGTCGGCTGAACAATAATCATCAAAAAAGTACTCCTTTTCTGTTAAATAATTTGAATGAAAGTTGGTGCCGCGAAGTTTGTCGTAAGCAGCAACGTTTCTATCAAATAATTTTTTCTCTAACGGCTTCAAAGCACCTGCACCGATTATACCTGCTGCGACAACTATCACCAATGCACCTGGCCACACCGCATGCAGTAAGCTCGTCGATTTCGTTTTGTGGTCAGAAGGCATATCGCAACAGCTTCAAGTTATTTTTTACTGTTCATTTTATTTTCAAAAAAGAAAATCCCGCGTTTATTCGCGATCACTATGTCGGGCTGGCCATCATCGTTAATATCTCTCGCGATGATATTTATACCAACACCCGAGTCGTTATCAATTTCATGCTCGATCCAATATGGTCTTTTGCCGGGCGTCAGCTCGAACCAATAAAGCACCGGCTTTTCATAAGTGCCTGGGTCGATTGTGGTTTTATTACTGGGATTAAGACGTTCCAGGTGAGCGAAGTATCTCTTGCCTGTAACGAGATCAGGGTTTCCGTCACCGTTAATATCCGCCATTGCCGTGGCATGCGTCTGTGAAGTTGAAAAGCTGATTGTATAGTGATCAAAATACCTGTAGCCGCTGTCGAGAAATTGCGGGTGCCACCAGATGCCATAGCGATGTGCAGAAGCGCTGACCACGTCAGGTAAACCATCGGCATTTACATCAACCACATGCATTTGCGAACAGTCCTCTCCTATATCAGCGGGATGAAACGTCCAACCAGGCTGTGTAACGTCTGCTGGACCTTCCCACCAGCCATCTTTAGTAAATACATCCTTGCGGCCATCTCCGTTTATATCTCCATACCCGAGGCCATGACCCTGGATGTCGGTGCCCGGTACATTTCTTTCCCCAATAGTGAACCTTGTCCACGTGGTGTCTCCTTTCACAGTGGGCGATCGTAACCAAATCATCTGGTTGGTTTTTGAATCTGCACAGACGATGTCGTCGCGTCCATCTCCGTCAACATCCGTAAATGCCGGCGATTCATTACCAACGTAGTCGTATAAACGATGTTTTTTCCAGTAACCTGGTTTTTTCCCGGGGTTTTCAAACCAGTCGGCGCTGAGGCCGGGAAAATCCATCACGATAAGATCTACCCAGCCATCCTGGTTAATATCCATACAATGGTTCAGAAAGGAACGTGCGTAAGTTGTTTTCGGAGGAAATATTCTGAATGTGTCAATATCATGTCTTTTCCAGTTCGGGGCCTCGAACCAACTCGGTCCAGCCAGCACATCTGTTTTTCCATCATTGTTCACATCGCCCACGGCCACTCCTTCTGAAATAAAATCATTGCTGATTACGTGCTTCTTAAATCCTGGATTTGTGGTCTGCGAAAAACTATCGACGCAAATTCCAGATACTAACAGGAACAGCAGAAGATGAATTTTAAATTTCGATGGTTGGGTAATGCATGCTAACATTGTATATCAGTTTTTACTTTTCAATCCTTTCGGATCGATTAAAAAATGAATGAGCTGGTTGAATTCCTTCTCCGATAATGTTTCACGAAAATTATCCGGCATCAGTGTGAGCCTGGATGCAGTTTGTTCAGCGATATTCTGTTTGGAGATGGAAAACTCACTGCCTGATAAATCGGCAAATATTATTGATGCGCCCTCCTCACGACGATACAACCCCGATAAAATTTTTCCATCCTTTGTTTTGATTGTATAGGTGCGGAAGTTTTCAGAAATGTTACGGTTGGGATCAAGGATTTTTTCCGCAAGAGCCTTCGCTCCCCATTGTGAAACACCATCCAGGTTGGGGCCTATATCGCCTCCATTCTCGGCGATGCTATGACAGGGTGAGCAGTTCTGCATAAAAACTATACGACCCGAATCCACTGAAGGCGGATGTGTATTCATCGCCTTCTCAAAATCAAGAACTCTTTTATAGATTTCATCCTGCCTTTCTTTATCAACAGGAGGAAGTCCGGCGGTTAGTTCTTTGAAAACTTTTTCCTGTGCAGGCGAAATGTTGAGTAATAATCTTTCCTGTATCTTAGGTTGCGTTAGCGTTCGCGCAAACATTTCCCTGTTCTTCACTTTGGCAAACAGAATGTCTTTACCTGCCGAAGTATTTGCCAGTGTAAGAGCAATACCTGCCTGGAGATCGGGTGGCGCGTTTTTTACTTCTTTCAGCACACGGTTTACCACACTGCCGGGAAACTCTCCTAAAATCCTTCCTGTTGTATTTCGAAAGACGGGATCCGATGTGTTGTCGTTTAGTATTCGCAATGCAACCTGTAATCCTTTTTCCTGGTCAATTTTGATTAGCGCCCTGAGTGCCGACGCTTTCAGGCCGAGAAGTTCATCACTGATCTCAATGCCGTTCAACATGAGATCGCGGGTTGACAAATCTTTTAAAATTGCCTCTAGCGAAGGCACGGCAGCGTTCAAATTATATTTGCCCGCAACGTCTGCAGCAAATGTTTGAAGATTTATGGTACTGACCGACGCCTCTTTGTGATATGGATTAGACTTTAAAACATCCTCTGCGAGCGACCTGCCCCATTGTCCAAGTCGCGAATTTTCTTTTTGTCCTCTTTGAACAAAACCTTCCTGGATGCCTTTGAACACGAGCAGATTCACAGAATCTGCCCGTTTGCCATTCATTGCTGTCATTATCATCGAGTCGAGCAATGACCCGGGTGCAAACCGTGCAATATGTTTGAAAATGGAGGGAGCGCGTCCAGGAGCCGGCTGAAACTTTTTGAGGTAGCGAAACAGGAATATCCCTGCCTGTTCCGAAGGCACGCCCATGAGTACGTCGCTGATGGCGGCGGCGTCTGATTCGTTCCATTCAACTGCGGCCGTACTTTTCATAATAGAATCGCGGCGCAGAATGTTTCGCAGGCTCAACCGCGTTGCATAGAGTAGATGTGTTTCATATTCCGGAATGTTGTACCGCGATTGTAACGCAAGTTGTAACGAATGCATGGACGGATACATGGCCAGCAACTCCACCGAAGCGCGCTTCACATGTGGATCACTATCCGATAGCCCTTTTAACAATAATGGAAACAGTGATTGGTAATCGGGTTTCTTTTCTCCCAGAATTCGGATGGCGTGCAGGCGTATTAGTGGGTCGGGTCGCTCGATTGCAGCCTGAAGCATCGCCGGCGACAAGCCATTTAACCTTTGCAGCACCCAAAGCAAATGAATGTACTTGCGCG
>JAEUVS010000044.1 GCA_016786745.1 Chitinophagaceae bacterium | reverse complement strand
ATGGCGAATTTCTCGTATGTAAAAGGTCGTCACAAAGTTTCTTTCAAAAATCTTTTCAACAGGGGCTACGACGACAACTACTATTCAAGGTCGGGACCAAGTATCGACAGGGGCGGCGGAATGGTGAACCTCTGGTCGTCCGTGTTATCGTTAAGAACGTTTTACACAGGTATTTTTGAAGGATCACACCAGCTAACAAACAACGGAATCAGGTTTAACTGGAATGCAGGATACTCTTATAATAATAAATCACAGCCCGATTTAAGAACCGCAGCTTATTACCAGGGCGAATGGGACGATGATGATAGCAGAAGATTTTTTTCGGACCTGCGCGATCACACCTTTTCGGGCAGTGCATCTCTTGCAGTACCCTTTAACATTGGCGGCGAAAAACAATCGCTCAAACTCGGTGGCTCCGGTCTGCTTCGCTTCCGTGATTTCAAATCCAGGATATTCAGGTACGCGGAGGCAAGCGGTGATTTCAACCAGAACTATGCTTTCTTACCCTTCGACAAGATATTCGCAACGTCCAATATTGCTCCAGACGGATTTATCATTGATGAGTTTACCAACCCGCAGGATAAATATTTCGGAATATCTTCTCTCAACGCAGGATATGCAATGGTCGATAATAAGTTGTCCGACCGGTTTCGCGTTATCTGGGGAGTTCGTGTCGAGTTTTTTGAACAATACCTGGATTCAAAAGATATTTCAGCCAAGCGGATCACTATTGATAATGAAGACTGGGCAATACTTCCTTCCGTTAACTTCTCTTTTAACATTAATCCAAAAAATATCTTAAGAGTATCAGGATCAAAAACAGTGTCGCGGCCGGAGTTTCGTGAACTCGCTCCGTTCCAGTTTTTCGACTACGAGGCAAATTATGGTGTAAGAGGCGATCCCGCTTTGAAGTCAACCGAAATCTACAACGCCGATCTTCGTTATGAAATGTACCTGGGAACAGGCGAAGCCATCACGCTGGGAGGTTTTTATAAAAGGTTCACCAACCCCATTGAGTTTCGCCTGAGTTCTGAAAGTGTTCCTTCGCGGCGTAACTACACTTATGGGAATGCAAAAGACGCCGACAGCTACGGAGTGGAACTTGAATTGAGGAAGAACCTGAATTTCCTTGGTACGAGCGACATCCTGAGCGACTTCAGCCTGTTTACAAATTTGACTTACATATTCTCGCAGGTGCGTTTCAGCGATGAAGCAGCAGGGAAAGTGGTTTCCGCAGACAGGCCTGTGCAGGGTCAATCACCATATCTTATCAACGGAGGTATCCAGTATGCGTCAAGCGTCTCAGGATGGAGTGCAAATATCCTGTATAACAGGGTTGGTAACAGGCTCGCGTTGGTTGGCAATTCTGAATTGCCTGATATCTACGAAAATCCGAGAGATGTTGTAGACATGCAGATCTCGAAAAAGGTCATCGCTAAGAAAGGAGAAATTAAACTAACATTCGGCGACATCCTCAATAAAAAAATGTTGTTCTACGAAAACGTGGACGACAAAAGAAAATACACAGGAGGAATTGACAGGGTGTTCAGTTCATTCAAACCAGGATCTACAATTTCACTTGGTTTTACATACGACTTCTCATTATAAACTAACTGCAAAAACAAAATTAAAATTCCGGATATGAAATTTATCAAGCAAACTTTAATCATAGTAATCACTGCAATGGCAATTACTTCGTGTGTTAAAGTTAACGTTGGAGACGAGCTGGGTGGAAATCCGAATCCTCCCGGGGAAAATCCAAATGAGTCAAAAGTTCTTTCGGGTACGATAGACGAAAACCTTACACTTGAAAAAGACACTTACACACTTAAGGGATATGTGTATGTAAACAATGGCGCTACGCTTACAATAGCGCCGGGAACTATTATTAAAAGCGATATTTCGCAAAAAGGTGCATTGATTGTTGAGAGAGGGTCAAAGCTTATTGCCGACGGTACCGTTGATCAGCCGATTGTTTTCACGTCAGGAAAACCGGCAGGAGAGAGGGCTCCCGGCGACTGGGGAGGAATTATATTGCTGGGAAAAGCGCCTACAAATCGTCCTACTTCACCGGCGCCGATTATTGAAGGTGGTGTTAACCGCCCTTACGGCGGTACGGAAGCGAACGACAATTCGGGCACGCTTCGTTATGTGCGTATCGAATTCTCGGGTATTGCAGCAGAACCGGGATCTGAAATTAATGGACTCACCCTCGGGGGTGTTGGTTCAGGAACTATACTGGAAAATATCCAGGTTTCTTTTGGTGCGGACGATGCGTATGAATTTTTTGGTGGAACAGTAAATGCAAAAAATTTAATTGCATTTGGAACTTATGATGATGATTATGATTTTGATTTCGGGTACAATGGAAAAATACAATTTGCAGTGGCGTTAAGAGACAAACCATCTGACACCGACCAGGCAAATGGTATTGAGTGCGATAATGATGGAACAGGATCTGATGCGTCGCCGGTTACATATCCACAGTTAAGTAATTTAACACTCATTGGACCTTACGATACTACTGGTTCATCTTCCAATCACGGTTTCAGCAACAGGTGGAGAAGAAGCACTCATTTTCAACTCGTGAATTCCATATTGCTTGGTCACAGGAAAGCGGGATTCTCCATGGAATCGGCGGGTACTGCTGAAGATTACCTGAATAACAGTCTCTCGACTTTTAAAAACAACATTATCGCGGTGTATACGAAGCCGGTGCTTGTTGATTCCGCGGGTGCGCGCGCGATAGCATCTCATCCTTACCCGGATAATCCGATGTCGGCTGAAGATCGGGCTGCGATGATCGCTGACGCGATAGCGATTGTTCGTGCGAAAGTTGAATCAGAAGGAAATTCTATTCTCGCTTCAAGAGATGAAGTAAATCTTACCAGTCCGTTTAACTTCAATGCTCCGAACTTTCTGCCCGCAGGGGGTTCACCGGCATTATCTGGTGCGAGCTTCGAAGGTATGGATTCATTTTTTACTTCTGTTGACTACCGCGGTGCGTTTGGTTCAACAGATTGGACAGCCGGATGGACAAATTTCGATCCCAAAGGCGCTACGTATTAGTTTCAACTCTCACTATACTTTATGTCCCGCGGTTTCGCCCCGCGGGATTTTTTTTTGCTAAAGAGAATATAAATAAAAGAAGTCTTGGTTTACTAGCGGCAGAACTTAATTAACTTGATATATCAAAAGCTTGTTTTATGAAAAAAAGATCTCTTTCCTAAAAAATATACAGGCTAATCTCTCGAAAGAAGGTTTCAACATTTCAATAAAAATGTCTTAAAAACTTCGACGGAAATTTGAATTCAGTGTTACAGCGAGCTGGCAATTTGTGAAGCCGATAAAATCACAATCGAATAATTCAAAAAATAATTCGACACTATTTTGAAGCCAACGATGTAAATTAAAGGATGGTTTCAAATAGAATATTGCTACTGACAGGTTTGATTCTGGTATCATCAATATCCTTCAAACCACAGGACACAACATACGACATCTGCATTTATGGTGGCACATCCGCCGGTGTAATTGCCGCATACACTGCCGCGCAAATGGGCAAAAAAGTCGTGCTCATAGAACCAGGAATGCACCTCGGAGGTATGACCTCCGGCGGGTTAGGTTACACTGACATCGGCAACAAATACGTTATCACCGGCCTCGCCCGCGAGTTTTACCGGGAGATTGGCAAACACTACGGCAAACTCGAGCAGTGGACATTCGAACCTCACGTTGCCGAAAATATTTTTAAGCAATACACAAATCATCCGAAGATTACCGTCCTCTATAAACACCATGTGACGGATGTCGCAAAAGAAGGAACTACCATCCGCAACATCATTCTCGAACACGCATCCACTAAAAAATCTGTATCCGCGAAAATGTATATGGATTGCAGCTACGAAGGAGATCTCATGGCGAAGGCAAACGTGCAATACACCGTAGGCAGGGAATCGAACGACAGATACAACGAAACTTATAATGGAGTGCAATTGATGGACGGCCACCAGTTCCCGGACGGGGTGGATCCATATAAAAGAGAGGGCGATCCTTCCAGTGGTCTGCTATGGGGAATCAGCGATGATGAGTTAAACGCAAGTGGCACGGGCGATAAAAGTGTGCAGGCCTACAACTATCGGATTTGTTTAACAAGCAACTCAAATAACAGCAACCCAATCACAAGCCCCGAAAATTATGATTCTACAAAATATGAGCTGCTATTGCGGTTAATCGAGGCACAACCAAACAAGAGAAAGCTTAACGACTATTTTATCATTAGCAAAATGCCTAACGATAAAACAGATATAAACAACCGCGGCGGATTTTCGACAGACATGATAGGAATGAACCATTCATACCCGGAAGCAACTTATGCTGAAAGAAAAGAAATCATTAGAAAACATGAAGATTATACAAAAGGGTTATTGTACTTCATGGGCCACGACAGCCGCGTGCCAACGGAATTACGCGAAGAAATGTTGCAATGGGGATATCCGAAAGACGAATATGCAGACAACGGTAACTGGTCGCCGCAGCCATATGTACGGGAAAGCCGCCGTATGAAAGGAGCCTATGTAATGACGCAACATAATTGCCAGGGCCGCGAAGTGGCGAAAGATACCATTGGCCTCGCCGCTTATACAATGGACTCGCATAACTGTCGCCGGTTGATAGTAAACGGCATGGTAAAGAATGAAGGCAATGTAGAAATCGGCGGTTTTGGTCCTTATCCCGTAGCCTATAGTTCAATAACACCTAACGCAAATGAATGCGTAAACCTGCTGGTGCCGGTTTGTTTGTCGGCCAGCCACATCGCATATGGATCGATACGCATGGAGCCGGTTTTCATGGTGCTTGCGCAGTCGGCTGCAGTCGCTTTAAGTATAGCAATCGAAAAAAAGCAAACCGTGCAACAGGTAAACATTCCAGGCGTGCTGTCGCTGCTCAGAAAAAATCCTCTCATGGATGGAAGTGTGCCGGATATCCTGGTGGACGACGATAACAGCGGAAACATAGAGGTAAGCGGCAAATGGAGGCGCGTTACAAGCGAACCGGAGAAAGGGTATACTGGAAATTATGGTCCGGGCATGATGGTGCTTGAACCAACGAGTACAAAATCGAATAGCGTTTCCTTCATTCCTGATATCAAAACAGCAGGAGACTATTCGGTGTACTATTATGTTCCTAAAGTTCCCAATGCATCGAAGCAGATAGCGATTAACGTAAACGATGGAAGAACTTCAAAGAAAATTATTCTTCGTACCGGTGATATTGTAGTGGAAGGACAAACATCAGGCGAATGGGCGCCGCTTGGAAAATACAAATTACCGGCCGGAAGACGCGCAAACGTTACGGTTACCGACGAGAATGCCGATGGGGCAATCATCGCCGACGCTGTTTTGTTTGTTCATCAAAAATAACCGCCGGAAAATATCATTCCTTTACCGCTTTTTTCACATTGCTGTATCTCAGCCCGGGAATAGTTTTGTGTAAAATAATCCGATGGCCACTTTTACCCAAACCTTCCGCATTTATGAAACGCTGAATAAATATTTCAACAATGAGGAAGATGCAAAAGCGATGGCATCGGGTATTGAAGAAATGGTGAATTACAGGTTTCAGTCGGAAAAGGAACGTCTTGCGACGAAGATGGACATTATGGAATTGAAGGGCGACATTTCGCATGTGAAAATGAGGATCAGGCAGGCTTTTCACACGCAAATGAAACTAATCATCCTGATCATGACAGGATTTTCATTGCTGATTGTTTCATTAATTACGTTGTTGCTGAGGGGCTTTTGATACCGCTCATTATTTCAAAGCCAGCGTAAAGCCTACAGTAGTCCCCACATCAGGAGTACTGCGCACATGCATTGTTTGGCCATGCGCCTCTATAATGTGTTTGCAAATCGCAAGGCCAAGGCCGGTACCGCCCTTGTCGCGGCTGCGCGCGGCGTCGGTGCGGTAGAAGCGTTCGAATATACGTGGAAGATGGTCCTTATCTATACCAATACCATCATCACTGATTTCTACCAGTACGTGCTGTTCGTCCGTTTTGTAAACACTGGCTATGATGGTACCATTTTGCCGGCCATACTTCGTAGAGTTTTCAACGAGGTTGATCAGCACCTGCCTGATCTTCTCTTTGTCGGCAAAAACGGTAACAGGCGTTTCGCATCCTTTTTTAATTGAGGTAGTGATTCCTTTTTGTTGTGTTTTGATTGAAAGGGAGTCGTACACTTCGCGAATCTGGTCCTGGATAACGAAAGGCTGTTTATACAGCAATTGTTCGCCGCTTTCGAGGCGTGCTATTTCATCCAGGTCGTTGATGAGTGTAACAAGGCGGTCGGCGTTTTTGGAAGTATTCTCAAGAAATTTTTTGCGAACGCTTTCTTCATCCATCGCGCCGCTGAGCAATGTTTCAACATAGCCCTGTATGGCGAAGATGGGTGTTTTAAACTCGTGGGCCAGATTCTGTAAAAACTCTTTTCGGAACGCTTCATTTTTCTGAAGCAGCTCGATTTGCTCGTTTTTATTTTGCATCCATTGCTCTACATCCTGCTGCACGTCATCGATATTTTTCCGGGGAAGAATGTATTTGAAATAGATTTCTTCTTTACGGGTGGCTTTCGTCTCGTTAATCAGCTTGTAGATAAGTTTGATTTTTCGGTAGACGAAACGCTCGAACGTAAAGCTGATAAGTCCGTAACTGCCGAGCCATATCACACCGAACGAGATGGCGGCAATTTCAAGGTTGAGTGTGAAAATATAAATGCAGATGGCGATTGGAATGCTAAGCACCAACGCGACGATCGCGGAAAGTTGGTTTGTGGAGAGGTTTTTTGCTTTCAGCATTAACTAAATTAAGCAATGCTTATAAATCAAATTTGTATCCGACGCCTTTTACGGTAGTGATGCAGTCCACCCCGAGTTTCTGCCGGATTTTGCGGATATGAACGTCTATCGTTCTATCACCTACGATCACTTCGTTGCCCCATACCTGGTTAAGGATCTCGTTCCTTAGAAACACGCGACCAGGCCTGGAAGCGAGCATATAGAGGAGCTCGAACTCTTTTTTGGCCAATACAGCGGGCCTCCCATCGACGGTGACCTCAAATTTTACGGGGTCGATTTCTAGGATGCCATTTTTGATCACGTTCATCCCCTGTTCGGGTTTTACCCGCCGGAAAAGGGAATTGACCTTGCTGATGAGCACTTTTGGACTGATTGGCTTGCTGATATAATCGTCGGCGCCGGTTTCAAGACCCTTCACATGTGAACCCTCGTCGCTGAGTGCCGTCAGGAAAATGATGAGGGTGTCCTTAAATGCGGGTTTTGCCCTGAGCAGTTCGCACACCTCGACTCCATTCTTCTTCGGCATCATAATATCGAGGATGATGAGCTCGGGCTTCACAATTTTTGCTTTCGCGAGGGCTTCGTCGCCATCTTTGGCGGAAATTACCTCATATCCTTCCTTACCCAGATTGTAACCGACGATTTCAAGTATATCCGGTTCATCGTCAGCTATCAGGATCTTTTTCGGGGTCGGTTCCATTCCAAAAATTTACGCAAAGTTAATTTTCCCGCCGGGCCACGCACAATAAAGAGATTATGAAATTGTTAAGTGAGAAGGAAGCTGCAAGACAACTAATAATTGTACCTTTATCGTCAATATCATTATGAATCCACGGCTACTAATCTTCGCTATCCTGGTACTTCCCGTTACGCTGCTGGCTCAGAGTGCGTCAAGCTTTAAGATCCCCACAGACAGAATGCTTTTTCATGACCTGGTTGACAAGGAACAGAAACTTTTACTTGAAGACAGGGATTCACTCAGGATTTCAACCGACGATGCCGTAAACCTCGAAATAACCGACGTTTTTATCCGCCAGGTGGACGAAATGCAACAAAAAATAGAAGCCGATACCACCACAACCGGCCAAACGAAGGTAAAAGCCCTGAAAAGCCTCGAAACACTAATCAAAGGCTATAACCGCTACCGCAACCGGAAAGATTACCCCGCTACAATGGCTCCGGCACTGTTTGCCGCGTTTAAACAATGTATGGAACTCGACCGGCAGGGTAAAAGCATAGAACCCGTGATCGAAAAGAACGGGTACGGCGCGGGTAAAATTCTTGTTGAATGCTTCCTGTTCCCCAATGAAAACGTAGGTGTGAAAGATTCAAGGCTCCTTCTCGTCAGGAAGTACCTCGAAATGCATCCGGAGGAAATCCTGCCTGAACTAAATAAAAATCCTAACCTGCCTTTTGCAGACCATTTTATACAGGTTGCCGCTCACCGCGACATCAGGAGATTATATGATTACGCGGCTGCCCGTAACGTCCTTGGCCAGAAAATCCGGAATCACTCCGATTCACTCGTGCGTATGATCGGCACAATGGCATCAAGCAGAAGCGGACAACTGTATTTTCCTTTTCTCGATAACCTGATGAATAAGAAGATCACACTCGCTGAAATAGATTCAGTGAAAGACAATGATCTCTTATACTACCGCCTGATGGTTAAAACGAAAATCGATTATGCACAGCGGCTGCTTCCTCCTATGAGAGATTCCGCTATGGGCATGCAGGCGCTCAACGAACGGATGGCTACCAAGGCAAAACAATATTTTATCAGGGAGATCAACGCGCTTCACGCAGAGAAGGATGAAAAAGTCAGGTTTGCGAGAATCGCCAACCTTACTCCCCAGGAACTGTACTATCTTATCGTTCTCGGGGAAGATGAAATTTATACATCAAGCTACCTGAACGTATATAAGAAAATATTTGAGCGTATGACCGTAGGGTGCGCCGATAGTCTCCTGCTCAGCGTAAACGGCGACTACTTCAGGAAGTTTATCAAGATGGCAGCAGGCTACAACACCCTTAACGATTTCCTCGGAAGAATGGATCCTGTAAACGCCACAACCACCATGAAGGCATTCGTGATCAGGCTCGAATCCACACCGGGACTCGAAGAAGCGGTTGACGTCGCAGATTCCTACAGCAGTATCATGGACAAAAATCCTTCTCTTGCAAAATATATTTCGAGGGAAGTGCAGATGAACCTCGACCGGAACATCGCTAACAGCAACAAGAAAGGAGTAGTTATATATAGCCTTCTTAAAACATTATTTGAAAGCGCCGACACTACCAACAATATCAACCTTTCGCAAACATTAGGAATTAATTCTATTTACGGGCAGGATTATTCATCGTTAACCGACGACAGCGGCAGGGTGGTACAACAGGTGTTTTTCTATGGGGATGAAGATAAAGACGGTCAGCATTCATACGAGAACTTCATGAGAATGTTTCGTAATCCTAAAGAATGGAAAGTTGTCCAGAACGACGATTGGACAACTATCAATTCGGTAAAAGGAAAACCCGTGCTGATATTCGCGAACAAACCGTTGCTGGGTCCTGATGACCCTGACGCGAAAGCACAGGCGAAGCTGAATGATTATTTAATTCAAAAACGAATCAAGCCAAGCATCATTATTCATCGCGGACACAGCTATCACCTCCAGTATACATTGAAACAACTCGTTCCTTCCGCTAAAATAGTTGTGCTCGGGTCGTGCGGCGGTTATAATAATCTAAATGAAGTGCTCACTGTTTGTGAAGATGCGCATATCGTTTCATCGAAACAGGTGGGTACACTCACCGTGAACGATCCGATACTCCAGGCGCTCAACCAGGAGCTGCTCGCCGGTAATAATATCGATTGGATAACGCTATGGCGTGGACTTACAGAAAAGTTCAAGGATTCAAAATCGCGCGAAAAATTCGAAGATTATATTCCTCCCTACAAAAACCTGGGCGCCATCTTCATAAAGGCCTATCGCAAATCTATGGAGGGTGAAGGCGGTATCAGCAGCCGTTAAGAGGAGCGCGCAGCACGGAAATTCATAAATTCGCATAATGTCCACAAGGTCTGTTGCGAAGAAAGTATTTGATTTCAGTTTACTGCGGAGGGTGTTAAAGTTCGCTTCGCCTTACAAAAGAAGATTTTTCATCTCGCTTGCACTGGCTATCATACTGGCTGCTTTTTCGCCTGCCAGACCCTTCCTCATACAAGTCACCGTTAACGACTATATCCGGGAAGGTGTAAGCGGAGATTCTTCCGTCAAAATAAAAATGGAGGAACTTCTTATCTGGATCACTGTTATCCAGGTCGGCTTGCTGATACTCGAATCCGCCATCCGGTTTTATTTTACTTACCTCACTTCGTGGCTGGGACAAACCGTTGTTAAGGACCTGCGAGTTCTTGTGTACGAAAAGATACTTGGACTGAATCTCTCGCAATTCGATAAAACGCCCATCGGCACACTTACTACCCGAACAATAAATGATATAGAAGCCATCAACGATATTTTCGCGGAAGGCCTTCTACCTATTATCGCTGACCTGCTCTCGATTGTCTGCATCCTGTTCTACATGTTTTGGGTCGACTGGCAGTTAACATTGATATGCCTGGCTCCGTTTCCCATACTTATTATCGCAACGTGGTTCTTTAAGGAAAGTGTCAACAAATCATTCATCAGGGTAAGAAATGCTGTTGCGCATCTTAATGCGTTCGTCCAGGAACATATCACGGGTATGCAGGTGATACAGGCGTTTTCAGCGGAAGAAAAGGAATTCAGAAAATTCAAAACGATCAACAGGGAACATCGAAACGCGAACATCAACGCAATATTTGCTTACTCTGTGTTCTTTCCCATTGTCGAAATTGTACTGGCAGTTGGTACCGCGATGATGGTTTGGTGGGGTGCGGTACACGCGTTGAACATCCCGGTCAACCAGGCGTCGGAACTGCCGGGTAAGATGGTGGCATTTTACTTCTGCCTTAACCTGCTGTTCAGGCCGCTGCGCGTGATCGCTGATAAATTCAACGTGTTGCAAATGGGTATGGTGGCGAGCGATCGCGTGTTTAAAGTGCTCGAAAACGAGGACTATATCAAAACGCAGGGCGACTATGCTCCCCAACAGGTAAAAGGAAAAATTGAGTTCGATGATGTGTCATTTGCATATGTGGATGACCGTTATGTTTTGAGAAACATTTCATTCAAAGCGGAACCTGGCGAAACGGTGGCGATCGTCGGGCATACGGGAAGTGGCAAAACTTCTATTATCAGCCTGATGAACAGGTTGTATCATATCCAAAAGGGTGCAATACGAATTGATGACGTGCGCGTGGAAGACTATCGCCTCGATGTACTGCGCAGGGATATCGGCGTGGTGTTGCAGGACGTATTTTTATTTTCAGGATCGGTACTGGATAATATTACGCTGCGAAACCCGAAAATTTCAAAAGAACAGGTAGTTGAGGCGGCAAAACTGATAGACGTTCACGATTTCATCATGCGATTGCCGGGCAACTATGATTACAACGTGATGGAACGGGGCAGCACGCTTTCGATGGGGCAAAGGCAATTGATTTCGTTCATCAGGGCGCTGCTTTACAATCCTTCGATCCTGATCCTCGACGAAGCAACTTCTTCAGTTGATACTGAAAGTGAGAAGCTGATCCAGAAAGCCATTGACACGCTTATCTCGGGCCGTACGGCTATTGTAATCGCTCACCGCCTGTCGACCATCCGCAAGGCCGACCGGATCGTTGTGCTGGACAAGGGCGAGATTAAAGAGGTGGGTACACACGAAGATCTATTAGCATTGGGTGGATTCTATTCGAGCCTTCACTTTATGCAAACAGAGGTAGACAAGGCTGTATAAAAGTTTTTTGTAATTGGACCTGTTTCCAGCAGTTTTTCACGCCTGCATGCTTATCTTTGCGGCAAATTTGGAGACAGGTATGTTCAATCGGAGAATAAAGTCCTTATTATTAGCGGTTTACGCCATTTTAAGCATACTTTTTTTTAATGTCGCAACTGCCCAGGAACATGGCTCCGATGCCGCTCATGAAGAAGAGAAGTTATTCGATGCAAACGAGGTGATTTTCGCACACGTTCTCGATGCACACCAGTTTCATTTTCTCACGTACAAGGATAAAGAAGGTCACGAGCATCATGTTTCTATTCCACTTCCCGTAATACTTTATTCGCCACAAAAGGGCGTATCGGTTTTTATGTCGTCTGCTTTCCACCATGGCGAGCATGAAGTGGAAGGGTATCGTCTTGAAGGGAATAAAATTGTTCCCGTTGATCCGAATGTAACAGTTTATGATCTCTCGCTGACGAGGAACGTGGTGCAGATGATTCTGGCGCTTACCCTCCTCGTTGTAATCCTGATAAACGTTGCGAAGAAATATCAGAAAGGCATCGGCACAACAAAGGCTCCAACAGGTTTTCAGAATGCGATCGAGCCGGTGATCACGTTTGTTCGCGATGAGGTGGCTAAACCAAATCTTGGTCACGATTACCACAAGTTTGTTCCCTACCTGCTCACGATCTTTTTCTTTATACTAATCAACAGCATATTTGGTCTCGTTCCCGGCTCGGCGAACGTAACGGGCAATATTGCCTTTACGGCCGTACTTGGGGTAATATCATTCATCATCATCACGGTAAACGGAAATTCACATTACTGGGGCCATATATTTAACCCACCCGTTCCTGGTGGTATCAAACCGATCCTCGTGCTTGTGGAGGTGCTGAGTGTGTTCACAAAACCATTCGCGCTCATCATCAGGTTGTTTGCGAATATGCTTGCGGGGCACATTATTATCATCTGTCTGGTTTCCCTGATATTTATTTTCGGTGGATTGAGTGCGGCGATAGGCTGGGGATTTTCGCCTGTTTCGATTGCTTTCTCGGTATTTATTTATCTTATCGAGATACTCGTGGCATTCATACAGGCTTTCATTTTTACAAACCTGACGGCGGTGTTTATAGGCCAGGCGATAGAGGATACGCATGATCATCATGATAAGCACCAGATAGGACCAGAGGATCCGGTGATAATTTAAACGTGAGGCGTGATGCGTGAGATTATTCGCTTCACGCCTCACGAGGAAAATAAGCGAGTTTTAGAAAATAGAAATATATAAACACACAACTATGGAATTACTGACAATTTTGTTAAGCACAACAGCGTGGGCGAATGCCGGCGGCGCTATCGGTGCGGGTCTGGCCGCAGTAGGCGCAGGCATTGGTATCGGTCAGATCGGTAAAGGTGCGGTTGAGGCTATTGCCCGCCAGCCGGAAGCGATCAACGATATCCGCGCAAACATGATCCTGACAGCCGCTTTCGTTGAGGGTGTTGCCCTCTTCGCGGTTATCGCAGGTATCCTCGCGATGTTCGTGTAACCCAATTTTTACTGCATTCAAAGCACAGGGCGGCGAATGCAGTAATACCTGATTACGACTGATGCGAAAGCATCCCAAAAATAAAAGAACAAGAAAATGGATTTACTGATACCTTCCTTTGGTCTCATTATCTGGACGCTCCTCGCGTTTCTCATCGTATTTTTTATCCTGAAAAAATTCGCATGGAAGCCAATCCTCAATTCATTAAAAGAAAGGGAAAACGGTATTGCAGAATCTCTTTCAACCGCTGAAAGGGTGAAAGCGGAAATGGCCCAGCTTAAAAGCGAAAACGAAGCGCTCCTTGCAAAAGCACGTGAAGAAAGAGGACAGATACTGAAGGAAGCACGTGACACGAAAGACAAAATAATCAACGAGGCAAAAGAACAGGCGAAACTCGAAGCGAATAAAATCGTCAGCGACGCGCAGGCTGCCATCCAGCAACAGAAAATGGCCGCCCTCACCGATGTAAAAAACCAGGTAGGTCAGCTTGTGATAGAAGTATCAGAAAAAATTCTCCGTCGCGAACTGGGCAACAAAGCAGAGCAGGAAAATTATGTAAGGCAACTTACTAACGAAGTAAAATTAAATTAGGAAAGGAATTATCATGGCGAATCCCCGTTTAGCATCCCGGTACGCAAAATCGCTCCTTACGCTGGCCATCGAGAAAAATCTTCTCGACGCTACCTATAAGGATATTGAATTTCTGCAGGCGGTGTCAAAAGTTAACCGTGAATTTGTACTGGTGCTCAGGAGCCCGATCATCTCACCTGATAAGAAAGAATCGATACTCGAAAGTGTTACGAAAGGAAAGATAGGTGAGCTTACTGAATCATTTATCAGGCTGCTGATCAGGAAAGGCCGCGAAACAAATCTTCCTGAAATTACCACTGCATTTATCGACCAATACAAGGAATACAGGCAGATACATACCGTAAAACTTATCACCGCGTCACCGTTAAGTGAAGATTTGAAACAGGACATCGTAAACAAGGTGAAAAGCCAGACGCACATGAAAAATATTGAGCTCACCGCTACTGTCGACGAAAATCTAATCGGTGGCTTTGTTCTGCAGGTTGGCGATACACTTATCGACGCGAGCATTTCATATGACCTTGGCGTGATTCGCAAGCAGTTTTTGAACAACGACTTTATTTACAAGATCAGATAAACATTAAGATATGGTTGAAATTAAATCGGATGAGATCTCGGCGATACTTCGCCAACAGCTAAGCAACTTCAACGCTTCAGCAGACCTCGAAGAAGTAGGTTCGGTGCTGCAGGTGGGTGATGGAATTGCGCGTGTATATGGTCTCACCAATGTAAGAAGCGGTGAACTGGTAGAATTCGAAACAGGAGTCCAGGCAATCGCTCTTAACCTCGAAGAAGATAACGTGGGTGTGGTATTGATGGGTGAATGGGCCGGTATCAAAGAAGGTTCAAAAGTGCGCCGCACAGGTAAAATCGCTTCCATCAACGTTGGTGAAGGAATGCTCGGCCGCGTGGTGAACTCACTCGGAGAGGCCATCGACGGTAAAGGTCCCATCAAGGGCGAACGCTACGAGATGCCCCTCGAACGTAAGGCCCCGGGGGTTATCTTCCGCGAACCAGTAAAAGAACCGTTGCAAACAGGTCTCAAAGCGATCGACGCGATGATTCCCATCGGACGCGGCCAGAGAGAACTGATCATCGGCGACCGCCAGACCGGAAAGTCGGCCATCGCGATAGATACTATAATCAACCAGAAAGAATTTTACGCAGCAGGCAAACCCGTTTACTGTATATATGTTGCAATCGGTCAGAAAGCTTCTACCATCGCTAACGTGATGAAAACGCTTGAAGACAATGGCGCGATGCCTTACACGATCATCGTAGCAGCTTCTGCATCCGATCCTGCACCTCTCCAGTTCTACGCACCGTTCGCGGGCGCTGCAATTGGAGAATTTTTCAGGGACACTGGTCGCCCGGCACTTATTATTTATGATGACCTGTCGAAACAGGCCGTTGCGTATCGGGAGGTATCACTGCTCCTTCGCCGTCCCCCCGGACGTGAAGCTTATCCCGGTGATGTATTCTACCTGCACAGCCGTTTGCTCGAGCGTGCGGCCAAGGTGATCACCGACGATGCCGTGGCAAAGAATATGAACGATTTACCCGAATCAATCAGGCACCTGGTGAAAGGTGGTGGATCGCTTACCGCGTTACCAATTATCGAAACACAGGCGGGTGACGTATCTGCGTACATCCCTACAAACGTGATCTCCATTACGGATGGCCAGATATTCCTCGAAACAAACCTGTTCAACGCCGGTATCCGGCCCGCGATCAACGTGGGTATCTCGGTAAGCCGTGTGGGTGGTAATGCGCAGATCAAGTCGATGAAGAAAGTGGCGGGCACCCTCAAGCTCGACCAGGCGCTTTACCGCGAGATGGAGGCCTTTTCCAAATTCGGTGGCGACCTCGATCCGGCTACCAAGCTGGTAATTGACAAGGGCGCACGTAACGTGGAGATTTTAAAGCAGGCTCAATATTCACCCTTCAGCGTTGAAAAACAGGTCGCTATCATCTACCTCGGTACGCAGGGATTGCTGCGCCAGGTAGCGGTAAAGAAGGTGAAAGAATTCGAAGAACATTTTCTTATGGAAATGGAAAACAAATACCCCGAAGTGCTCGCAGAATTCAAAAAAGGCGGTCTTTCGGATGAAAGTTTGAAGAAAGTGACGGAACTGTCAAATACGCTGGTTCCCCAGTATAAATAAGCGTCGCAGAAGATTAACCGCTCCCCGGAGCGGTTTTTTTTCGATTATCGTAGATTTACTATTGTAGTTACAAAAAACACGTGTAATCTTTGTCAAGGTTTTAACGCCACTCCAATCCTCGGAACACCAATCCATTAATTTACTCGTTGTTCTCTCCAAATCCTCAGGAATTCCTGTACTGGTTCCTCTATCCGCTTATTTAAGTTTTTAACTCAGTTTTTGTTTTCTGATATAATGAAAGCATTGTACCTATCATTAAGGCTTTTATTCTTTGCGTGCATTTTTCTCGCAGCAAAAAATTCTATCGCACAAAGTAAGATTGTGGATCCTGTAGTGAAAGTGAAAGGGCGGTCAGACAAGATGGTGAGCTTAGTGTGGAAGGCATATACAGGTGATGTAAGTCAGTATGTTCTTGAACGCAGCACTGATGGAAAAAAATTTGTTGAGGTGTCAGCATTCTTCACACTCAGCAATGATGAACCTTACTATGAATTTGACGATCGTTTTAAATCTTCATATCCCGGGCCGCTTTATTACAGGTTACGTGTTGAGGGACAGGATGGCGGTATGATTTACGCACCGGTTACAATTTTGTATGCAGTGAAGTGATGATGCGCAACATTACCGCAGCACTGTATTAAAATATTTCAAATCAACTATTTTTTTAAAGGGTACGATCAACAAACGGCCGGGCCTTTCCAGGTCTGGCCCCTTTTAAAACTTAAAATGTTGAAACATGCCAACATCGCTTACTTCTCTGATGGATCCTGCTATGCTGATAAGGTCAGTACGCATCTTTTTCGACCTGAAACCTGCCCCTGTCGCAAAGTGTAGCAGAATCAAAAGACGAACCAACAAATCATTCGAAGAGTTTATTTTTAAAGGGTACGATCAACAAACGCCGGGCCTTTCCAGGCCTGGCTCTTTTAAGGACCTTAAAATGATCTGCAAAAATTAAATCACCACAATGGAATAATTTTTTAAGTTTATCTCTTAACTTAAAAACGTTCCATGGTTATAGACGCTCACGTTCATTTCTGGAAATACAGTAAAGAAGATCTTCCCTGGATAGACAGGGACATGAAGATCCTTCAAAAGGACTATCTCCCTACCGAGCTTGAACTCACTCTTCACAGGAATCATGTTGATGGTTGCATCGCCGTGCAGGCCGCAACTGAAGAAGTAGAAACGCGTTTTCTCGCGGAGCTCGCCAACACGCACCCTGTAATAAAAGGTGTTGTCGGCTGGACCGACCTTCGCGCCTCCAACGTCGAAAAAAAACTTTCAGAGCTCAAAGAATATCCTTCAATCAAAGGCATCAGGCATATCGTTCAATCGGAGCCGGATGATTTTTTGTATGATGAAAATTTCCGCGCGGGTGTCTCCCTGCTGAAAGAATTTGGGTATACATATGATATACTTATTTATCCGCGACAACTAAAAGCTGCTGTTGATTTTGTGCGCGCGTTCCCCGACCAGGTTTTTATTCTCGACCACTCCGCCAAGCCCGACGTAAAAAATAAGGAGATGGATATGTGGAAAAAAGGCATCACTGACCTCGCGATGTTTCCGAATGTGTCGTGCAAGCTGTCGGGATTGATAACAGAAGCGGCATGGAAAGAATGGAGTCCTGCTGAATTTTATCCCTACCTCGATGTTGTGTTCCAGGCATTTGGCGTTGAGAGGCTGATGTTCGGCAGCGACTGGCCAGTGATGCTGCTGTCAGGCATCTATGTGCAGTGGAAAAGCTTGTTGGAGAAGTACATGGAAAAGCATTTGCAGGAAGAAAAAGACGCCGTTTTTGGGTTAAACGCCCAAAGGATCTATGGATTTTAATCGCGCGTAATAAAAAATTCCTATCTTCCCTACCTAAAACTAACTGTTTCTGAAACTGGCGGTTTCGATATTACTGCTTTTTCTGCTTGCATTTAACTGGGTGGGCTATCGCCTTCTTTCCGGTTTTATGGAAAATAAAGCAGATATAGCGCTCGAAGCAAAGATTGAAAACGCCGACTTCGACGAATCTACACTCATAGAAATCAGGGTTCCGCTAAACGCTCCTTATCTTTCCAATAATTCAACAGATTTTGAACGTTACGACGGCGAGCTCGAACTCGACGGGGTACATTATAAATATGTAAAGCGCAAAATCGTAAACGACGAACTTGTTCTCCTTTGCCTTCCCAACAAAAGCAAAACAGAACTTCAGAATTCACGAAACGAATTTTTCAAGTTGGTGAACGACCTGAATCACACGCAATCCAAAGAAAAGAGTAACACCTCTACGTTTAGTTCGTTAACAATAGAGTACAAAAAAGAAATGAATGCCTGGACGCTTGAGCCATTCCCTGTGGCATCCCTAAAACATGCGTCGGGTACCCATGTTTACGTCGCCTCAGGCTACGACATCATTCCTGAGCATCCTCCGAAAGCATAATGTCGGGCACCCCGCCCATTCTTCGTTTTATTATCCAGACTAATATCAATTATTTCATGAGGCTATTTGTGGCAGTTGCTGCTTTATCAGCAATGCTTGTTGCATCGTGTGGTAACAAAGACTATAAAAAAGTTACCAGCGATCCACTTCTCTACTCCAAAACTGTAAAGAAGTTAAACGACATCGTGTTGGAAAATAACTTTCCGCCAATGATCGCGTCGCGCAACTACGCTTATGCGAACATCGCTGCATTCGAGTGCATCGTTGCAGGCGACAGCGCTTACCAATCATTGTCGGGACAAATCAAAGGCTTGTCGCCAATGCCCGCCCCCGAGAAAGGAAAACAGATTGATTTCCATCTCGCAGCAATGCTCGCTTTTACAAAAGTGGGTAATGCGGTTACTTTCCCGGAAGGCAGTATGATGGCTTATTATAATGAGCTCCTTGAAAAAGCCGACGATGCCGGGATGCCTGGTGAAGTACTGGAAAACACAAAAGCATTTTCAGACAAGATCTTCGCAGCAGTAATGGATTGGTCGAAAAAAGACAACTATGCGCAGACAAGATCGGCAAGCAAATACACCGTAACCGATGAAGAAGGAAGATGGGTGCCTACGCCACCCTCTTATACATCGGCCCTCGAGGCACACTGGATGGAGATCAGAACACTCGTCATGGACTCTGCCGGACAATGTAAACCCGCCGCGGCTCCGCGTTTCCAATTGAAAGATACTTCGAGCCAGTTCTATAAAGCAGCTATGGAAGTAAAAACGATCGGTGAGAATCTTACAGAAGAAGAAAAACATATCGCCGATTTCTGGGACGACAATCCATTCAAAATGAATGTAAGCGGACACGTAATGTTCGCTACCAAGAAATTTTCTCCGGGAGGCCATTGGATGAATATCGTGGGAATAGCCAGCGACAAGGCCGGCGCCGATTTCAACACTACCGTTTACGCATATGCGAAAACAGCTATCGCTTTATTTGATGGATTTATCAGCTGCTGGGAAGAGAAATACAGGAGCAATGTGGTGAGGCCAGAAACAGTTATCAACAAATATTATGATCCCGAGTGGAGACCATATATCCAGACACCTCCATTCCCTTCTTACACCAGCGGGCACTCAGTAATCTCCGCATCTGCCGCAGAAGTGATGACAGACATCTTCGGCGACAATTTCAAATACACTGACACCTCTGAAATCGAATTCGGCATTCCACATCGTTCGTTCACCTCGTTCCGGCAGGCTGCAATCGAAGCGTCGTATTCCCGTATGTATGGGGGCATTCACTACCGTTTCGACCTCGAAGAAGGCAACAGGCAGGGCATCCAGGTGGGCAAGATGATTGTCGACCGCTTGAGAATGAGAAAGAAAAGTGAACCGGTTCTTACAAGCAAATAATTTTTATAAAACTAACAACATGTTTATGAAGAAGATATTATTCCTCACAGCTATACTGGCGGCGGCGAATGTTTATGTTAATGGCCAGGGCTGCGTTGCTATAAGAAGTACAGGTGCCGTTTGTACAAAACATGACCCGGCAATGGATGCAAAAGGCTGGCAGGTGAACACATCTTACAGGTATTTCAAATCATTCAGGCACTTTGTGGGTAAAGAAGAGCAGCACGAACGCATTGAAAACAATACCCAGGTAATCAACTGGCAACATACGCTCAACGTAACCGTTCAAAGACATTTCAATAACCGGTGGTCACTCGGTTTAGACCTGCCGCTAATTTCAAATCGACGTTCATCTCTTTACGAGCATGGAGGTAACAATGCAGGACAGTCGGCACGCCATAATACAAATGCTTCGGGCATTGGTGATATCCGCATCACTGCATACCGCTGGCTGCTCGATCCCGGAAAGTCAATGAACGGAAATATTCAGGCAGGCCTTGGAATAAAGTTGCCAACCGGCGACTACAAACACGAGGATGAATTCGTGAAGGCCGACTCTAAAGTAAGGGGTCCGGTAGATCAGTCGATACAACCCGGCGATGGCGGAACAGGCATCACTGCTGAGCTGAGTGCCTATTATAATTTCAACCGCACCGTTGGTGTATATGGAAACTTCTACTATCTCGCCAATCCGCGCGAAGAAAATGGTGTTTCCACTGCAAGGGGCGGAACTCTAAGCCAGACGGCAATACTTTATAAGACTACAACAATGAGCGTTCCCGACCAGTATATGGCACGGGTGGGCTTCAATTTCAGCTTCGATAAATTTCTATTTTCCGCAGGCGGTCGTCTCGAATGCATACCATCCAGCGACCTGATCGGTGGTGACGAAGGTTTCCGGAGGCCCGGCTATGTTCTGTCAGTTGAACCCGGCGTAGCCTATTCGTTCAAAAAGTTCTCTGCTTTTGCAACTGTTCCGGTAGCAGTTGAACGCAATCGTACAAAAAGCAATGCCGATAAACTACGTAGCGCTGCAGAAGGCATAGACGCTCACGGCGACGCAGCCTTCGCAGACTATGCAATCAACATAGGAGCTTCATTCAGATTATAAATGCATCAACCAAAACTATTATGAGATCGCAACAATTATTTTTTAAAACCGCGTGCATGATAATGCTGCTATACTGCATTTCATCACCCCGGGCAAATGCCCAAACCGACATGGACGCCATCACACTAAAGAAAAATGTTCTTTGCGTGGGCGGCATGTACGTGAACGACAGTTGGACGGAGTACTGGGAAGGAACATTCAAAAGGAACAACAGGAATCTTGGAAAAGTAACCACCCAGATGTTCGGCATTGCGGGTGCCTATGGCATTACAGACAAATTAAACGTAATGTTCAGCGCGCCTTATGTGAAAACGAAAGCCACAGCCGGAACATTAAGCGGCTTTGACGGCATACAGGATCTTGCATTAATGGCAAAATACCGCGCAGCAGAAAAGAAATTTACTAATGGAAGCAGGCTTTCGGTATTTGCTGTGGGCCGCATATCGGTTCCTTTAACCAATTACGTGGCCGACTATCTTCCTTTGTCTATAGGTATGCATAGCAAGACCGCAAGTATAAGGGGCCTTGTTGACTACCAGGTCAGCAAGTTTTTTGTGAGCGCGTCAGCGGCATACACATATCGCAGCAATGTTGACATAGACAGGGAGTCTTATTACACTACCGAAATTCATAACACCAACGAGGTTGAAATGCCGGACGCCTCCGACTACAATATTCGCGCTGGCTACAGGAGCAAATACCTTATAGCCGAAGCTATATTCAGCGACATGTACACTTTAGGCGGCTTCGATATTCGTAAGAACGACATGCCGTTTCCAAGTAATAAAATGAACGCGAGGAGAATCGGTGGCGCCTTCAAGTACACAATGAAAAAAGTGCGCGGCCTCGAAATTGTCGGTGGAGCAATGTATACGCTGCACGGAAGAAATGTAGGCCAGGCAACAACATTAAACGCCGGTGTTTTTTACCTGATGGATCTTAAATCAGGTAACAGGCCCCGTAATAGTCAACAACAAAACTAACAGCAATGAAAAAGAATACAACTTTTAAAACTGCGATACTGCTGGTACTTGCGGGGCTTGTTTTCTGGTCATGTAACAAGAGTGACATTGGCGACAGGTCGCTCGCTTATAAACCACTGGAACCCGAAAACCAGGATCTTAATGCGGGAACATGGAAACCTGTTTTACTCGCATCTGCCGATGAATTTGAAGTAGCTGCTCCTGCAGCCACTAACACTCCGGGTTATACTGCGGAGCTGAATGAAATAAAAGGTTTCCAGGGAAGTTTGTCCGACAAAGACAAATCATCTATTAAATACTGGAGCGCTGGTGCTGTGTTAAGGTGGAATGAAATTTTGCGCGAGCTGGTGGCGTTGCGTAATATTCCTCCATATCAGAAGGAAGATGATACCTATCCCGCTCCGAGCCCAACGAACCCCTTTGCATATCCAACGTTCCCATTTGCCAATCCTCCATATGCAGGTCGTGCTTACGCTTATGTAAGTGCAGCTACGTATGATGCACTTGTTGCTGCATGGCACTACAAACAGTTGTACAACCGCGCCGCGCCTTATAATGTTGATTCAAGCGTGCAGGCGCTTGTGCCGAAAAGTTCGCTGCCGTCTTATCCGAGCGAAGATGCTGTGGTTGCCGGCGCAACAATTGAATTGCTGAAGCTCCTTTTTCCTGCAGACCTCGCTTATGTTCAGGAAAAAGCTGATGAGCATATGCGCGCAAGGATCATGAGTGGCGCCAATACCCGCAGTGATATTGAGGCCGGGCTTGCCCTCGGAAAAATGGTTGCAGCGAAATTCGTTGCCAGGGGCAGAACCGACAGAGCGGGACAGGCCGGGGGAAATCCTGAAATCTGGAAAGCTCTTGAAGATAATACCATGGCGAAAGGTGAAGTTTGCTGGTTCAGTCTTGAAACGCCGAGACGTCCGCCAATGCTCCCTTTATTTAATAAAGTGAAACCTTTCCTTTTCGATTCTCTTACCGTTATCAACATGCGGCCGCCTCCACCACCGTCAACATCATCTGAACAGTTCAAGAAAGAAACAGAAGAAGTATTGTACTATTCTTCCCATCCGACAAGAGAAAGGGTTAAGATTGTGCATTTCTGGGCCGATGGCGCGGGCACCTATACACCTGCGGGCCACTGGGACCACATAGCAGCATCCGAGTTTGTAAAAGAAAATTATAGCGAAGTGAGGTGGGCAAGAAATATGGCCCTCCTGAACATGGCGCTTTGTGACGCGGGAATAGTATGCTGGGATGCGAAATATTTTTATTTTAATCCACGCCCCAGTCAAAGCAACCCCGACATTAAAACGCTCACGGGCCTTCCGAACTTTCCGGCATATACATCGGGGCATTCAACTTTCAGCGCCGCGGCAGCAACCGTGCTGACACACCTGCTTCCTGACAGGGGAACAAAGTTCGATGACATGGCAACAGAAGCAGCATTGTCGAGATTGTACGGGGCCATACATTACAGAAGCGACAGCGAAGCCGGCCTTGTAAGCGGTAAGGCTGTTGGTGAATATGCGGTCCAAAGGGCACTGACAGACGGAGCTAACTAATAATAAAACATCACCAGGCACACTTAAAAAGTGCCTGGTGCTTTCCATTTTTTAAATGATAATTTTGCTCCTTTAAATTAAATGCAATCTGAAATCTGTCTTTTCTATATTAATGCTATCCACACTCATCTTCAACTGGATGGGTTATCGCCTGCTTATCGGTTTTATGGAGAGTAAAGCTGACCAGGCACTGGAAAGAAAGATTGCAAATTCCGACTACGACGAATCTTCTCTTATTGAAATTAAAGTTTCTCTGAGTTCTCCTTACATCACGGACTTCTTCGGTGAATTCGACCGCTATGTCGGCGAACTCGAACTCGACGGTATTCACTATAAATTTGTAAAACGAAAAATTGTCAACGGCGACCTGATATTATTCTGTTTACCGAATAAAGAAAAAAATCAGCTGCAAAACTCACGCGAAGAATTCTTTAAGCTCGTGAACGATCTCAATCAATCACGCAAACAGGATAAGAGCCACGCCACTTCATTCAAAAGTATTGCGATCGAGTATCACGAACAGGTCAATTCGTGGACCGTCGCTGAATTTGCCCCATTCATATCGAAGCATTCACCATTCTCGTCCTGCCTGGTCGACCTCGGCTACGGCAATGTCCCCGAACGCCCCCCGAAGGTATAAGTTGATGGGCCAACGCGCTCATTTCTACTTCATTGATGTTAAAATTTTCGGCTTCAAATGAAATGTTGCCGGAAATAGAATTTATTTGAGACATGATAATGCAAACAAATGAAAAAGATTACTGCGATTATTCTGGCTATCTTTTGTTCATTGAGTCTGTTCTCGCAAAAGTCAGACTCGATAAGAGCAAAAGAGCTGGATAGTGTTACGATTATATCATACCTGCGGCAACCAACAATTTCACGGTTGAATAACATCCAGGGCACCTATAATTTTTCAGGAAAGAAAAACGAGGTGATAAATTTGACCGCTGTCGACGCGGACATTACCAACAAAACCGGAAGGCAAACATTCGCAAAGGTGCCGGGCGTGTTTGTGTATGACATGGATGGCTCCGGCAACCAGATCAACATTGCATCCCGGGGACTTGATCCTCACAGGGGTTGGGATTACAACGTAAGAAAAGATGGGGTGATAACAAACTCGGATATGTATGGTTATCCCGCCAGTCATTACAGCATGCCACTTGAAAGTATTTCAAAAATAGAACTGGTGCGTGGTACAGGATCGCTGCAATACGGTGCGCAGTTTGGTGGAATGCTGAACTACATTTCAAAACAGGGCGATACCACGAAGAAGTTCAGCCTGGAAAGTATCAATACAGTTGGATCATATAATTTACTCAGCACTTTCAACGCGATCGGGGGCAAGATAGGGCGGTTCAAATACTATGCGTATTATGACAAAAAAAGCAGGAACGGTTATCGTGACACCGAACACTCAGAAAGCGAAGCCGAAGATGTTGTGCTCTCTTATGATTTCAGCAGCAATTTTTCTGCGCGCCTTGAGTACGCACGCTCGGTTTACAAATACAGGATACCGGGACAGATGAACGACAGTATGTTCAACGCTGATCCGCGGCAGGCAACACGGTTGAGAAATTATTACAGTCCCGACATTCATGTGCCGTCACTGAAATTGTCCTGGCAGCTGTCGCCTCTCACAAGACTTGAATTCACAAGTTCTGCGATACTCGGGCAGCGAAGCAGCGTAATGTTCGACAAACCCATTACAATAAAGGACACCATTAACGCGCTTACAGGCGATTACAATAACCGCCAGGTGGATATTGATAATTACCATAGTTACACAAATGAATTGCGTATGCTTAAAGGTTATTCATTTGGCGCAGTGGGCGGCAACCTCGTAGCAGGAATTCAATTAATGAATACTGACCTGCATCGCAGGGGATTGGGCAAGGGCACCACGGGCAGCGATTATAATCTGACGCTTGTTGAACCAGGATGGGGCAGGGACATGCATTTCAAAACCAACAACGTCGCAGTTTTCGCAGAGAATACGCTCGATGTTTCAAACACACTTTCTTTTAATGCGGGTTTTCGTGTAGAGCAGGGTGAAACGGATCTGTCGGGAACCATTGTGTATTATCCCGAAAATGAAATACCTGTAAATATCAAACACAAATTTCCGTTGTTCGGTGCAGGATTTTCATTTCATCCATTCCCGGGACTTGAATTTTATGGGGGATGGTCGCAGGCGTATCACCCAATGCTTTTCAAAGATCTGATTCCTTCATCGACATTCGAGAAAGTTGATCCGAATATAAAGGATGCAAAAGGGTATAACATTGAAACAGGCGCGCGCGGCGAACTCGGATTTATGAAATGGGATATTTCCACTTTTATTGTAAAATATAATAACCGTTTCGGAACACTGTCGCAGTTAAACGACAATGATGAGTTTTTTACCTACAGAACGAATATTGGGAATTCAACAACGATCGGTGGAGAGATATTTCTTGAAGGTAATTGGATCATCAACAATTGGTACGCGATATCCGCGTTCACTTCCACTTCGTTTATGGATGCACGCTACAGGGATGCGATGGTAAAATCCGGCAACGACAATATCGACGTTGATGGTAACAAGGTTGAAAGCGCCCCTGATATTATTTCAAGGAATGGTATTACGTTCAAATGGCGGCGAATGAGCGCTACGGCTTTATACAGCTATGTAAGTAAATCGTATGCCGATGCTCTTAATACGGAAATAGGGCCGGCTTCAGGTGCTGTAGGTGCGGTACCATCTTATGGATTGCTCGACATCAACACATCGTTTACTGTTTTTGAAGGCATAGAAGTCAAACTCAACATCAACAATGTTACCAATAAACAATACTTTACCAAGAGGCCGAGCTTCTATCCTGGTCCCGGCATCTGGCCTTCTGAAGGCAGGAGTATGAACATGTCGTTTGTTGTGAGAATTTAAATTTAGTTTAGGCGCCGAACCGAACAGCACATGCGTTTACCGCTGCGTTTTTTTTTGATGTGCACCTGCATGCTTGCCAGCAATTTGTTATCTGCGCAAGTGTTGCAGGGGTTTGTGATCGACAATGAATCGCGCGAACATCTTGCCTATGCAAGCATAGGAGTGAAAAACAAAAATATCGGGGGCATTGCCGACCGGAACGGCGCCTTTTCCATCGATTTGTCTGGCGTGCAAGCCAGCGATTCGATCGTGTTCAGTCATATCGGGTATGAATCAGTCGTACTTTCAACACAACATCTTGATGTTTCAAAGAACCTGGAAATAAAACTGAAAAGTGCCCCGCAGGCGCTTGCAGATTTTGTGGTAACGGCAAAGTTTAACATGCTCAATCTTGGCATTACAAAACATTCGGGGCGATTTACCGGGTGGGGAGACTATTCCAGCTCCAGGGGAAGGGCAAGGGGCATCCTGGTACAGCCTTTGGAATTTCCATTACGCGTCACTGAATTTATTTGCAGGATTAAATATAACTCGTTCGACAGCGTAAAAATTCGGATCAACATGTTTAAAAAGCCGGCCGACGGATCGCAATTGCAACAAATGCTTCAAAACAATATTTACTATACGATACCGAAGAACGCACGCACGGTGAGGGTTGATCTGAGCCCCTACAATATTGTTATAACAGATACAATTATTCTAGCAGTTGAATGGATTGATGCGTGGACCGACAGGAAGAGCACCGATGAAAATCCTTTGTTCACCATTTCGCTGGGCAGGGCAAACGGCTTTTGCTATGAACGAAACACGCCGAATGAACAACCTTCCTTAAAATCATGCTCAGAGATGCCTGCAATGTATTTGCGGGGATACAGGGCCGGAAAGAAATATTGAATTTACCTTTGCGCAAATTTTACAAATGCGGAAGTTAACCGGCTTCATCGTTATCGCCCTGTTCTGTTCCTGTTCCATAAACAACATTAACGAAGACAAAAGTCTTTCTCAATATTTTAATCACAACCAGCTCGATGGCACATTCGGGCTGTTCGATAACATCTCCGGGGAGTTTACTATCTATAATGTAAGCCGGTACCGCGACAGCGCCTATCTGCCTGCTTCAACGTTTGATATCGTAAATACTTTGATCGGTATCGAAATTGGCCGGGTAAGAGATTCTGCGCAGGCTATTCCTTCTTTCGGTGAACTCGCTCAACGAATCGGTAAAGACACGTTGCAGCGCTGGCTCGACACGCTGGGCTACGGCCGCCGTTACAACAAACCGGTCATCCAGGACAACCTCGACACCTTCTGGCTCGATAACTCACTAAAGGTTACCGCCGATGAACAACTCGGTCTTGTCAAAAAACTATATTTCGGCCAGCTTCCCTTCCAGGCACGTTCCCAAAGAATGGTTAAAAATATGATGCTGCAGGAAGACAATGCCAATTACAAGCTGAGTTATAAAATCGGTGAGGGATACACGGATAAAGGTTATAAGCTGGGCTGGATAGTGGGATGGATAGAAGAAAACAGGCATCCATATTTTTTTGTATTTCAGCTGCAATCACGGGTTCGCAATTCCTGGGAAGTGGACCTCGGCCGTGTTGATCTTCTGAAGGAGATACTGCGTAAGTACGGTTTTATGGAGGGGAAAAGATGAGTAAATTTGCAGGATGGGTTTCCAGTACCAGCATCCGGGGTTCATATTAGGTTTGATGGCCATTCCATTTCTCATTCTCCTGTTCTGGTATGTAATTCGCTGGAAGAGAACAATTGCCGCGAAAATCGGCGACGAGAAGCTGGTGAACGAGCTTTCCGCCAACCATTCCCATTTTAAATATGTACTTAAGTTCGGGCTTGGCATGGCCGCGTTGGCCGCGATTATCATCGCGATCGTTAACCCTTTACGTCCGGGTACGATGGATAAGGTAGAAAGAAAAGGTGTGGATGTGATGATTGCCCTCGACGTAAGTAACAGCATGCTTGCAGAAGACATCAAACCCAACCGTCTCGAAAAAGCGAAGCAGCTTGTTCACAGGTTGATTTCTTATTTGCCTGACGACAGGGTGGGACTTGTGTTGTTTGCCGGCAGGGCCTATATGCAGATGCCCCTTTCCACCGACCACGCTGCTGCTGAAATGTATGTTCAGAACGCATCGCCGGGCATAGTTCCTTCGCAGGGAACCATGATCTCCGATGCATTAAAACTTAGCACTGCGGCGTTTAACAGTAAGGAAAGAAAATATAAATCGATAGTGTTGATCACAGACGGAGAGGATCATGACCCGGAATCGATCGAAGTGGCGAAGCAGCTTGCAGCAAACGGCGTGATCGTTAACACGGTCGGAATTGGTTCATCGCTCGGTACGCCGATACCTGATCCGTCGACCGGTCAGTTTAAAAAAGATCCGGAGGGCAACACGGTGTTATCAAAACTGAACGACGGGCAGCTGAAACAATTGTCGGCAACAACAAACGGGGTGTATGTGAATCCCGACGAAGTGAACGATGCGGTAGAAGTGATAACGAAGCAACTCGCAAAAATCCAGGAAACAGCCGTGGAGGATGCGGCGTTCAAAGATTACATTCACTACTTCCAGTGGTTTATTGCAGGCGCATTGTTACTGCTGCTGGTAGAATTTGTGGTGCCGGAACGAAAACTTAAAATGGCATGAGGTGGATGATGACGATATTGTTGATTGTGACCGTTGTTGGTGCAAGCGCCCAGCGCACTGGCGCTTCACATATTATTGCTGCAAACAAAATGTACAGGGAACAAAAGTTCGACAGGGCGCTGCCAGAGTACCTGAAAGCGAAAGAACTGAAACCGGCTGACCCCGTATTGAATTTCAATTTGGGTGACGACTACTTCCGTATTTCAAAATTTGAAGATGCAGTAAAAAGTTTCGACAATTCTATTGCGGTTGCCCCGGATTCAGCATTTAAACAGAAAGGATATTACAACAAGGGAGTTTCACTTTCAAAGCAAAGTAAACTGGAGGAGAGCATCGCAGCATATAAAATGGCGGTGAAAATGGATCCGGCCGATGAAGACGCCAGGGTTAATTTGCAGAAAGCATTAACGGAGTTGAAGAAAAAAACGCCCCCACCACCGGAAAAGAAAGATGAGAAGAAACAGAAACAACAAAATCAGAATAAACGTCCGCAGCCGCCCCAAAGTAATCTCAGTCGCAAACAGGTTGAGCAATTGCTGAAGGCGTTGCAGCAGAGAGAGCAGCAGGTGCAGCAGAAAATGCAGCAACGAAACAGAACGGCGGGACGTCAGGAAAAGGATTGGTAGTTGGCTTTTTAAATAATAGCTATTGCAACATACACAAACATATCATCGCTTAAAAACACTCGAGGTCAACGTCGGTGGTTTGCTTATCGGCAACCTTCATCCTATACGCGTACAAACAATGACCACAACGGATACGATGGATACAAACGCTACCATCGAACAATCCATCAGGTGCATTGAAGCAGGGGCCGAGTTGGTACGAATTACGGCGCCAAGCAAAAAAGAAGCAGAGAATCTCCTCAACATAAAAAATGGATTAAGAAACCTGGGCTATAACACTCCTCTCGTAGCCGACATTCACTTTACACCCAACGCAGCGGAAATCGCAGCGCGCATCGTAGAGAAAGTTCGCGTAAACCCCGGCAACTATGTTGATAAAAAGAAATTCGAATACATTGAATACACTGATGCGGCGTACAACGAAGAAATAGAACGCATCAGGGAACGGTTTACGCCACTCGTAAGGATCTGCAAAGAATACGGCACAGCAATGCGTATTGGCACCAACCACGGCTCGCTTAGCGACAGGATCATGAGCAGGTACGGCGACACAGCAATGGGAATGGTAGAAAGTGCGATGGAATTTCTAAGAATCTCGCGCGATGAAAATTACCACAACATTGTCCTGAGCATGAAATCGAGCAACCCGCTCGTAATGGTGCAGGCATACAGGCTGCTCGTTCAAACGATGCAGGATGAGTTTGGTGAGTTGTATCCGCTGCATCTCGGCGTTACAGAAGCTGGTGATGGGGAAGATGGAAGAATAAAATCCGCTATCGGCATCGGTACTTTGCTGGAAGACGGTATTGGCGATACGATCAGGGTTTCACTCACAGAAGACCCTGAATTTGAAATACCCGTCTGCAAGGATTTAGTAAAGCGATATGTAAACAGGAATTTCGACCACAACATCCTGGTCAATCCCGAGCGACTTCCGTTCTCTCCCTTTGAATACCGGAGAAGAATTACACACACTGTTTCAAACACCGGAAGTGGTCATGTGCCAGTGGTCGTGGCAGATTTTATGAAAGAAGAAACAATCACTCCGCGCGATCTTGAATCGGTGGGCTATCGATATGATTCAGGACTCGATAAATGGAATATCAGCGACGCAGCGGCAGACTATATCTATACTTCCGGCAAAATTCTTGATTTCGCGTTGCCGGGTAGCCTGCAGGTAATTTGCGATTACAACATCTGGCTTTCGGCGCCTGATAAACAAAAGTATCATCCCTTGTTCCAGGCAGAAGAATTTATTGCATTGGAAACTTCGGATATTGGTCATTGTTATATTTCCATCGATTGCTTTAATGAACGGCTCGCGAAGCAACTGGTGGAAAAAATACGCAACAGGAGCGATGTGGTGCTCTGCGTGTGGTCGTCGGATCAAACACCCATGCCTTCCGTCAGGGAGTTTATTGCGAACCTGATGTTGGAGAATATTCAGACACCGGTGATCACTGTCGTTGAAAGCAGCGACACAACTATTGATGAGCAGCTTATTCATTTTTCTACCGAAGCGGGCGCATTGTTTCTCGATGGAATGGGAGATGGCATCTGGCTGATCAATGAACCTTCGCTGATCGTGAATAATAAAGTGAGCGGTCGTACTTATCTCGAAGCAAAAAACAATCATCAGTTCATCAACAATACATCTTTCTCAATATTACAGGCCACACGAACACGTATTAGTAAAACCGAGTACATCTCATGCCCGTCGTGCGGACGTACACTTTTTGATTTGCAGGAAACAACTGCTCGCATCCGGGCGGTTACTAACCACCTGAAAGGTGTCAAGATCGCCATAATGGGATGCATTGTTAACGGACCTGGTGAAATGGCCGATGCAGACTTTGGTTATGTGGGCAGCGGTCCCGGAAAGATTACATTATACAAAGGCAAGGACGTGGTGAAACGCTCCGTTAACAGCGACGTGGCCGTTGAAGAGTTAATTAATATTTTGAAAGAAAACGAAGTGTGGACCGACCCGGCTTAATTCTTCACGATTTTTGAAAAGTCGCCATACAAACCTTCCAGTTCTATCTTTCCCGCACTGTTGAATTTGTCGAACTGCACAAATTCTACTTTTACTAATTCTCCTGTTTTCTTCGACTTGCCTGACCATGTCCACCATGATTGGACCCACTTCTGGTCCTTGTCTTTATAATGCAGGTAATCGGGGTATCCCACAACCGACACTTTGATGCTGTCGTAGAAGTCGCGATCAGTGGCCCAATCTTTAAGCATGTCTTTTGCGGAGATCGGTTTTTCTATACCTGATATCCAGATTTTCGCAGTATCCGCGAATACCATTGCAAGGCTGGCGAAATCGTTATCAGCATAAGATTTCATTGATTTGTTTACAACCTCAATGTAAGGGTGCCTGATGAAGATTTTTCCATTCTCTTCTTCCGATTGGGCGAAGGAAATCAAAGCGAACAGGAACATAAGTCCTGTTAATACAAACTTTTTCATTGTCCGGGGTTTTGGGTGTTATAATAGGCGGGCACCAACGATTTAGTTAACCGGGCAGGTAAAAATTCAAGGAATAAATTGGAGAGGGAGGATGTACTGTAATATAAGAATTAAAATCAATAATCTGAGAGTTCGGGTAGCTGTGCCAATGCTTTAGCCAACTGCTCATCGTTCGGTGCTATACCGTGCCAGTTGTGATCGTTTTCCATAAAGTCAACGCCTTTACCCATCACAGTTTTCATCATAATGCCAACAGGCTTTCCTTTACCGGAAAGTTCTTTGGCTTTGTTCAGACCTGCGATCACTGCGTTCATGTTGTTGCCGTCCATTTCGATGGTCTGCCAGCCAAACGCTTCAAATTTTGCTTTGATACTTCCGAGGTTAAGCACTTTAGCCGTAGGTCCGTCAATCTGCTGGCCATTGATATCAACCGTTGAAATCAGGTTATCTACTTTGTTATGAGCCGCAAACATTAAAGCTTCCCATATCTGCCCTTCCTGCAACTCGCCGTCGCCGTGTAATGAAAAAACAAACCGGTCGTCTTTATTGAGCTTTTTGGCAAGTGCCGCACCGATAGCCACGCTGAGCCCCTGGCCAAGCGAGCCCGAGGCAATGCGAACACCGGGCAGATGTTCATGTGTGGCGGGATGCCCCTGGAGCCGTGAATTGATCTTGCGGAAAGTTGAGAGCTCCTTGATGTCGAAGTAACCCGAACGCGCGAGCGTTGAATAAAAAACAGGGGAAATATGGCCATTCGAGAGGAAAAAAAGATCCTCGTTTATCCCATCCATATGGAATTTGGGGTCATGCTTCATAACCCGGAAATAGAGGGCGGTGAAAAAGTCGGCACAGCCTAGTGAACCACCCGGGTGACCACTTGCGCTACCATGCACCATCCTTACAATATCTCTCCGGATTTGGGAGGCCATTCCCAATAAATCTTCCATATTTTACTGTTTAGTAGGCGGCAAAACTACAGGAATGAACAATAAATAAAGCCTAATGTTGTTTATTTATTAGGACTAGCTGGAATATTACCCCGAAATGTTGTTAATACCAGTTTCTCAAGGTAATTTGCGATAGGGTAACAAAAAAAGTACGTGGGTTAGTCCGTAATTTATCTAAACCAAAACCTGGCTGATGTTTGATGTTCTGCTATCACTGGCCATATCCTTTTCAATTACCTTTCTAGCGATACCAGCAATAATTATCGTAGCGGAATCGAAAAAACTCTTCGACGTTCCTGATGAGCGTAAAATTCACCAGGCACACATTCCGTCACTTGGAGGCATCGGTATCTTCGCAGGGTTCATGCTCGCCTGCCTTCTAAGTATAAGTCTCGGTAACGCTTCTGAATTTCAATATTTTCTGGCCGCTGCCCTCGTGATGTTTTTCCTCGGCCTGAAAGATGATATCCTCGTTATTTCTCCCGTAAAAAAATTCATCGGACAGGTGCTTGCCGCGTTCCTGATCGTTTATAAAGGCGGTGTACAGATTACAAGCATGCACGGCTTTTTAGGCGTCAATGAACTGCCTGAAATGTTCAGCATCTTCCTTACATATTTCACAGTTATCGTTATAATTAACTCATTTAACCTTATTGACGGAATAGACGGCCTTGCGGGAACGCTCGGCATCATCGCTTCCGCCATTTTCGGATCATGGTTCCTGGCAGCAGGTATGGTGCCCTATGCGGTACTTGGATTTTCGCTTGCCGGCGCACTTACTGCCTTCCTTATCTTCAACTACCACCCCGCTAAAATATTCATGGGCGACACTGGTTCCATGCTTATAGGGCTCGTCAACGCCATACTGGTAGTGAAGTTTATCGCAGTGGCACAATCTCCCGGCATCAATGTTCCGGTTACAGCGGCCCCTGCAGTTGGCTTCACTGTTCTCCTGATTCCTTTGCTCGATACACTCAGGGTTTTTGGGATCAGGATATTCCACCAGAGATCGCCGTTTAGTCCCGACAGAAACCATATCCATCACCTCATGCTCGACAAGGGGTGGTCGCACAATACTATCACATTTACGCTCGCCGGCTTCAGCATCGCCTTTGTTGTGGCTGCGTATTCATTCCGCAATTCCGGATGTACATGGATCATCCTTTCAGGCATCGCTATCTTCTTTACCGGCATCGCCATGCTTTACTACACACGCCGTTATCCACGCATGTTTGTGGCCAGGGCATCTGAGGTAAAGAAAAAAGAACACTCCGGTACCAGGGTTGTTCCTCTCACAAAAGATATCGTGCTCGAACAACAGAACCTCAAAGGATAAGCGTTTACCTTAATACCATTTTGCCTGATTTTCGATTTGATGTAGGTTTGCAGCGACTTAATTTTCGTTTGTATGCCGGAAGAATTAGACCTGGTCATCGAAATCTCGAAGGATTCGATGACAAAAGCCATTACCCACCTTGAAACGGAACTGCAGAAAATACGCGCTGGAAAGGCTACGCCTGGCATTATAGACGGTATTGTGGTAGATTATTACGGAAATCCAACCCCCATAAACCAGGTAGGCAATATTTCTGTTGCCGATGCCCGTACACTCACCATTCAGCCGTGGGAAAAAAACATGCTTCAGCCGATTGAAAGAGCGATTATCGCCGCTAATATCGGCCTCAACCCCCAAAACGACGGAAACATCATCCGCCTTTTCCTCCCCCCATTAACCGAAGAACGCCGGCGGGAACTGGTAAAAAAAGCCCAGAACGAAGGCGAACATTCGAAAGTTGCAATAAGAAGTATTCGCCGCGATGCCATGGAGCAGATAAAAAAGCTCCAGAAAAACGGCATGAGCGAAGACGTAACAAAAGATGCGGAAGACAATGTGCAGCAGCTTACCGATAAATTCATCGGGCTGGTGGATAAACACTTAGGAACTAAAGAGAAGGAAATAATGACCGTATAGGTCGTACGTCCTAACTTTAACCGTTCGCACACCAAAATCTTTTTTTATGGGACTATTGAAAGAATTCAAAGAGTTCGCCGTAAAGGGCAACGTTATTGATCTCGCCGTCGCCGTAATCATCGGTGCGGCCTTCGGCAAAATTGTTGATTCGGTTATCAAAGATCTGATTATGCCGATAGTGGCATTTGTTATCGGCACACCCGATTTCAGCCAGGCTTATGTCGCATTTACCGATGTGCCGGCGGGCACACCACTGGCGAAAGCACAGGAAATGGGGCCTGTATTCGCGTATGGCAATTTCATTACGGTGGTCGTAAACTTTCTTCTTCTCGCGATCATCATTTTCATGATGGTTAAATCCATCAACGCGATGAAGAGAAAAGAACCACCGCCCCCAACACCCAAAGCAGAACTGTCGAGCACCGATAAATTGCTCGTTGAAATACGTGAACTTTTAAAGAATCAGAAATAATTCGTAACAATTAAACGCCTGCATGTGGCGCCCCCATCGGGGATCATTTTTATTCTATGAGAATTTTAAAATTTACGCTGATCGTTTTTTCCGGCCTGCTTATTTTTTCATCTGTTGCCGGTCAGGATAACACCGTGAAAAAACTGAGAGAAGACACGAACAAGGAATTCCAGGATGATACCGCACACAAAAAAGGATGGAAAACAGGTGGCTTGTTTACACTGAACGTTGCACAGGGATCACTTTCAAACTGGCAGGGTGGTGGAGATAAAAATTCGTTTTCGGCAGTTGGCTTTCTCAACCTTTATGCTGTTTTGAAAGAAGGAAAAAACCTTTGGCACAATACACTCGACCTGGGTTATGGTTATATTAATACCACCAGCCTCGGAAATCGAAAAAGCGACGACCGTATCGACCTCCTTTCCAAATACGGTTACCAGGTAAGTGACAAATGGTATGCCGGCGCGCTTTTCAACTTCAGATCACAGTTTGCCCGTGGTTACGCCTATGAAAAAGATGTGAACGGCGCAGAAGTCAAAACACTCACGTCGAAGTTTATGGCCCCGGCATACGTGCTGCTTTCTCTCGGGTTCGATTATAAACCATCATCAGGATTCTCCGTGTTTATTTCTCCCATTACCGAACGTTGGGTAATTGTAAATGATGACCTGCTGTCGTCTATTGGCGCGTACGGAGTTGACCCCGGTAAAAAATCGAGAAACGAGCTTGGTGCATTTCTGAGTGCGGAACTCAACAAGAATGTGATGACGAATGTAACATTCAAATCACGTTTTGATGCATTTTCAAATTACAAGGATCACCCGGCAAACATTGATATATTCTGGACAAACGTGCTGGCGATGAAAGTAAATAAATTTTTATCTGCGAACATCGCTGTGGATCTTTTGTACGACGATGATGCGATTGCGAGGTTGCAGCTGAGGCAATTATTAGGGATCGGATTCTCGGCAAAATTTTAATCCATGAACCAACCAGGTTATCAGATAAAATTACCTCAGTTCGAAGGTCCCTTCGACCTGCTGCTCTTTTTCATCGAAAGAGATGAACTCGACATTTATAATATCCCAATCACGAATATCATCAATGATTTCCTCGGATACATACATTCCCAGGAACGCCTGAATATTGAATTATCGAGTGAGTTCATCCTTTTTATTTCAACGCTTATGCGCATCAAGGCAAAAATGCTGTTGCCGCGTAAAGAACTGGATGAACAGGGTAATGAAATAGATCCGCGCCAGGAATTGGTAGATAAGATACTCGAGTACCGCCGCTTCAAGGAGGCCGCTGCAGAGCTGGCCGATATGGAAGCTACGCGCCTGCTGCTTGTGAAAAGAGGAAACATTCACAAAGAAATCACCGCCATTGGTGAAGAGGCGAGCGAAGGCACCGAAATACAGGCCATCACACTCTTCAAGCTGATGAAAGCTTTTGAGAAGGTGATGAAGCGATTCGAAGAAAGAAACAACCGGCCAGTTCATACTGTTGTCAGGTATAACTATACGATGGAAGAGAGCAGGGAACAAATGCTTTCTTTGGCCCAGAGAGAAAAAGTGCTGTCGTTCGAAAAAATATTTGACGCCTGCAGGGAAAGGATCGAGGCAATTTTTACTTTTCTTTCATTGCTCGAACTTGTTCAGCAGAAGTATCTCACGATTATGATCGGTGAAGGAAAAAATAATTTCATCATCGAGTTTAATGAAAACAGGGAGGAGGAGCAACCCGAAGCACAGGAAATGTAGTTAACCAAGAAGGTTATTTACATAAACCAGGTCCTTCATCATTTCACGTGTGGCCTCAACAATTCCTTTTGCATCATACCCGCATTCTTTCTGTAATTCCTTCTGCGTACCGTGTTCAACAATGCGATCGGGAATGCCAAGAAGTTTCACTTTAGCAGAGTAATTATTCGCTGCCATAAACTCGAGTACCGCGCTGCCGAATCCGCCCTGTATTGCTCCATCTTCAACAGTAATGATGCGCGAATATTTTTTGAACACTTCGTGAAGCAATTCTTCATCGAGCGGTTTCGCAAACCGCATATCGTAGTGGCCCGGATCAATGCCCTCAGTTCTCAATTCCCTGATAGCTGTTGCTGCAAAATTTCCGGGGTGACCGAAAGATAAGATGGCAATGTCTCTTCCATCTTTCAATTTCCGTCCCTTACCTACCGAAATTTGTTCAAAAGGAGTTTTCCATTCCGGCATAACGCCTTCACCACGCGGATATCTTATAGAGAACGGTGAAGTTGTAGATTCAAGTTGTGCGGTGTACATCAGGTTCCTGAGTTCCGCTTCGTTCATTGGCGCGCTCACAATCATATTGGGAACACAACGCATGTAGGCGATGTCGTAGGCGCCATGATGAGTAGCGCCATCTTCGCCAACAAGACCGGCGCGGTCGAGGCAAAAAATTACCGGCAGGTTTTGTATCGCCACGTCGTGCACTACCTGGTCGTAGGCACGTTGCATGAACGAAGAGTAGATGTTGCAGTATACCTTCATTCCCTGTGTTGCCATGCCCGCACTTAGAGTAACGGCGTGTTGTTCGCAAATGCCCACATCAAATGCGCGGTCAGGCATTTTTTCCATCATGAATTTCAGGGAGGATCCTGATGGCATCGCGGGAGTGACGCCGAATATTTTCTCATTTTTCTCCGCAAGCTCAATAATTGTTTGTCCGAATACATCCTGGTATTTCGGGGGCTGCGGAAGTTCAAATTTCTTTTTATAAATCTCGCCGGTGATTTTATCGAACAGGCCCGGCGCGTGCCAAACGGTTTGATCCTTTTCTGCGAGTGCGTATCCCTTACCCTTCACCGTTATGATGTGAAGTAATTTTGGCCCGGGAATATCTCTCAGGTCTTTCAGCGTATCGGTAAGTTTAGTGATGTTATGTCCATCGATAGGTCCGAAATACCTGAGTTTGAACGACTCAAAGAGATTACTCCTTTTATTGATAAAGCCCTTGATGGAGTGCTCGATTTTTGAGGCCATTTCGCGTGTGAAGTTGGCGCCCATCGGCAACTTGCCTAATATTTTCCATACATCATCTTTAACCTTATTATAAGTTGGGGATGTAGTGATGTCGGTGAGGTATTCTTTAAGCGCTCCCACGTTGGGGTCGATGCTCATGCAGTTATCGTTCAGTATTATCAGCATGTCGGTATCCGCTACCCCGGCGTGATTCATCGCCTCAAAGGCTTGTCCGGCGGTCATGGCGCCGTCTCCTATTATCGCGACTGCTTTACGGTTTTCACCTTTTGCCCTGGCGGCCATGGCCATGCCCAGCGCGGCAGAAATGGAAGTGGAGGAATGACCAACACCGAAGGTGTCGAATTCGCTTTCTCCTCTTTTGGGGAAACCGCTAAGTCCCTGGTATTTTCTGTTGGTAATGAACGAGTCGCGGCGGCCGGTAAGGATTTTGTGACCGTAGGCCTGGTGGCCCACATCCCATACGAGTTGGTCGAAGGGAGTATTGTAAATGTAATGCAGGGCTACTGTCAGCTCAACTACGCCCAGGCTGGCCCCGAAATGGCCCCCGTGCACGCTTACAACGTCAATAATATATTGCCGGAGCTCATCGGCCACCAATTGAAGCTGGTCGCGGGAAAGTTTTTTCAGATCATCCGGGGAGTTAATCTGCTTCAATAACGGGCCGGGCGCGATTTCCATCATGTACCTTTAAACGACAAATTTAATCATAAAGTGTGACTTGCCACTTATCCTAAAACCGGCTTAAAAAAAGGCCCAAAAATCTATTTTTACACCTACATGACTACCCAGCGGAAAATATCGAATTACTGGCTGTGCCAGCTTGTGGGCTGGGGAATTGTCGGCATATCGTTCCTCTTCTACGCCAATTTCTATAAAATAGAAATCGACTTCGACTACCTGCAGAAGGTATTCTATATAATAACAGCCGGCCTGCTGAGTACCCACCTGCTGCGCTGGTATATGAAGAAAAATAACTGGCTGCTGCTGCCCGTTGAAAAAATCATTTTCCGGCTGATTATCGCGGTGTTACTCACCAGCGTTCTGTACAGCGCCCTGGTGCTTGTTCTCGACCAGGTTACGGGGCTAGACGAAAACCGTCGCAATCTTGCTTTTACCACGAGGCTTTTTGCGAATATGCTGAACGTGGGAATGCTTATCGTTCCCTGGGTGCTCTTCTATTATTTTTATCATTATATCGTAAAAAGCAGGCGACAGCAGCTCGATACGCTCAAACTCGAAGCGCTGGTAAGAGAGCTCGAACTGAAAACGATTAAGGCGCACATCAACCCGCATTTTATTTTCAACGCACTTAACAGCATCCGCGCCCTGATAGATGAGAACCCCGGCCGTGCGAGAAATGCTGTAACGCATCTTAGTAATATCCTCCGCAGCAGCATGCAGGCCGAGAAGCTGGAAACTGTTCCGCTCGAAAGAGAACTCAGTATCGTAAAAGATTATCTCGCCCTTGAATACATACGTTTCGAAGACAGGTTAAAGGTAGAATACGATGTGAACAACGACACACTTACGCAACCTGTTCCGCCCATGATGCTGCAAACACTGGTGGAGAACGCCATCAAACATGGAATCAGCGATCAATTGAACGGTGGCCTCGTTAAAGTGACATCCGACTTTAAAAACGATTATCACCGGATGACTGTTCAGAATTCAGGGTTGCTGAATGGACATGCAAATGCAGATGGCTTCGGTCTTTCGAGCACACGCAACCGGCTTGATCTCCTGTTTGGAGGTAAAGCAAGTTTTGAAATTTCGCAGGAAGGCGAGCTCGTTGTGGCCAAAGTTTTAATACCTGTAACATAGCACAAACAATAGCAATGATAAAGGCAATAATTATAGATGATGAAAGGCTTGCACGAAATGAATTAAAGAAATTGCTTGCCGATTTTCCCGAAATAGAAGTAGTGGCCGAAGCCGCCAATGCGAATGAAGGGATGGAAAAAATTGACAATCTCGCCCCGGAACTCATATTCCTCGATATCCAGATGCCGGGCAAAACAGGTTTCGAAATGTTAGCGGAAATGGATCGTACACCGAGTGTAATTTTTACAACCGCTTACGACGAATATGCACTGAAAGCTTTTGAAGTAAACGCGCTCGACTATTTACTAAAGCCAATTGAACCTAAACGTCTGGCCGATGCCATCCAGAAATTGCATAACCACGAAGACAGGGAAGAGCAGTCTTCACTTCCTTTGAATTTTAACCGGTCGGTGTTGCAGGAGAACGACCAGGTGTTTGTGAAAGATGGCGAACGTTGCTGGTTCGTGAAGTTGATGGATATACGTTTGTTTGAAAGCGTGGGCAACTACGCCAAGGTTTATTTTGGGCCGAACAAGCCACTCATTTTAAAATCTCTCAACTCACTCGAAGAACGCCTTGATGATAAAATATTTTTCCGTGCGAACCGTAAACATATTGTGAACCTCCGGCTTATTGAAAAAGTTGAACCTTATTTTAATGGCGGACTTTTACTTGAACTGAAAGGAGGAGAGAAGATTGAAGTGAGCAGGAGGCAGACGGTGAAGTTTAAAGAGATGATGAGTTTGTAGTGTGCAACAATCAGAATTTCTTCAGCACCTTTTCCATCTCACTAGCGATTTCATCATTTTTCAAATTACCGATGCTTCCTTCATGGGTATGTTTCAATCCTTTACTGAAATCATATTTAAATTCCCCTTTCTCTATCTGATCGCCAACTGTTTTATAGGCCTCCCGGAACGGCACGCCTTTATTCACAAGTTCATTTACAGCTTCTACGCTAAACAGGTACCGGTACTTCTCGTCATCAAGAATGTTGTCGTTGATAGTAATATTCGATATCATCAACCCGGTCATTTCAATGCACGAACGCAATTCAGTAAATGCCGGGAATAAAATCTCTTTCGTTAGCTGCAGGTCGCGGTGGTAGCCCGATGGAAGGTTGTTGAGCAGAATGGTCAGCTCGTTCGGTATCGATTGTATCCTGTTGCAATGCGCTCTTACGAGTTCAAAAACATCAGGATTTTTTTTGTGCGGCATGATGCTGCTGCCGGTAGTGAGTTCATTCGAAAACGAAATGAACCCGAAGTTCTGATTGAGGTAGAGACAGCAATCCATGGCCAGCCTGCTGAGCGTTGCGGCAACCGAAGCCAACGCTTGCGATACAATTTTTTCAGTCTTACCACGACTCATCTGAGCGTAAACGGAATTGTAGTTCATTGCGCTGAAACCAAGCAACTGCGTGGTTAATGTCCTGTTCAGTGGAAAAGATGATCCATAGCCGGCGCCGCTCCCGAGTGGATTTTTATTTGTGATGACATAAGCCGCAGCCAGCAGCTCCATATCATCCACGAGGCTTTCGGCATACGCACCGAGCCACAGGCCGGCAGAAGAGGGCATAGCGATCTGCAGATGGGTGTAACCCGGTAAAAGCTTGTCTTTGTTTTTTTCGCTCTGGGAAATGAAAAGATCAAATAGCTTTTTTACTTCTTCCTTAACCTTTAAAATCTCGCTGCGCAGGAACAATTTGATATCCACCGCAACCTGGTCGTTACGGCTCCTGCCGCTATGAATTTTTTTTCCGGCTTCACCGATGCGGCGCGTAAGCAGCAATTCTACCTGCGAGTGAATATCTTCTACCCCTTCTTCGATTGCAAAAGCGTTATTTTTTATCTCTTCGAGAATTTGTTTCAGACCGCCTAAGGCAGCTTCAGCATCTTTCGCATTCATAAGCCCTGCTTGCCGGAGCATGGTTACATGGGCTATTGTTCCTGTAACATCGTGTTCAGCGAGCAGCGTGTCGAACTCGTTGTCGCGGCCGACAGTAAATTTTTCTATCTGCTCGGAAGTTTCGGTATGTTCTTTACTCCAAAGTTTCATCAGGCGTTTAGTTAACTACGTTGCTAAGTAAATCGATATACAGGTTAATGCCTTCTTCAATTTCTTTTATATAGATATATTCGTCGGCTGTATGACTTCTTGCTGAATCACCCGGTCCGATCTTCAGGGCAGGAAATGGCATCAGCGCCTTGTCGGAAGTTGTAGGTGATCCAAAAAAGTTCCTCCCGAGCTTTATTCCCGATTGCACTACCGGGTGCGATTCCGGAATAAGTGAGGAACGCATTCTCAGGCTCCGCGGTTTCACTTCGCTTTTCACATGTTGCTTCACCGTCGAAAGAATTTCTTCAAAGATGTACAGCTCGTTTACACGGATATCCGCGACAAAAGTACACAAGGAGGGCACAACATTATGAGCCTTGTTCTCTGTATTTATAACGGTGACAGACATTTTTACCGGTCCAAGCAACGACGACACTTTTGGAAAGCTATAGGCGCTGAACCATTCAACATCCCTCAGTGCTTTATAAATGGCGTTTTCACCCTCGTTCCTGGCTGCATGGCCGGCAACACCGTACGATGTGCAGTCGAGCACGAGCAAGCCTTTTTCCGCTATGGCCATTTGCATCTGGGTGGGTTCGCCGACAATTGCAAATGAAACAGGCTGAAGGTCGGGAAGAATTTTTTCTATTCCGTTATGCCCCGAAATTTCTTCTTCTGCTGTTGCCGCGATAATGATATTATATTTCAGGTTCTGTTTATCATAGTAGTGCAAAAACGTAGCGATGAGTGAAACCAGCGCGCCGCCTGCGTCGTTACTGCCGAGCCCGAAAAGTTTCCCGTCTTTTATAATGGGAGAAAAAGGATCGAGCGTGTAGCCACTGTTTGGCTTTACCGTGTCGTGATGTGAGTTAAGCAGTATCGTTTCTTTTTTCTCGTCGAAATATTTATTCCTTGCGAAAACGTTGTTGGCAATTCGCGTATGTTCGATGCCGCGGGTGCCAAAAAATTTTGTAAGCGCCCCGGCTGTAAAATGTTCCTCCTTGCTGAAAGATGAAATAGAAATAAGTTCTTTCAGAAGATCGATTGCTTCGCTATGTAGATTATTATTCAATATTTTTATTTCATTCACGATTCACGATTCACGATTCACGCCTCACGTCTCACGCCTCACGATCGTTGTTCCGCTCTTCCCTTCAATTAACGCACCAAGCTGCTCGGCTTTCCCGATAATCACTTTTTTTACTCCCTTATCAATTGCCGCAAACGCATTATCAAGCTTCGGAATCATTCCTGCGAAAATCACATTTTCCTTTTTCAGTTCTGCATAGTTTGCGGGATCAATTTGCGGTATTACGGTTTCGTCGCGTTCCGCATCCATCAACACACCTGCTTTTTCAAATCCATATACCAGCGACACATCGTACAAACCACTCATGGCCGTCGCGATCTCCTGTGCAATAGTGTCGGCATTTGTATTCAGCAACTGTCCGTTTTTGTCATGAGTGATAGGTGCAACAACAACATCATTTCCCTGCTCGAGCAGGCCCTTGATTAATGAGGTGTTTACGGCATCGATATCGCCAGCAAACCCGTAATCTATTTGTCCCTTCAATCTCTTATGCGCCTGTATTGCGTTTCCATCGGCACCGGTAATTCCAATAGCATTACATCCATTTTTTTGCAGCGATGCCACGATATTTTTGTTGATATACCCGGCATACACCATCGTCACAATTTTCAATGTTTCTGCATCGGTAATTCGCCGGCCATCAACCATCTGTTGCTCTATGCCCATCTTTCCTGCAAGTTTAGTCGCCAGCTTTCCGCCACCGTGCACAAGTATTTTCTTCTCAGCAACAGTAGCAAACTCTGCCAGGAAAGAAGAAAGTTTGTTGTCGTCGTCGATAATGTTTCCGCCAATCTTTATTACCAGTAATTTTTTCATTTCGCCAGGCCGTTCGATTGAAGAATTTCCGCAAGTACCGCCTGCGCCGCCCACACCCTGTTCGATGCCTGCCGCGTGATGATGCTGCTAGGCCCATCCAGGATTTCATCGCTCAATTCAACATTACGTCGTACCGGGAGGCAATGCATTACTTTGGCATCGTTTGTAATCGCAAGCTTTTCATTGGTAAGCATCCACTCGGGATCGTTGCTGTATATCCTTCCGTAGTCGTTGTAGGTGCTCCAGTTTTTCACGTACACGAAGTCTGCGTTTTTCAATGCATCTTCCTGGTTGTGGGTAATGATCGCTCCTTTTGTGAATTGTTCATCTAAGTCATAATCTTCCGGGTGAGTGATCACAAAATTTGCCTGTCCCCACGCATTTATCCATTGCGAAAAGCTGTTGGCAACACATTGCGGCAATGGTTTTACATGCGGAGCCCAGGTCAGAACAATTTTAGGATTAGGCCGGTTAAGGTCCTCTGTAATTGTAATTATGTCCGTCAAACTCTGTAGGGGATGCAGGGTGGCGCTTTCAAGGCTTACTACCGGCACACCGGAATATTTAATAAACTGTTTTATGAACAGCTCACTGTAATCATCTTCCCTGTTTTTAAGCGAAGGAAATGTTCTCACGCAAAGAACGTCGAAATATTTTCCCATCACGGGCGCTGCATCTTTCACGTGCTCTACTGTACTGCCGCTCATGATCGCCTCTTCTTCAAATTCCAGTGCCCAGCCTTCCTGTCCAACGTTGAAAACAATCGGCTCCATGCCGAGGTTTTGCGCCGCAATCTGTGTGCTTAGCCGCGTGCGCATGCTTGGGTTGAGGAACAGCAAACCAATGCGACGGTTTTTACCAATATCTGCATGTTTAAGCGGATCGGATTTGTAGGCGAGCGCTTTTTTTACAAGATCGTTGATGTTGGGCACATCCTTAACAGAAATGAAATTTCTCATTTGACTCGTTTTTGTCATCCCGAACCGCCGCAGGCGTGTGAGGGATCGCGTGTAACAAGATCCTTCGCGGAGTTTACCCCTGAGGCGTTAGCCGAATGGGCTCAGGATGACGGTCTGCCAACCGTCACCTCTTCCATCACCGCCTCCAAAAATTCATCTGCATCCTTTTTCCTCAACGCAAGCGAAGGCAGCAACCTGATCACATTTGGTTTTGCTTCTCCCGTAAATATTTTATGGTTCCACAACAGGTTCTTCCGCATGTCTTTCAATTCTCCGGGCACATCAAAACCTATTATCAATCCCTTACCACGCACATTTTGCAACACGGGAATCGCTTTCAGCTCGTTGATGATATACTCTCCCGTTTCAGCGGCATTCTTCATGAGATTTTCCTCCTCCATCACTTCCAGTACCGCGAGCGCGGCCGCGCAGGCAAGATGGTTGCCACCGAATGTAGTTCCAAGCATGCCATGCTTCGGTTGAAATTTCGGAGAAATCAGTATTCCAGCAACAGGAAACCCATTACCCATGCCCTTCGCCATAGAATAGATATCAGCGTCCACGCCCGCATAGTCATGCGAAAAGAATTTACCCGTGCGACCATAACCGCATTGCACACCATCGGCGATGAATACGGCATTGTGTTTGTCGCAAAGCCTGCGTATTGCCTGTAAGAATTCAGTATCGGCCACCCGTATTCCGCCAACACCCTGTATACCTTCCACAATCACAGAAGAAATTTCGCTCCCATTCTCACCAAATGTTTTTTCAAGGGCGTCAATATCATTAAACGGAAGAAATATTACATTGTCGGTTTCATTCACCGGCGCCACTATCGCTTTGTTATCTGTTGCTGCAACAGCAAGCGATGTACGGCCATGAAAAGATTTGCTGAACGCGATAATTTTTTTACGCCCGTTGTAAAACGATGCAAGCTTTAACGCGTTTTCATTTGCTTCTGCCCCGGAATTACAAAGAAAAAGTTGGTAGTCGTTCTTGCCGCTTACCCTCCCGAGCTTTTCTGAAAGTTCAGCCTGGAGCGGTATTTTAATTGAATTGGAATAGAACCCAACTTTCTTTATCTGTTCGGTGATCCTCTCAACATAGTGAGGATGTGTGTGCCCGATTGAGATCACGGCGTGACCTCCATACATGTCGAGATACTGATCACCTTTATCATCCCACACATACGATCCTTTAGCCTTGGTGATCGTGATATCGTTGAGTGGATATACGTCGAATAATTTCATTGTAGTAAACCTTTGTTGATTTTAAAATGCGTTTGCCTTCAGTTTAAGGCCCGCTGTTTCTTCGAGGCCGAACATGATATTCATGTTTTGCACCGCCTGGCCCGAGGCGCCCTTCAGCAAGTTATCTATGATAGAATGGACAACAAGCTTGCTTCCCACTTTTTCAAGTTGTATCAGGCACTTGTTGTTGTTCACCACCTGCTTCAGGTATATCGGCTCGCGACTGACATGAACAAACGGATCATCATCGTAGAATTCTTCATACATCTCCGTTAACTCTTTTTCACTCACATCGCAATCGAGCTGCGAGCTGATAAAAATTCCGCGCGTAAAATCACCTCGCCATGGAACAAAGCTCAACTTCTCGTTATCTCCCGACAACCCCGGCTGCAATTGCCCGAGCGATTGCATAATTTCCTTTATATGCTGGTGGTTAAGCGTTTTGTATGCCTGTATATTATTCGCGCGCCACGAAAAGTGCGACGAAGACGAAAAGCCCTGGCCAGCGCCTGTTGACCCGGTAATGCCGGTTGTATAAACGTTGCCAAGCAGCTTCTCTTTCGCGAGAGGCAACAGTCCGAGTTGTATGGATGTTGCAAAACAACCCGGGTTCGCAATATTTTTTGCAGATGAAATTTCTTCCTTATTTAACTCGGGTAAACCATACACAAATTCCCGGTTGTCGAGGGTGGAATTTTTTTTCAACCTGAAATCCTGCGACAAATCGATTATGCGCACATGATCAGCAATTTTATTTTGTTCCAGAAATTTGCGCGCTTCGCCGTGTCCGACACAAAGGAACAGTACGTCAACATCGTTGCTTAGTTGGTTGGTGAAAACAAGATCTGTTTCTCCTTCAAGGTCTGCGTGTACTTTGCTTACGGCATTTCCGCTGTTGCTATTGCTATGAATGAATGATATGTTTACCCGCGGGTGATTGATAAGCAATCTTATCAGTTCGCCACCGGTGTAACCGGCGCCGCCCACTATTCCTGCTTTAAGATTTGCCATTTGCGTCTTCTTTTACCTGGTGATAAATCATCGTCTGGTTGCCGAATATCTTGCTGAACCCACGTACGTCTTCGCCTGTCCAGCCATTATTCATCTCACCATATTTTCCAAACTTGCTGCTCATAAGATCGAACGGCGATTCAATTCCTGTTACGGTAAAACGGTAGGGCATCAGTTGAACAAACACATCCCCGGTAACGTTGCGTTGCGAATTTTCGAGGAAGTTCTCTATATCGCGCATTACCGGGTCGAGTATCTGGCCTTCATGCAGCCAGTTGCCATAAAACTGGGCAAGCTGGTCCTTCCACGAAAGCTGCCATTTGGTAAGCACATGTTTTTCGAGCGCATGGTGCGCTTTCAGAATTACCATTGGTGCGGCAGCTTCAAAACCCACTCTGCCTTTTATTCCGATGATCGTGTCGCCAACATGTATATCGCGTCCTATTGCATATGGACCGGCAATAGTTTGAAGATATTGTATTGCGTCGCTGGAGTGGCCGAATTCTTCGTTGTTTACTTTCTTCAACTCGCCCTTCTCAAAATGCAAACGTACTTCCTCGCTGCCTGTTTTAGCCAGCTGCGTGGGCCATGCTTCTTCAGGCAGCATACCCCGCGACGAAAGCGTTTCCTTTCCTCCAACGCTGGTGCCCCATAGCCCTTTGTTGATCGAATACATTGCCTTGCTGAAGTTCATATCAACACCCTTCTTCTGGAGGTAGCCGATTTCCTGTTCGCGGCTCAGCCGAAGGTCGCGGATGGGAGTGAGGATTTCTATACCAGGGATCATGATATTAAAAATCATGTCGAACCTCACCTGGTCGTTCCCGGCGCCGGTGCTGCCATGAGCCACGGCAACAGCTTTCAGTTCTTTAACATGATCTGCGATGTGCAATGCCTGGCTAAGACGTTCGGCGCTTACACTCAAGGGATATGTGTTGTTCTTCAGCACGTTTCCGTAAATAAGATAACGGATGATGGAATTATAATATGTTTTAATCGCGTTGACAGTAGTGTGTGTCTTTACACCGAGCTTATATGCGTGTTCTTCGATTTGTTTGATCTCCGCGGGGCTGAAGCCACCAGTGTTAACTGTAATGCTGTGCACCTCGTAACCGAGGTCGTCGTGCAGGTATTTTACACAATAGGAGGTATCGAGGCCACCGCTGAAACCTAAAACAACTTTTTTAGCTGACATGTATGCTGTAATTACAGATTAAAGAAAATTTGAAACAAAGATTTCGATTTCGACTTCTCTCCATTTTTTTTGAGGAAGGGTCTTAGGAGTGTCCATTGCTTGATACGCATAAAGCGTTCGTACAGCTTGGATCGTTTCTTGAAATCTTCTTTTGTTTCGGCAGGCTCGTAGTGATCCTTTGGATCATATAACATGGCAGTGCAAAGGCAATTCTTTCTTTCCTTGCTCATGAGGATTTCGTAGTTCACACAGCTTTTGCATCCGCTCCAGAAGGCGTCGTCCTGCGTGAGTTCCGAATATGTAACCGGTTCGTAACCGAGGTCGGAGTTAATTTTCATGACGGCGAGTCCGGTTGTAAGGCCGAATATTTTCGCGTCGGGATATTTTTTTCTGCTGAGCTCAAAAATTTTCTGTTTGATCTTTTTTGCCAGCCCTCCTTTACGGAATGGGGGCGCAACGATCAGTCCGGAGTTCGCTACATAATCTCCTGTCCAGGTTTCGATATAGCAGAAACCGGCCCAAATGCCATCCTTGCTGAAGGCGATCACTGCTTTGCCTTCGCGCATTTTTTCTTTTATGTAGTCGGGGCTTCTTTTCGCGATTCCTGTTCCTCTTGCGAGCGCGGATGAGGCCATCTCTTCACAGATAATCTCCGCGAAGCTTTCATGCGACTCGTCTGCAACTAATATTTGGAATTCCTGGTCCTGGTTCATTTTTAAACATGTGAAATGATGATTAATGGCCGGTTAGATCGGGAATATGTTAATATTCCGGAACGGGCAATAGGTAAGATGGTAAATGATTGTATCAACGTCGTACCCTAACGGGAACTGGGCTACAGAAAAAAACTGCGCATGGCTGCACAGGGAAAAACCCACGCATGGCAACGGCCCCGGGGGCTGTTGAGGCGATTATATTGGCAGGTTTTTTTTGCATTTCACAAAGGACTAATCTTTAGTAAAAATTTTTGTCAGTGCAAAGTAAAACTATTTTCAGTTACAGGGGTATTTTTTTTAGTTAATTATTGGGAGTTTTCACCGGGAGCATGTGGATAGCTGCGGCCATATCGGTGATCAGTTCGGGGTCTTTTTCGAAAGCGTTTCCGATCACGATGACGTCGGCTCCGGCCCTGCAATTGTGATATGCTTTTTCGGGAGTGGTGATGCCGCCGCCTACCACGAGCGGCACGCTGATGTTGCCGGCCACGGCGGTGATTAGCGACTCATGCACAGGTCGTTTTGCTCCGCTGCCCGCGTCCATGTATATAAGCTTCATGCCGAGCATTTCGCCTGCCATGGCGGTGCACATCGCGATCTCGCTTTTGTCGGATGGAATGGGCAGTGCGTTGCTGATGTACGATACGGTAGTTGGCAGCCCGCCATCAATCACCATATAACCCGCGGAAATGATTTCGAGCCCGCTTTGCTTCACAAATGGCGCCGATATTACGTGCTGACCGATGAGCAGATCTGCATTACGGCCCGATATTAGCGAAAGGTAGAGAAGCGCGTCGCCGTGTCGTGAGATTTGTGATGGGCTGCCGGGAAAAAGGAGCACGGGAATATTACAGTTTTTCCTGATGCGCAGTATTACTTCGTCAAGCCTGTTTGAAATGACCAGGCTTCCACCCACAAAAAAGTAATCGGCGCGGGCATTCACTGCAAGTGTGCAGAGTTTGTCTATCGCCGATAGAGAAGCTTTATCAGGGTCTACAAGTATGGCGAATGATTTTTGTTCATTGGCTTTTCTGGTAAGAAGGGAATTATAAACAGTTTGCGTCATGTAGGGACTGTTGGTAAACGCAAAAATGCGGAAAGTTTTTAGATATTCAATATTGGTAATTTTACCAAATATTTTTTTGGGAAATAAGGGTTGTTCCCATGTAAAATACGTGAAACACAATACAGCCTTGCGAAACTTTTTTTGCACACTTGCTTATCCACAACCTGTGCATATTTCGAAAGGGTTATTTCAGAACACAAGAATATTTTCGTCTACCCACAAAGAATTTCTTTTAAATCGACAAGGGGATTTTAATAAAAGGTTTTTACTAAAAATTTACTTTACTCTTTAAATACTTCTGGCTATGCAAAATCATTCACAAAACGGATTGCGGTTTTCGCGTCGCTTTACCAAAGCGGGCGTTGATGTTTTTGATCAATTTGAATACGACTACCGCACGTCGGTGATACGCAATCCGAGCGGCGAAGTTGTGTTTGAGATGACGAACGTAGAGGTGCCGAAGCAGTGGAGCCAGATAGCCACAGACATACTTGCACAAAAATATTTCCGCAAGGCAGGAGTTCCGCTTGCCGACGGTTCAACGGGCCGCGAAACATCTGTTAAACAGGTGGCCCACCGCCTCGCGAACTGCTGGAAGGTTTGGGGTGAAAGAAACGGCTACTTCGCATCAGGTGAAGATGCAACCGTATTTTATGAAGAGCTTGTTTATTGTATCCTCAACCAGGCCTGCGTACCGAACAGCCCCCAGTGGTTCAACACCGGGCTATACGAAAGCTATGGCATCAAAGGAAAACCACAGGGGCACTATTTTGTTGATGGCGCCGACGGCCAGCTTAAAAAATCAACCTCCGCTTATGAAAGGCCTCAACCCCACGCCTGCTTCATCCTGAGTGTTGAAGACGACCTCGTGAACGAAGGCGGCATCATGGACCTCTGGGTTCGTGAAGCACGCATATTTAAATATGGTTCAGGCGTAGGTACCAACTTTTCCAGCATCAGGGGAGAAGGCGAAAAACTCTCAGGCGGAGGAACATCGAGCGGCCTCATGAGCTTCCTTAAAATAGGCGACCGCGCCGCAGGAGCCATCAAGAGCGGCGGCACCACCAGGCGCGCAGCCAAAATGGTGTGCCTCGATCTCGACCACCCCGAAATCATGGGTTTTATCAACTGGAAACAGGAAGAAGAGAAGAAAGTAGCCGCACTCATCGCAGCAGGGTACCCCAGCGATTACGAAGGCGAAGCTTACAGAACCGTGTCCGGACAAAACTCAAACAACTCCGTTAGAATTCCCAATGAATTCTTCGAGAGATTACAAAACGATGAAGACTGGGAACTGAAGGCAAGAATGGATGGCAGGGTAATGAAAAAAATTCCCGCCAAAGAAGTTTGGAACCAGATCGCTTATGCAGCTTGGCGTTGCGCAGACCCGGGTACCCAATACGATACCACCATCAATGAATGGCATACGTGCCCGAATGGTGGACGTATTCGGGCCTCCAACCCATGCAGCGAATACATGTTCCTCGATAACACAGCGTGCAATCTGGCCTCAGTTAACCTCCGCCGTTTCTACGACGAATCCACCAACATCATTGATGTGGAAGGCTTCGCATATACATGCAGGTTGTGGACAACCGTTCTCGAAATCTCCGTGCTCATGGCCCAGTTCCCTTCTAAAGAAGTGGCACAGCTCAGCTATGACTACCGTACTCTCGGTCTCGGCTATGCGAACCTGGGCTCAATGCTCATGGTAATGGGTATCGCTTACGATTCAGAAGAGGCACGCGGAATAGCAGGCGCCATCACTGCGATCATGACCGGCATTTCCTATAAAACATCTGCTGAACTCGCTTCTATACTCGGGCCATTTCCCAGGTATAATGAGAACAGGGATGAAATGCTCCGCGTAATACGCAACCACCGCCTCGCAGCCTACGACGCAGACGAATATGAAAACCTCGGAATAAAACCCGTTGGCCTCAAAGCCAAATACTGCCCCGACTATTTATTATCTGCCGCAACAAAAGCATGGGACGACGCGGTGCAGCTCGGGGAGAAGTATGGCTATCGCAACGCACAAACAACGGTGATTGCACCAACGGGCACCATCGGTCTCGTAATGGATTGCGACACTACTGGCGTTGAACCCGACTTCGCACTGGTAAAATTCAAAAAGCTCAGCGGTGGCGGATATTTTCGTATCATCAACCAGTCGGTACCCGCGGCGCTCAGAAATCTCAAATACTCAGAAAAAGAAATTGACGCAATTGTAAAATATGCGGTAGGCGCAGGAACCTTTGCCGGCGCTCCTCATATCAATCACCAGTCGCTCAGCGAAAAAGGATTTATTGCCGAGGAAATCAAAAAACTCGACGCCGCAGTTTCTTCAGCATTTGAAATAGGATTTGTTTTCAACGTATACACACTTGGTGAAGAATGCCTGCAGCGTCTCGGATTTTCGCCTGAACAATATTTCAATTTCGAATGGAGCCTGCTCGAAGCGCTCGGCTTCACCGAAGAACAAATTGAAAGCGCCAACGATTTTATCTGCGGCACCATGACCGTTGAAGGCGCTCCATTCCTGAAAGCTGAACACCTTCCCGTTTTCGATTGCGCAAACAAATGCGGTAAAAAAGGCGAACGCTATATTCATGCTCATGGACATATCAGGATGATGGCCGCCGCACAACCTTTCATCAGCGGCGCGATTTCAAAAACCATCAACCTGCCAAACGAATCAACAGTTGAAGAAATAGCTGATGCCTATTTGCTTAGCTGGCAACTTGGTCTTAAGGCCTGTGCATTATACCGCGACGGCTCAAAACTTTCGCAACCACTTAGTAACAAGAGCGATAAAAAGAAAAAAACCGAAGAGACCGAAGCTGCAGCAGCGCCGCTCGCAATGGACACACCAGTGTCAACCGAATCGAACATCGTTGATCTCGGCAAGCTCACTGTAAAGGAATTGCTCGAAGAAGTACAGAAACGCGTACAGGCTTCGCCCGATACAAAACTGAAGAGAGAGCTCGCTACCATTGTTGAGCGCAGAACATTACCTGCAAAACGCCGCGGCTTCACGCAGAAAGCAAAAATCAATGGACAGGCTCTTTTCCTTCGCACAGGTGAATATGCCGACGGAACTGTAGGAGAGATATTTATAGATATGGCAAAAGAAGGCGCTACGATGAGAAGCATGCTCAACTGTTTCGCGATATCTATCTCTATCGGCCTGCAATATGGCGTGCCTCTCGAAGAGTTCGTTGAAAAATTTGTGTTCACACGCTTCGAGCCAGCCGGTATGGTCGACCATCCGAATATCAAGAGCGCTACGTCAATAGTAGATTTCATTTTCAGGGCTCTGGCCTATGAATATCTCGGCAGAACAGACCTCGTTCATGTTCTCGACAAACCAGAAATAGGCAACAGCGGAACCGACGACTGGGACGATATTCCTACTTCACTCGAATACGAAAAAGGCGCTCCGGCTCTCAGTGATATAAGAATTGTTCCAACGCCATCATCAGGTAACAAGCCTTCCGGCGAACAGAAACAAAAACCGAAAGCTGAGAAGGCGCCCAATATGGACGCTGTAAATGTTGCGGCGAAAAGTATGCAGAGCGATGCGCCTGCCTGCAACACCTGCGGACACATCACCATCAGGAGCGGTACATGCTACAAATGCCTCAATTGCGGCAACAGCATGGGTTGCAGCTGATGGCAACAAACCATAAATACCTGGACGGTGTTTTTATAACGATCCACTCATTAAATTGAGTGGATCTTTTTTGTGTGTAACTTGCGATATGACGATCAGCTTTTCATATGATAAAAAGCAGGTGATACAGGCTCTCAGGTATCACTTCCTCACCCGCGTAGAAATAAGAGTGCTGCTTATACTGGTAAACGTGTTCGCCATCGGTTCGGCCATCCTGTTATACTTCAGAATAATTCAGCCGCTTTCATTTTTAATGTTTTCCATCTTGTGGTTCGTGTTGATGCTCGTAATCTGGAGAATTCTACCACAAAGCATCTACAAAAAGTCGCGCACTTTCCAGGATCATTTTAGTATGAACTTCAATGAAGAAAACGTGACTCTTATAACAGAACGGGGACAGAAGGCATGGCCGTGGGCAGTTTTCAGCAAATTTGTTGAAAGCCCTTATTTTTTTCATCTCTACTTCGACTCCAGATCATTTTTTCTTGTACCTACCGATGCGTTTAAAGATATCGAAGAGAAACAGGAGGCCAGGCGGCTGATGAGATCCAAAATAAAATAATGGTGTCAGGCGTTTTTCCTTATATTTAGAAAACCTCACCTAAACAAAGTCTCCCGATTGATGCCAAAAGTCACCTTTAACAACCGCACCTCCCAGTTCTATTCGGAATTGAAAGCAAACGTTGATAACTACTTCAGTAATAACAAGATTAAGAAAACCGGCAACTGGAAGCTATATTTAAAAGCTGCTTCCCTTGTGCCTGCGGCCATCGTTATCTACATCTGCCTTCTTTTGATAGAACAGAGCCTTTTTTCCGGCTTGTTGCTTAGCGGGGTACTGGGTTTCGTGCTGGCGAGTATAGGATTTAACGTTATGCACGACGCATGTCACGGCAGCTACTCAAGCAAAAAATGGATGAACAACACACTCGGCCTCACTTTGAATGCACTCGGGGGTAATGCGTTCATCTGGAAATTCAAGCACAACGTTATTCACCATACTTATACGAATGTAGACGGCATCGACGACGACATCGCCAAGAGCCCGATTATGCGCCAGTGTCATACCCAGAAATGGGTTCCGGCACACAGGATTCAGCATATATATGTTGTGCTGGTTTATGCTATTTCATCCTTCGCCTGGGTTTTTATAATGGATTTTACGAAGTATTTCAAACAAAAAATATTTCGCACCCAACTACAGAAGATGAGCAACAACGAACACGTAGTTTTCTGGTTGAGCAAGGTGTTATACCTTGTGTTCTATATTGCGCTTCCTGTATACTTCGTTGGATGGCAGGCCTGGGCGATCGGTTTCACGGCCATGCACCTCTCGATGGGCCTTACCCTCGCGCTCGTATTTCAACTCGCGCATGTAGTGGAACACACCGAGTTCGAACTGGTGGAAATGGATGATAAGATAATTGAGAACGAATGGGCAATTCACCAACTGCGGACAACGGCCAATTTCGCTCCACGCAATAAAATCATTTCATGGTTTGTCGGTGGATTGAACTACCAGGTTGAGCATCACCTCTTCCCAAGGGTCAGCCATATTCACTATCCTGAGATTAGTGGGATAGTAGCTAAAACCTGTGAAAAGTATAACCTGCCGTATAATGTTTATTCCACTATGTCGGGAGCGGTAGCATCGCATTTCAGGATGATGAAAAATCTCGGCAAGAAGCCTGCGCACGCTATTTAGGCCTGTATTTACTTTGTTCGAACAACAACCGCGCATCTGTGGCCATCAACTTATCAAGAGGAAGCATTTCGTGTTCTTCCATAAATTTTTTTACAATCTGCCAGCCTGTAAACAGGCCGATATACCCGGGCGCTCCTTCACCAAGTTCAGGAGTGCCTGGTGAATCGCCGATATAATTTTTTATGAGAGATGGATCGTTGTTGTACACGAGGCTGTTTTTTACAAAGTAGCTCCATATCAAACCTTCGTTTTCCCTGCAACCCTCAAGTTGTTTTAAAGTATACCCGATCTTCAGCGTGTCGTGCGTTTGAGGCATTAATTTATCCAGCAAATACATTCTCTTTCCCTTTTCTACCATTTGCTCCACGAGTGTTTTGTCGGCGCTTTCGTCGGGATACATGTCATCAACTATATTCTTGATGCAGTTGACAGGAATATATTCAGGAGAAAATTTTCTTGAGAGATACGCAGGAAAAAGCGCGAGCCCCATCTCGCTGGTGTACATCGAGAAATTTTTTCCGAGATGAAGTTGCAATCCAATGCCCAATCCATCCGTAGTGATCACATCGCCATAGCCACCCGTCGATGCCTGGAAATATGCATCCATTGGGCCGATGAATGTGATAAGTTTTTTGGGAAGCGTGTACACGGGGAAATAGTACCTCACGTGTTTTAATCCCTCCGCAATTTCGGCTTCGTATTTTTTGATATCAGGAAAAATTTTTGATACTGAATCATACACCGGTCTATAATCGTGAATAAATTGTTTGAACACTTTGATAGCCTGCTCGCCGGAATCTGCTATAGGAGGCACTCCCAATATGTGTTGTGTAAAATCCCTGAAGAAGGCCGGGTTTTTGTTGAACAATTCCTGCAGGGAATGCTGGATGTTGTTTGTATCTAATGCGAAGAAATCTTTTTCGAAACGAACGGTTTCGAGCGTCACGCTGATTTTCGAAACATCCGGGCCGGATTTCTCGGAACACGAACAGAGAATCATGAGTGAAAGGGTTAGCAGGAGCAACGAGTTTTTCATAACCGGAAGATAGGTTCTTTCGTAAATTCGATGGACGAACGTCCATTAAAAAAGACAAAATATACGGATGAAAATAGCGCTGGCGCAGCAAAATTATCACATTGGAAATTTTGAGCTGAACACAAAGAAGATATTGGACGGAATTGACAGGGCTTTAACAGCAGGGGCGGAGCTTGTAGTATTTTCAGAGCTTTGCGTTTGCGGTTATCCGCCACGTGATTTCCTCGAATTCAACGATTTTATCGCCAAATGCGACGAAGCCATAGAGGCTATTAAACAAAAGACCGGGAAGATAGGGGTGATCGTCGGATGCCCGGTGCGCAATTCCAGGAAAGAGGGTAAAGACCTTTTTAACGCCGGTATGCTGTTGTACAAAAAAGAAATTTCAGGTACGGCGTACAAAACGCTTCTTCCCACTTACGATGTGTTTGACGAGTACCGGTATTTTGAACCCTCTTACACGTGGAATGTGATTGAGTTTGGCGGAAAGAAAATCGCCCTCACGGTTTGTGAAGACCTCTGGAACCTGAGCGACAATCCACTCTACCGTTCCACTCCCATGGAGCAGTTGATCAGGCAAAAGCCCGACCTGATGATCAATATTTCCGCCTCGCCATTCGACTACGACCACGACGATGACCGGAAAGAAGTTTTAAGAGCGAATGTGCAACGGTACAAACTCCCTTTAATTTATTGTAATACGGTAGGCTCCCAGACTGAAATTGTTTTCGACGGGGGCAGCCTGGTGTTTGATGCGAAAGGGAATATTATGCACGAGATGAAATATTTTGAGGAAGACTTTGTGATGATAGATACGAATATCTCTTCTGCCGAGGTTGTGCAGAACTCGAAGATCACCCTGGAAGATCTTCAGCACCTCGATAAAGAGATGCGTGTCGCGAAAGTGAAGGATCCGGAAAAGATCATTGATTATCTCACCGACGAAAATAATATCAAACAGATATACAAGGCGCTCGTGCTCGGCATTAAAGACTATTTTGGAAAGATGGGTTTCAGCAAGGCAATCATCGGCTCATCAGGCGGTGTTGACAGCGCCGTAACACTTGCCCTGGCATGTAAAGCGCTGGGAAATGAAAATGTGAGAGCGATACTGATGCCTTCGCAATATTCATCGGGGCATTCGGTAAGCGACGCGGAGCAGTTAAGTAAAAATCTTCAGAATCCTTACGACATCATCGCTATAAAGGATATATACGACTCGTTTCTAAAAGAGCTTTCGCCTTTATTCAAAGACATGCCGTTCGGAGTAGCTGAAGAAAATATACAAAGCCGCACTCGTGGCAATCTGCTGATGGCAATCGCTAATAAATTCGGATACATCTTATTGAACACCTCGAATAAAAGCGAGCTCGCAACGGGCTATGGTACGTTATATGGTGATATGGCGGGTGGTTTGGGTGTGCTCGGCGATGTGTATAAAATGCAGGTATTTGCACTTGCGAAATATATAAACCGCGATAAAGAAATCATCCCCCAACATATTATTGTAAAACCACCGAGCGCTGAACTTCGTCCCAACCAGAAGGATACAGACAGCCTGCCCGACTACGCTATTCTCGATAAAATTTTATTCCAGTACATCGAAAAACGGCAGGGGCCAAAGGAACTCATTGCAATGGGTTTTGATCCGGCGGTAGTGGCGCGCATTTTAAAACTGGTAAATACCAACGAGTACAAACGGAACCAGTTTTGCCCGATTATACGGGTGAGCAGCAAAGCTTTTGGAGTAGGAAGAAGAATGCCGATTGTAGGAAAGTATCTTTCGTAGAAACAGAAACAGAGCGGAGAAAGATTATTATCGCTCCCCGCTCTCTTTCTACGCTCTGTTATTATTTCCGCAAGGAAATTATGAGGTTCTGGTCTATCACAATAGGCGGAACATTTATCGAAATTCTCTTCGATAAAATAAACTGTGTGTTAGTCAGTGTGAGAATCGTTACATCGCCCTGGAGTTCTTCGGGTATATCGCCGGTGATGGTCATTGTTGAATCGTTATTCTTAAGCATCCATTCAAAACCGGCAGACTGCGGATCTCCCGGGTCGCATTTTAATGCTCCTTCATCGTAAACGCCGGTGGCGCTGTCTTTGTTAAAAGTAAGTGTGTTATCGAGTTCGCATGCCTGGAAGCCGCCCGGAACGGGTGAGTCGATAGTGCCATCCTTGTTCGCGTCGAACGCGATCGTGTCGATAAGCCAGGTGCCATTCGTGATCAGATCAACGGCGTTAACAGGGTCGTCGTTGTCGTCGTCTTTGTCACATGAAACAACGGCAAACCCCGACAACATCAGCGCCGCGATGAGAACCTTTTTCATAATAGTTGTTTTTGTTTTTTTGATAACTCCCTTACAATGCATTTATTGTGCCCAATATTCTAACATAAATCTAAAATAAACTGGCCGGTAACTTGCAATAGCTTTGTTCGTATTTTGCGTAAATAATTCATATATATGGGGTTTACCGCCAATGACATTAAAGAGCTAAATGAAAAGATACAATATCAAAGCGCATTTATCGACAAGTTAAGGGATGAAGTTGGCAAAGTGATCGTAGGTCAGCACTACATGCTCGATCGCCTTTTGATAGGTTTGCTTACCAACGGGCATATACTGCTGGAAGGTGTGCCCGGTCTTGCCAAAACCCTTACCATCAAATCGTTGGCACAGGCCGTTCATGCGAAGTTCAGCCGGATACAATTCACACCCGACCTCCTTCCTGCCGATGTTATCGGTACGATGATTTATAACCAGCAGAAGAATGAATTTATCGTGAGGAAGGGTCCCATCTTCGCGAATTTTGTACTTGCAGATGAAATAAACCGTTCGCCTGCGAAAGTACAAAGCGCACTACTCGAGGCCATGCAGGAAAGGCAGGTGACTATCGGCGAACAAACGTTTAAGCTCGATCAGCCGTTCCTGGTGCTCGCCACTCAAAACCCGTTGGAGCAGGAGGGCACCTATCCATTGCCGGAAGCACAGCAAGACAGGTTCCTCATGAAAGTGGTAGTAGGTTATCCTTCTAAAACCGAAGAACAGCAGATACTGCGGCAAAACATACAGGGTGAAAAAATGCCGGTGGTAAAACAGGTGGTCTCGACACAGGAAGTAATCCAGGCGCGAGATATAGTGAGGGAGGTGTATATGGACGAAAAGATTGAAAATTATATTCTCGATATAGTATTTGCTACCAGGTCGCCCGAGAAATATAAGTTAGAGAAAATGAAATTGCTTATCGCTTACGGTGGTTCGCCGCGCGCGAGTATTAACCTGGGCCTCGCGTCGAAAGCGCATGCATTTTTAAATAAACGGGGATATGTAATTCCCGAGGATGTGAGAAGTATTTGTAAAGATGTGTTGCGTCACCGTGTCGGCCTCACTTACGAAGCGGAGGCAGAAAATATAAAAACAGAAGACGTGGTTGATGATATTTTGAAAGTGATACCTGTTCCATGACGCTTACTACCGAGGAAATATTAAGAAAGGTTCGTGAGCTGGAAATTAAAAGTAAAAGACTCACGCGGCATATTTTTACAGGCGAGTATCATAGCGCCTTCAAGGGGAGAGGCATGTTGTTTAAAGAGGTGCGGGAATACCAGCATGGTGATGATATCAGGTTCATCGACTGGAACGTTTCCGCGAGGTTTAGCCATCCCTTCAGCAAAGTTTTTGAAGAAGAACGTGAATTAACGGTGATGTTGCTGATCGATATCAGTGGCAGTTCGCTGTTTGGTACCGTTCACGCGCGCAAAAAAGATTTGGTAAATGAAATCGGTGCTGTGCTGGCCTTTTCTGCGATCAGTAATAATGATAAAGTTGGCCTTATCCTGTTTTCTGATAAAATTGAAAAATTTATCCCGCCAAAAAAAGGCCGCGATCATGTTTTGTACATCGTGAGGGAACTGCTCACATTCAACCCAAAAAATAAAGGCACCGACCTTTCGGATGCGTTCCGGCGATTTAACAATAGCATAAAGCAAAGGTGTATTGCGTTTGTATTGAGTGATTTCATCAACAATAATTTTGAAGACGCGTTGAAGGTGGCGGGTAAAAAACACGATGTCATAGGCATTAAGGTGTATGATAAGATGGATATGCAACTGCCGGAAATAGGGCTTGTTGAAACAGAAGACTCGGAAACAGGTGAGAAGAAATGGATCGACACCAGCAATGTAGTGGTGCGGCAGGATTACCAGGCAAACTTCTTCGCCTGGTCGGAGGCATGCAAAAATATTTTTGCAAAAGCCGGCTGCGATCTTCTTCATATCCGCACGGATGAAGATTACGTGAAGGTGCTGCAGAAATTTTTCATCAGCAGGAATTGAGAATTTTTTTAAAGAAAATAATATAAAAAAAGATTTCCCCGTCTTAATGCATCTCCCCAGGAAACATATCAACCTTATCATTTTCCTCACCCTATTCACCTGCGCAGCCTCCGCCCAGGTAAGCATCCGCTCTAACATAAACAAAGACGCGATACTGATCGGCGAACCGATTTCATTGGTAGTAGAAGCATACGTGCCAACCGGATCAGATGTCACCTGGTTCACGGTGGATTCTATTCCGCACTTCGAAATTGTCAGCAAAGAAGCAATCGACACCCTCCAAAACATCGACAACAAAAAATTATCTCAAACCTTCGGCATCACCAGCTTCGATTCCGGTAAACAGTATATCCCGCCTTTTGAAGTTGTTGTAAACGGACAACCGTACTACACCGACAGCGTGCTCATCAATGTTTCTTATACACCGTTTGATGCCAACGCCGATTACCGTGATATAAAAGACATCATTGATGTAAAGAACCCAGCCGTCGACTACCTCCATTGGATAATTCTTGGAACTGCAATAGTAATGCTGGCAATTGCGATTTTACTTTATAAGAAGCCTTCGAAGAAAACTACGACGAAACAGGCGGCGCCAATTCTAACACCTTATGAAGAAGCAATGCAGGCCCTAAACAAGTTATCACTACGAAACGTAAACAACGGCGAAGTGAAAGTGTATTACTCCGAGATGAATGACATTTTAAGGCGTTACGTTTCAAGAAAATTTGAGGTATCGACATTCGAGCGAACGAACGAAGAGTTGATAATAGAGATATCACGATTGGGTATTGACAGAGACGTATTCTCGCGCCTCGCAGAATCACTTCGCATAAGCGATTTTGTAAAATTCGCCAGGTATCATCCCTCAGCAGAGGACAATAAGAATAACCTGAAAATTGTAACCTCGTCCATCGAGTTACTCGATAAAAATACTGCCGGTGCTGTATAACTGGTTTAAAAATATCGACTTTGCTTACCCGGAAGTATTTTTTCTTCTGCCCATCATTCCATTGATGATATGGTGGTATCTACTTAATAACAGCAAGCGCACCAGTTCAATGATTGTTACTTCAGTAAAATCGTTTGGCGAAACGCGTTCCTTCAAAACCGCGTTCCGACATGTGCCCTTTGCGTTGCGGGTGCTTGGAATGATTTGTTTACTCGTTGCGCTCGCACGACCTCAAACCCGTAACGACCAGGAACTGGTAAGCGGCGAAGGCATTGACATTATTTTATGCATGGACGTGAGCGGCAGCATGCTCGCACAGGATTTCACTCCCAACAGGCTCGAAGCAATGAAACAGGTAGCTGCGGATTTTGTAGACAGGCGTCCTACCGATCGCATCGGGCTCGTGATATTCGCGGGAGAAAGTTTTACTTCGTCGCCCATCACGATGGATAAAACAACTTTAAAAACGCAGATACTGAGCGCACAAACCGGTTACCTTGCTGATGGAACAGCCATAGGAGATGGCCTTGCTACAAGCGTGGAAAGACTGAAAGACAGCAAAACGAAAACCCGCATCGTGATACTCCTTACAGATGGCGAGGACCAGGGCGGCCTGCTCGATCCGAATACTGCCAAAGAAATCGCGAAGTCTGTAGGCGTAAAGGTGTATACCATCGGCATGGCAACGGAAGGGTTTGCGTCTGCACCCATGCAATCGTCAGATGGAGAAGTAACGATGAGAAAACAAAAGGTAAACCTGAATGAAGCGTTACTGAGAGATATTGCCGCTGAAACCGGTGGCTTGTATTTTCGGGCACGTGATAATGCGAGCCTGCAAAATATTTATAGCGAAATTGACAAACTGGAAAAATCGGACATCCAGATCACAGCATTAAAACGCTTCAATGAAAAGTTTTTGCCTTTCGCAATAGCCGCCGCTATTTTCATACTGCTTGAATTTATTCTCCGCTACACTCTTTTAAAAAAATATCCGTGATGAAGGCCACAGTGTATAAATCAACCGGTTCGTGGTATGTGACCAAAACAGATGACGGCGAAGCAGTGAACGCGAGGATAAAAGGTGTATTTAAGATTGATGGCATTACTTCTACAAATCCTGTTGCCGTTGGCGATATTGTTGAATTGGAACGCGAGCCCGAAGGAGATACGGCAATGATCACCGAAATTTATCCGCGCAGGAACTACATCACCAGGGTATCGCCGTCGCACAAGATGCAACATCATATTGTTGCTGCGAATGTTGACCAATCAATGATCTTCGCTACATTAAGGGAGCCGCGTACGTCGCAGGGATTTATTGACCGGTTCCTGGTGACGTCCGAAGCATACCATGTGCCCGCGATTGTGGTGTTCAATAAAACGGACCTGTACAAAAAGAAGGATGAGCTGAAACTTGAAGAACTCTCAAGAATATACACTGACGTCGGCTACAAAGTATTCGCAACAAGCGTAACTGAAAACCAGGGTCTCGATGAAATAAAAACTCATCTAACAAACAAAACCACTTTGATGAGCGGTCATTCGGGTGTGGGTAAATCGTCTTTCATCAATAAACTTTTTCCTTCGTTCAACTTAAAAACCCGCGATGTGAGTGACTGGAGCGGCAAGGGTATGCACACGACAACTTTCGCTGAAATGTTCGATTTGCCTGGCGGGGGCAGGATAATAGATACGCCGGGCATGCGTGAATTTGGTATTGTTGACATGAGCCGGCAGGAGCTGTCGCACTATTTTCCCGAGATGCGGGCGTTGTTGCAGGATTGCCATTTCAACGACTGTTTGCACATCAACGAACCGGGCTGCGCAATAAAAAAGGCCGTCGAAGACGGCCGTATCGATGAGGGGCGTTATGTAAGTTATTTTAATATTTTAGAGACCTTAGAAAGTAAATATTAAGACATATATTTCCTCGCCTGGTGAATAAACAGCTTATTCTCTAAAAACTTCGCCACTTCCACTACTGCATCATTATCTTTCCTCGGCGCTTCGCGAAACTTGCGGGGGTAAATAGAGATGCCTGTGTAAATGTTGTAGTGCAATGTGAGAATGTGGTTCTTGAAAACAAAATCCCATGTAAGTGTGTCGAAGTCGTCTTCTTTGTGGGTGAATTTAATTTCAAGATCGTCTGTCAGAATGTTGGCTACTTCGTAAAATCTTTTGAGGCCACAATCGTCGTCTATTATTGCTTCGGTGCAGCCGAAGTCGGTACGTAAGGTAAGGCTCATGCATTACGGATTTAGGGTTATGAATGTAGAGTGTATAAATGGTTTACGCCTTGAACTTTTTTGCTTTAGGTGGTTTTTCGCCGCTCAGAATCCGTTCTGCTCCGAAGGATCTTCCGTTGGCCGGGCAACCATATTTAGGTCCGAATACTTTGTTCCAGACCCTGCATGAACTTCCGCCTGTTACGATCAGTAAACAAGCTACCGCGACCAACAATTTTTTAGGTGTTGACATAAGAGTTTATTCTTACTTACAACGTATTTAAAACTAATAATATTATATGGTAATGTCAATAGTGGTCGACAGGTGCAAATAGCTGAACATCAATAACACCTCTGCCCTTTCCCCTCTCACCTCTCCTTAAACCAGCCCGCATACTTCACATAATTATCCGCTATCCTGTTTATCTCGCCATTGATAAGCGCAGCTGATATATTCTTTACTTTTTTCGCGGGTACACCGGCATAGATGCTTCCTTCTTCGATCTTTGTATTTTCAAGTACAACAGCCCCTGCGGCAATGATGCTGTTGCTCCCGATTTCTGCATTGTCCATCACAATAGCGCCCATTCCCACCAGCACAAAATCATGTATAATGCAACCATGCACAATTGCATTATGACCAATGGAAACATTGTTCCCGATAATTGTTTTCGATCGCTGGTAAGTGCAATGAATAACTGCACCATCCTGGATGTTTACTTTATTGCCCATGCGTATGCTGTTTACATCACCTCTTACCACGGCGTTGAACCAGATACTGCATTCATTGCCCATCACCACGTCTCCAACAATAGTAGCGTTAGGAGCGATGAAACAGTTTTCACCGAAAACCGGGCTCACCCCTTCAACGGGAAGAATTACTGGCATAAAATAGTTGTTTAACTTGTCATCGGAAATTCCATCACAATTTATGGATACGCGGAGACTATTCTTCAGACATATTGCCCAGACTTCAGAAAGTCCGCTTGCTATACATATAAAAAAGGCGCGTGGTTCTGTTTTGTGGGATGATAACGGCCGGGAATACATTGACCTGATTTCGGGTATCAGTGTATGTAATATCGGTCACCGCCATCCAGCGGTTGTTAAGGCGATAAAAGAGCAGGCCGAAAAATACCTGCATGTTTTGGTGTATGGAGAGATGATTGAGACGCCCCAGGTGCAGTATGCGCGGTTGCTTACTGAACATCTGCCCGGCCCGCTTGATTCTGTTTATTTCACCAACTCAGGGGCGGAAGCTGTGGAAGGCGCCATGAAGCTGGCGAAGAGGGTCACTAACAGAACGAATATTATTTCGTTCAACAGCAGCTATCATGGTTCTACGCAGGGCGCATTAAGTATTATGGGAGATGAGTATTGGCGCAACCCGTTCAGGCCGCTGCTGCCATCAATATATCATTTTGATTACAATGATCCTTTGGTGATAGATGCCATTGATAAAAACACGGCATGTGTGGTTATGGAGACAGTGCAGGCGGAGCGGGGTGTGTTTGCGCCTTCGGTATCGTGGATACAGGCGGTGCGCAGCAGGTGTTCCGAAGTGGGTGCTTTGCTCATTTTAGACGAGGTGCAGGTAGGTTTCGGCAGGACGGGAACATTATGGGGTTTTGAGCAATTTGATGTGGTACCTGATATTTTGTTGCTGGGTAAGGCCCTTGGAGGAGGGATGCCATTGGGCGCTTTTATAGCGAGCCGCGAATTGATGACTAACCTTTCACATGATCCGGTATTAGGGCATATCACAACGTTTGGCGGTCACCCCGTTTGTTGTGCGGCTGGTTTGGCTGCTTTTAAGGTGCTGACTGAAAAAAAGATCGTTTCAAAGGTTGCTAAAAAAGCAAAGCTGTTTGTGCAGTTGTTGCAACATCGTTTAATAAAGGAGGTGAGGAGTTGTGGGTTACTGGTTGCCGTAGAATTTGCTGATGAGTCGGTTACAAAAAACATCATTTCGTATTGTATTGAAAATGGAGTACTTACCGACTGGTTTCTTTTTGCTCCTCATTGCATGCGGATTGCTCCTCCCCTGAACATTTCTTCGAAAGAGATTAAAAAGGCATGCGAGGTGATTATCCGGGGGCTGGATTAACGATTTCTTGAAAAAGATCAATTTCAGATATCTGTTGTAAAGGATATATTTATCCTGCTTACGACACCCCTAACCACAAAACAAAGTGTTCGACGCACCCCTAAACCCGTCATGAAGTTTACTATACATAATTCGGTAGACGAGCAATTCTATTTTAACCTTAAGGATGCCGATGGCAGGAAGTTGCTTACCAGTCGCGATTTCCGGACGCTTACCGATTGCAGTAATGCGATATACAGGATGCAGCAATACAAAGATTTTTTATTGGAGGATGAGTTGCCGCTGAGGTTTTCTCTTCAAACTACATCGGGAAATGTAATTGCGAAAAGTGCGATGTATGCTTCAGCATTCCAGATGCGTATCGATAAAAAATTAATCAGCTCCGATTTGGTTAAGGCATGTGTTGAGGACCACAGCTTCTCCGTAAGATTTTTCAGGCCCGTGGCGAGGCAGAAGAAACATTAGGGTCTGAGATATTCTTCTCAAAACTTCCCTATACCTCTCAGCTTTTTCTTTTTTCAGATGGATTGCGATCAGTCATAAACACACTGTATACAATAACAGTGGTATCAAAAATTTCGTACACAATAATGTAAGGAACCGACTGATCTTGCCCTGCCATATCGGTTTATCGTAGTAAGAGTGGGTATGAGGAGCGCTCTCCAGGGCCTTATAAAAATGCTCCAGCTCCTCTAAAACTCCGCGCTATTGTTAAGCTTGAGTAGTAAGATGTTGGTGAATAAAACAATTATAATTTATCGTATATGTCTTTGCGATGACCGATCTCGCGTACGTCTATGAGCATAATCACTTCCTCAATAGCATAAATAAGCCGGTAATCGCCCACGCGTACGCGCCAGAGGTTTTTATAGCCCTTTAGTTTTTTGCATCCTGCAGGACGGGGATTTTCTTCCAGCGATCTAAGGACGGTAACGATTTTTTCTATCACCTGAGAAGGAAGCCGGCGAAGCTCTTTTTCCGCCGTTTGAGTCAATACAACGCGGTAACGCTTCATTTCAATTTCCCGGATTGTTTAAGCCCGCGTATCACTTTGCTCAATGGCATACGCCGTTCATCCCTGCGGGATTCAGCAATAATGCCATCGATCAGATCCTCTATCTGGTCATCATATTTTTCCAGCACTTTCAATTCGATCTGGACAGCCACTTTTTTGTTCTGCTCATTGGTAACATAACTAACCCCTTTCATAACAACAGTTTTTTTATTATCTGCAAATTTAATTTTTTCTGAGCTAACATAGCCCAATTGACAATCTCCCTTACTTCGTCGTGTGATGCTGCTATAACAGCTCCAGCTTCGGTGCTTAATAATCCTGGCAGTAACTTTCTTATTCTGTCTTTGATGAACATGCCGACAGCAGGATTATCCGTTCTTTTGTGTTTGTGGATTAGGTAATTGCTATAGTCACGGACGAGACCTATCTGGATTATACGCACATTACCCAGATGGTCCTTTATCATGTAGTCGTATTCAAAACTGGTATTCTCCGGTTTGTACCTTATCCGTCCTTCTTCGTGCATGATGTAGAGCTGCCGGTCGGTATAATTGGGACGGTTGGGGTCGGCAGGAGAGATCGAACGGCTCTCATATACGAATGGCCCCAGGTAGTTAGTGGTCGTGATGGTGGTGGTATTGTTATTGGAAGCATGCGGGTTTTCGGTGACCGTCTTCTTTATCTTCACGCCATTAGAGTTGTAGATGTAGCTGATGATGCCTTTGGTAGAGGTGGCATCGCGCTTGATGGTGACGTAATCCGTCGTATTCAGGTGACTGTAAGTGATACCCGTTCCGTTGGAAGTCGTCGTGATATCCTTGTTCAGGTCCTTGAGCAGGTTGCCATTAGCGTCGTAGGTGTAGTCGGCTGTTGTAGCTGTTTTTGTTGGCGACGGGTGCTGGGCAGACACCCTGAAGTCGCCTAATTTAGTATCAGGGTCATCGAAGGCATCCATTACATTGAGCAGCTTATTGCTCTTGTCTTCATAATTGTATGCCAGGTCGTCTATCTGCCCGGAAGAAGCGAGTTTTAAACCCCATTGCTGCAGCCGCTTGATATTTCCGTTGGCATCATAAGCGGAAGAGGCATCAACGCCATCTCCCATCTTCATATTAAAGTTCACGATGGAGTTGTTCCAGTTGTTATCGGGATTCTGCTGTTCAAAATCTGCACGCAGTATCCTGTTGGCGGCATCATAAACAAAATCATATTTTCTGCGGGTATCATCGCCATCGCTCTTCCATACCATCCCTGAAATATTTCCATTCCATTGCGCTGCATTAAAATTTTCACCGGTTTTATGGTCAGCGCAGACGAAGGCATGCTTAAAGGATTTGATAAGAAAACATTGCAGCGACTGCACGACCTCGAGCAGCTCGAAGAAGATAAAAAAGAAAACACTCCTGGATCTAATCGACACTTATATCCGGGATGCCAAGGGACGTAAAGCGTACGCTTCTTAAAACAAATAAGCCCGGACTTGCCGGGCTTTTCCCAATAATAACATTCTATTCTTCTAAAACAAAGCCGTTTACGCCTGCAGCCAGAATAAAATCATTGTCCTTTTCTGATATGCCCTCAGTTTCATCTACCGGATCCAGGCTTATGTAGATGCTCTGTTGTTCCTTAAAAAACTTCAAGATCTCAACATAGTAAAAAGCATGTTTCGAAGAATGATAAAACGAGTACTCTTTTACATCAGTAAAAGTTAGCTTGATTTTATCGTTGGATAATAATTCAAAATATAAATCAATTAATAAAAAGCCGTCTTTCGAAAAAATATCGATCCTGGTGAGCTTAGCGCTCGTTAGGCTTTTATCTCCTGAAAAAAAGTTGATCAACGCTTCATCACTACTAAGTATTTTCATAGAAATCATTGGTTAAAATCTTTCTTTAATTCATTTCTCTTAGGCTCTCTTCCAGGCTGACGATCACCTATGCCGCTTTTATTGTTTGGGTTAGGTTTGTAATCGTGAACATGATCACCTTGTTCATTCTTGGGAACTTTTTCTCCGGGATGTCCCTTGTTAAACTCTTTTTGGACAGTACCATCTGGGCCATATTTTTTTGTTGTTGTACCGGGTTTATTTGTTTGCGTAGAATTAGGTTCTCCTCGATCCGGTAATCGATTTTTCCTTCGCGCACCACTGCTACCACTATTATCTGTGCTGCTACTCAACAAATTCTTTGCGCCTAACACTGCGGATGAAGCACCGTGCAAAACTAAAGGTATAGCTGCAGGAGTAGCGCCCCCAAGCGTAGCAATTTCCCCACCACCTCCTACAACTACCTCTGCGGCGCCTGTAACAATGGAAGCTGCATCACCTATAGACTGACCCGCCCTCGCTAATGTTTTCTCGCCCTGAGTCAAACCGCTCATATTCTCCACATCTGCTCTACCAATGCCACCCACCTGATTGGTTCCCCAGGCATTGGCGGCCGCACTAGCTACTACAACCACCGATCGTGTAACAGTATTAACTGCATCGACGACGTCTGATAAACTGCAACACCCATCCGGAAATTTTCCATCAGGATCATTGAATCGAATCGGATTATTATAGCTAAAATGATACGGACTTAAACTTTCCTGTCCTCCCTCATCAGTCATCGGATACATCCGTGTAAATCTACCGACTTGCTGGTCATGTATCAACCCCCTAATAACTGGACATATTTTTCAAAACAGTTAGTCTGTTTTTGATGGTTAAAGATAGTAGCCGACATTGGTTTTTCAAGTACTTTAT